>SYMW01000177.1 GCA_005805305.1 Verrucomicrobiales bacterium
CGCGGCGCACGCCGTGCCACCCACCTACGCAACGCTCTACAACGGCGAGTGGGTCCACCCGGCGTGATGATGTCTTTGCAGCCCGCGCAGTAAAGCTGATGTCAGCTTCAGTTGTTTGGCAATGAACCGGATAGGCATGCGTCCAAGGACCTGAAAACGAGATCAAAACGCCGCCGCCAACCAGGACGCGCCGTCGCGCACCCTTTAGACACCCACTCGTGCGGAACTCTCAGAGAGGGTTGCCAGGGCACGCGAGCTTGGCGGCTCGAAGTTGATGTCGCATTTCGGCAAAATCCTTGGCACCCTCGAGCACATGCCATCACCGTGCGTTCAAGAACCCGGCTGGCCCTCTGGGTGGGCGCCCGCGCGCCACCGAATAGGAGCTCGTTTGGCCGCGGCATTAGCCGTCGGATTGCTCCTGGGCGGGATGCGCGACTCCGCCCCAGCGGGTTTCGCCGCGACTTCGTCCCCCGGCCCCCTTTCCGTTGAATCCGAGAGGAAATCGTTCGCGCTCGCGGATCCTGGCCTCATCATCGAACTAGTCGCCGCCGAACCGGATGTGGTCAGCCCGGTCGCGATGGCGTGGGATCCAGACGGGCGGCTCTTCGTGGCGGAAATGCGTGATTACCCGAAAGGGACCGGGAAAGGGGCCATCCGCATGCTGGAGGACCGCGACGGGAATGGGTTGTACGAACGATCCACGGTGTTCGCCGATCAACTTCCTTATCCCAATAGCGTGCTCCCATGGAACGGCGGCGTGCTGGTCACGGCCGCGCCGGACATCGTGTTTCTCAAGGACTTGGACGGCGACGGCCACGCCGATGAACGCCAGGTGCTGCTCACAGGGTTGGGCCAAGGAAATCAGCAACTGCGCGCCAATGGTTTGTTTTGGGGACACGACAATTGGATCTACGGAGCCAATGGGCGGAGCGACGGCGAGCTTCGTTGGAGCGCCTCCGAGATCGCCCGCGGTGCGCCGGTCAGTGCGCTTTCCTTGCGGGGTCGTGATTTCAGATTCCGGCCCGAGACGCTCCAAATGGAAGTGTTGGCGGGCCGCAGCCAATTTGGACATGGCGAGGACGACGCGGGGAGCCGCTTCCTCTCCTGGAACACCATCCCGATCCGTCACGAAGTATTCCCGGAATCCTACTTGGCGCGACAGCCGAGCTTGGGGGCTCGGGAAGTGCTTTGGGATGTTTTTCCCGCCGACGACGATAAACAGGTGTTCCAAATCAGCCCGCTCCCGAGGATTTTTAACGAAGAGCCCGCCGGGTTCTTCAACGCAAGCTGCGGGCTTGCTATTTTGCGCGCAGGGGGGCTCGGAGCCGCGTATCGTGGCAATGCCTTCGTCTGCGAGCCCCTCAGAAATCTCGTTCACCGCCGCGTCCTGAGAACGGACGGGCCTACTTTTGTCGCGGAACGCGCGGAGGCCGGCGTCGAATTTCTCGCCTCGAAAGACACCTGGTTCCATCCTGTGAACCTGGCGACAGGGCCCGACGGCGCTCTCTACGTGGCGGACTTCTACCGCCAATGGGTCGAGCATCCGGATTACGTCCACGACAAAAGCCTGATCGACAAAGTGGACTGGAGGACCGGGGCCGAGCATGGCCGAATCTGGCGCATCCGCGAGGCGCGCGAGCGCGTCAAAACCGCGCCGCCGAAGCTATCGCAAGCGAACCTGGCGGGCTTGTTGTCCGCGCTGAGCCACGAGAACGCGTGGTGGCGATTGACCGCTCAGCGCCTGCTCCTGGAGCGGCGCTTCCCCGGCGCGGTTCCCACCCTGCAGATTCTGGCTCGGCAAGCCTCCAAACACACAGCCCGCATGCACGCCCTCTGGACTCTCGAAGGCCTGGACGCGCTCAACCTGGAAACCATTCTCGAAGCGCTTCAAGATGAAAGGCCAGCAATTCGTGAGCAAGCAATACGAGCCGCCGAGCCGAGGCTCCGACCAACCCCGGGGAACGCGACTCAAGAAATGACAAGCGCTCTCCGAGCCGCGGTGGTTTCCCTGACCAACGATGTGGATGCGCGCGTGCGCCTTCGGCTGGCTCTCGCGCTGGGGGCTTGGAATGGCGCCGACCAACTTCAAGCTCTCGTGGCCCTGGCCCGGCGCGACGCGACCAATTCCTGGCATGCCCTAGCGATCGCCAGCAGTTCCGGCGACCAAACCGGCCTTCTGCTGGACGGATACTCCAAGCTGATTCCTCAAGAAGTCACGGAGCAAGAGTTGGCGTTCATGGATCTACTCGCCGCGCTCGTCGGAGCCCATGAATCAACCCCCGTGATCTTGAAGCACCTGTCCGCGGCGGAGAATCTGCCTCGGGACGCGCAAGCCGCCATCCTCGCCGGATTGTTGGATGGCCGCCGAAAGCTAAGTCGCCCTGGAGCGGCGCTGCCCGAGTCTTCCGGAGCGCCGACGCTGAATCTCGACCAGGCTATTCAGAAATTCACTCTCACGGCGGTCGGACAAGCAACGAACGACGCCATCTCCAAGACTGCCCGCCTGCGTTGGATTCGGTTTCTTGGGGACGCGCGGCCCCCGTTCGTCACGAACACGCTGCTCTCTCTGCTGAAGCCTGCTCACGATGCTGGCATCCGACTCCAAGCTCTGGGATCCTTGCTCTCCATCACCAATGAAGCGATTTCCCGCGCTCTTGTGGAGGGCTGGAACGAATGGCCGAGGAATGTTCGCCGCCAAATCGTCATCACCGGGTCGCGCGACCGCTCGCTCGCCGCCGCGCTGGTGGGCGGATTGGAAGGTAGCATCATTCAACCCTTGGAAATCGATCCGGCCTCCAGACAGGCCTTGCTGAATATAGACGATGCGGCCTTGAGAACGCGGGCCGCGAAATGGCTTTCGAACCTCGCCTCTACCGATCGCGAGAGCGTGATCAAGAAGTTTCAAGCCGCCCTGGTCCTGGAGCCGGAAGCCCTCAGAGGCGCGGCTCTGTTCGCGGCTCGATGCTTGCCCTGCCATAAAGTCCAAGACCGGGGGAGCCGCGTAGGTCCCGACCTGACAGGCGTCGCGGGCCACTCCAAGGAGACACTCCTGTCGGATATTCTCGATCCGAACCGCCAGTCGAACCCGGACTACCTGGCCTACGCTGTCACAACCATATCCGGGGAGCATTACACGGCCTTGATGGAAGATGAAACGCCGGCCTCGGTCACCCTCCGTTTGGCGGGATCCCCGGACTTGGTGATTCCGAGGGCCCAAATCAAAAACTTGAAGGCTACAGGCAAATCGCTCATGCCCGAGGGTCTGGAGCAAGGATTGAGCGAGCAGGACATGGCGGATTTGATCGCATTTGCCCGCAAGCCGGACAAATCCCTGCTGCCGCAGGAATGAGCTGGAGCCGGAGAATCGGGTGGCTCCTCGCCCGTCCCAAGCGGCGTTTCCACGTTGAACCTTGAAATGGTAGTTGAACATATTGAAGATTTGCAAAAGCCTGGATGAGAAAGGCTTGACGAAGAGGGAGGCATATCCCTTGTGGATCTGGTGAGTGATTCGGAAAGATTTTATCGCCAGGATCTTGCGAAGATTCGCCATGGGCAACTGCCGTTTCAAGGTTGAAAAGCCCGGAAAAGTCAGCGTTAAGTGGGCCGAGTCATGCTGTTGTTTCGTGAAAGAATTCCCGTCGGTTGGCTCCCCCGCATCAAAGCCAACCTGCCAGAGGTGCTGGTGGATCATGCTCATCTGGAGCGCAAGGCCGCGACCACCGCGCTGAACTTGGAAAAATATCACCAGCTCTATCCCAAGGTGGAGGAATTGAACGCGATCGCCATCGAGGAATTGGAGCATTTCCAGCTGGTGCTGAATCTTTTAAAGCGCCGCGGGATCCCATTCGGCCAGCCGCATCCGAGCCCTTGGATCAGTGGCATCATGCGTTCGGTGCGGCATGGAGTGCGCCAACAGGTGATCGATCACCTGATTTGTTGCGCCCTTGTGGAAGGACGCAGTTGCGAGAAGTTCCAGATTCTCAGCCGCGTGCTCACGGAAGAGGATCCCGAGCTGGCCGAATTCTACGGCGGATTGGTGGAGTCCGAGGGGAATCATTACGCGACGTATTTGCTCATGGCTCGCGGGATCGACGAGAACGAAACCGACCGGCGCCTCGACTTCTTCCTCGACTTGGACGCGCGGCTCATTCTTCTCCCAAATCCCCAGCCGATGTTACATTGATACATGCCGTCTCAAGCGCTCTCTCTAATCAAACGGCGCCCAATGCGGCGAACAGCCGCAAACTGGGGTTGTGTTTTGGTCTTCTGCTGCATGCTGACGGGTCCAGCCCTGCCCGCGGAACGCCCCAGACGGCTTCCGATTGTTCTTCCGCGGGCCCCAAACGTCATTCTCGTGGTTGCCGAAGGCCTGGGCTTTGGCCACCTGGGCTGCTACGGACAAAAGCTTATCAAGACTCCCAACTTAGACAGGATGGCCGCGGAAGGGGTGAGGTTTGCCGATTACTACGCCGGCGGCGCCACATGTCGGGAATCACGCTACTGCCTGCTGACAGGGCGCCGCGCCCCCCGCGCGTCCACCAACGACATCCACACTCCACATCTGAAGGCCAAAGATTGGACCATGGCGTCGATGCTGAAACAGGCCGGATATTCCACAGCGGTTTTCGGAACCTGGCTGATCGGGAGCAAGGATTCGGGGACCGCTCCCACGCAAAAGGGATTTGATGAATGGTTCGGGTTTTTAGACCCCTCCCACGCCTTGGAAGCCTACCCAAAATTTCTTTGGCGCAACGATATCAAAGTCGGGATTCCGAAGAACGAGAGCGGCGCCAAGGCGGTCTACGCCAACGATTTCTTTATCCAGGCAGCTCTGAATTTCGTTCGGTTGAATGCTAAAAAACCGTTCTTTCTCCTGTTGTCCTTCTCCAACCCTGATCCGGAAACCGGCCTGGCGAGCAACGCTCCGTATGGAGGAGAGAAATGGCCGGCAAAAAATAAAAGCACGGCAGCGATGATCACTCGGATGGACAGCAATGTCGGAGCCTTGCTGGCGCAGCTCAAGGAATTGCGGATAGACCAACACACGGCGGTTTTCTTTATCAGCGACCACGGACCCCTGGATGTTGAAAAGAATCAGGCTGACTTGTTCCAGAGCACGGGATCCTTTCGCTGGGACGGCGGCGATTTGTCCGAAGGAAACATTCGAGTACCGCTCATTGCGCACTGGCCTGGACGATTCCAAACCAACCGCGTGAGTTCAAACCCCGCGGCGGTCTGGGATCTCGTTCCAACGGTCGTGGAAATCGCCAACATGAGCGCCCCTCCGGAGGGTCTCGGCGCTTCACTCCTGCCTGATCTGCGTGGAGAAAAGGTTCGAGATCGAGGCCCCCTTCTTTGGCAACTCCAGAACGGAACGAATCTCGTCCACGCCGTCCGATCGGGGCCCTGGAAAGGAGTGCGGCGCGGCGGCCTCGCGCCGATCGAGCTGTACGACTTGAGAAGCGATCCCGGTGAACGCCACAACGTCGCCGAGACCAACCCCGAGAGAGCGGCTCAACTTGAGGAATTGATCAAGAGAGGGACCAAGTGATCCACATGCCGGGTTCGAAATACAACGGACTGGATCGGACGAGGATGCGCCGGAAAAGGAGCCCGCTCCACTTCGCATGAAACTGAGACGTTTGGATCAGATCCTTTCCTCGTGCGGGTATTGCAGCCGAAGCGAAGCCCGGCGCTGGCTGAGAGAAGGCCGGGTGACCGTCGAGGGAAAAACTCCAAGATCCGAGGACACTAAAGTGCTTTCTTCCCAAGTGCTGGTGGACGGGGAAGCCTTGGAAGCGCCTGAAGGTGTGCTGGCCCTTTACCACAAACCGCCAGGGTGCGTCTGCACCCATGAAACTGCCGAAGGGACGACGATCTACGATCTCCTTCCCCAGCGATGGCGCCGCAGGCACCCCCCGGTCACCAGTGTGGGCCGTCTCGACAAGGATACCACGGGAGCGCTATTGCTCACCGACCAAGGAGCCCTGGTTCAGCGATGGACTTCACCCAAACACAAGGTTCCGAAAGTGTACGAAATCACAGTGGATTCGGTCCTGGACCCTAACATGGTTCCACTCTTCGCCTCGGGCCAGTTGACGCTTGAGGGCGAAGCCGCTCCGTGCCTGCCCGCGACGCTGGAGATCCTGGGGCCGCGCCAAGCCCGCCTCACTCTCGTGGAAGGAAGATTTCACCAGGTCAAACGCATGTTTGCAGCCGTCGGCCGCAACGTCACTCGTCTTCACCGCAGCCGATTTGGCGCCTACGATCTGGCACGCCTTCCCGAAGGCTCTTGGGTATTTTTGGATCTTGATCAATCCGCTTCTCCGCTTGACTCAGGCAGCGGGAAACGGGCATGAATTTGGTTCAGAAACATGAGCACCACCCATATCACTTCCCTGAAGACCGTCACTTCCAACATCAAAAGCCTGGTCGAAGCCGCCCTGGAGGAGACGGACGGACTGCTGCGGCTGGCTCCCTGCTGGGTTCCACGCTCGTTTCTGCAACCCGGAAAACGCCTCAAACTCCATCCAGACGACCTCTACGCCTACGGGTTGAATCGCGGCGGCATCGACGAGCGCTGGTTTGCCTCCACCACGCCCGCGGCGAACGAGAATCGCACGCCGGACGAGGGTCTCAGCTATGTGGTCGCTTCTGGAAACCGATTCACCCTGGCCGATGCCGTCGCGGAATGCGGCGCCGATCTCATCGGGAAGAGGATTTGGAATAAATATAAGAAATGGCCGGTGTATTCCAAATTTTTCGACAACATGGGGCCTATTCCGCACCACATGCACCAAAACTCGAAGCAAGCGAAACTGGTCGGCCAGGAAGGCAAGCCCGAGTCCTACTATTTTCCGCCCCAGCACAACAACGTGGGCAACAACTTTCCCTACACGTTCATGGGGCTGGAGCCGGGCACGACCAAGGCGCAGGTCCGGAGGTGCCTTGAAAACTGGAACAAAGGCGACAACGGCATCCTGGATCTAAGCCGCGCCTACCGCTTGAAAGCGGGAACCGGCTGGCTGATTCCACCTTGCATCCTCCACGCGCCCGGCTCCCTATGCACCTACGAGCCGCAGTGGGGATCGGATGTGTTCGGCATGTACCAATCGCTCGTCGAAGGACGCGAAGTGCCTTGGTCTCTCCTTGTGAAGGACATGCCCAAACAGAAACACCAGGACCTGGATTTCATCGTCAACCAACTGGATTGGGAGGGCAACACAGACGAAAACTTCAAGGATAACCATTACTTGGAACCTATCCCGGCCGCGGACACCCGATCCTCCGGTTTTGTGGATCGCTGGATTGTCTACGGCAAGATCGCGGGCGCGCAATTGTTCACCGCCAAAGAGCTGACGGTCGATCCGGGCGCGCAATGCAAGATCCAGGACAAAGGCGCCTACGGCCTGATCTGCGTTCAAGGAACCGGCAAAATCAACGGCAAACCCCTTAACAGTCCCAAACTCATCCGGTTCACGGAACTGACGGAGGATGAATACTTCTGCACGGAAGCGGGGGCGAAAGAAGGAGTGACATTCGAAAACACCAGCGAAACCGAGCCCCTGGTCTGCCTCCGCTACTTCGGACCGGAAGTCAACCCGGAAGCTCCAGAAATGGGAGCCTACAAGGCGAATAAATTCTGAGGCGGCTCGGAGTCGGCGACTGGCCGTACAGTGCATCTCGAAGTTGTTGGTAAAAGCATGCCGACTCCGATCGCGGACTTGCAGTCCGCAGCGGGTGAACCCGGCAGCGCGAGTCCGAACCTTCGAGCTTCACGGCTGGCCATAGCGACACTCGAAGCCACGGAAGCGCCTTGGGTCAGTGGATCGTTGGCAGGTGGCACGAACCCCCACCTTGCCTCATGCTACTATTCCTCCACCGGCACTTTCAAATGTCGCATGATGTAGTCTTTTCGCTCCGGGGTGTTTTTCCCCATGTAGAATCCAAGTATTTGGTTCGTGTCCGCTTTGGCCGCATATTCCACCTGGCTTAGGCGCATTTGCTTTCCGATAAACTGTTTGAATTCGTTCGGCGAAATCTCGCCGAGCCCTTTGAATCGCGTGATCTCGGCGTTTCGACCGAGGGCTTCGGCGGCTTGGTCGCGCTCCCCTTCGGAGTAACAGTACATGGTCTTGTCCTTGTTGCGCACCCGAAAGAGCGGAGTTTCGAGCAAGTAGAGATGGCCCGCTTGAACGACCGGCTCGAAAAACTTAAGGAAATAAGTGATCATCAGATTCCGGATGTGCAGGCCATCCACATCCGCGTCCGTGGCCAGGATGACTTTCTCGTAGCGCAACCCGTCCATGTTGTCTTCGATGTTGAGGCTCCTCATCAGGTTGTACATTTCGTCGTTCTTGTAAACGATGTCGCGCTTGAGATCCCACACGTTGAGGGGCTTTCCCTTGAGCGTGAAGATGGCTTGGAAATTCACGTCGCGGCAGCTCACGATCGATCCTGCGGCGGACTGGCCTTCGGTGATGAAAATCATCGAGCCCTTTCCTTTGCCGCGCGGCCGGTCGAAATGGGTCTTGCAATCCTTGAGCTGGGGGACGCGTATGGAAGCGGCCCGTGCCCGCTCCCGGGCGAGCTTCTTGACCTCCTGGAGCTCCTTCCGAAGCTGCTGTGTCTCCGTCGCCTTGGCGACGATCTGCGCGGCGATCTCCTTGTTGCGGTTAAAAAATCGGAGCAATTCTTCCCGAACCTGGTTGACCAGCTCCACCCGGATCTCGGTGTTTCCGAGCTTGTTCTTGGTCTGCGATTCGAACATCGGATCCTGGAGCCGAATGGCGACGGCGGCGATGATGCTTTCACGGACGTCTTCTCCCTCAAACTTCCCCTTCGAATACTCATTGACCGCCTTGAGCACTCCCTCGCGAAAAGCGCTCAGATGCGTCCCCCCGTCGCTCGTGAACTGGCCATTGACGAACGAATACACCGTTTCCCCAAACCGGCTGTTGGTGTGCGCGAAACAAAACTCAAGCGTCTTGCTCGTGTAATGAAGCGGCGGATAAATCGGTTCGCTATGGTCGCTTGCCAAGTCCTCCATGACCAAGTCGAGCAGTCCGTGCTTGGAGTGAAAAGTTTTGTCGTTGAATCGCAGCTTCAACCCGCTGTTCAAATAGCTGTAATGCCGGAGCCGGCGCTCCACGAATTCATCGCGATACTCGTACTTCTTGAAAATCTCCGGATCCGGCTCGAATCGCACCAGTGTGCCATCGGGTTCGCCGGGGGCTTTGCCAGATTTTTCCCCAGCCAGCCGGCCCTGCTTGAAATGAGCTTCCTTGAACTCGCCGCCCCGAAAACTCCGCACCAGGAACGTTTTCGACAACGCGTTGACGGCCTTGGTTCCAACTCCATTCAACCCCACGCTGAACTGGAACACGTCATCGTTATATTTCGCTCCGGTGTTGATCTGCGAGACACACTCAACCACCTTTCCCAATGGGATGCCCCGGCCAAAATCGCGAACGGTGATGGATCCCTGCTCAAACTGGATCCGCACCTCCCGCCCATGCCCCATGATGAACTCGTCGACGGCATTATCGACAACCTCCTTGAGCAGCACGTAACACCCGTCGTCGTAATGCGAGCCGTCCCCAATCCGCCCGATGTACATCCCCGTGCGGAGGCGAATGTGCTCCAGCGAGGAAAGCGTTTTGATCTTGCTCTCGTCGTAAACGTGCTTCTTGCCTTCTGCCATAATTCATTGTTTCTTCAACAACCAGCGGCTCAGCCCCGAGCCCCAACTTCGGACAAGTTTGCCGGGATTCTACTTTATGGATCCCGGATCCCTCGGCTCCGTCGCCGACAGCTTCTTGCTGATCAATTGCCACACATCGTCAGCCGCCTGTACTCTTTGCCATCGAGCAATACCCAAGTAGGCGGCGGAGGCGAGCAGAATGGGGAAAAAGACTTCGCCGGTTCTTAAGACGAGAGACGCGTGCCCCAGATTCGACTGCCATAACTTGAGACTCACCCAGGCCACGCCGCCCGCGACGACGCAAGCCCCTGCCATCGCGGCCGAGTCGGGGAGCAATTCCTTCAACTGGAGCCCTCTGAGCTTGCGTCTCAGGGCGTACATCAGCAGGGCGATATTTGCGAAAGCGCTCACCGTGTTCGCCACGCCCAAGCCGCCCTGCTGGAATGGCCCCACCAACCAAAGGGCCACCACCAAATTGAGCGCGAAACAAACCGCGCTGATGCGCATGGGAGTCATCGTGTCACCTAACGCGTAAAACGCGCGGGCGCTGATGTTCACCGCGGAGAAAGCCGCCAGGCCGGGGGCCAAGCAGGCTAAGGCGAACGCGGCGCGCTCCGTCGCCGCGGAATCGAAGGCGCCGCGCTGAAACAGCAAGCGAACGATGGGTTCCGCCAGGATCACCAACAGAACGGAGGCCAGGAGATTCACGAACAGCAAATAACCAAAGCCTTGCTTGTAAACCTTGCAGAACTCCTTGTAGTCGTTTTTGGCCGCGAGCCCCGACAAGGCCGGCAGCAAGTAGGTCGCGAGCGATATCCCGAAAACTCCCTGGGGCAGCTCCATCAATCGCACCGCATAATCGAAAGAAGCATTGATGGTATCGTTGATTTGCAGCGCCACACCTTGAGTGACCAGCACATTAATTTGGAACGCCGCAACCCCCAAGGTCCCCGGAGCCATACGCTTGACCACTTCGCGCACCGTGGGATTCCCCCAAGGAGGCACCCATTCAAATCGAAATCCTTCCTTGAACAAGGTCGGCACTTGAAATGCCGCCTGCGCGACTCCCGCGATCAAGACCCCGTAAGCAAGAGCGAAAATCTGAGTGGCAAGAGTCGCTCCGAATCGCGGCGCCCAGAACAGAACCGTCGCGATCATCACGACGTTCAACAAGGTCGCCCCCATGGCAGGTATGAAAAAGTGGCCGCGGGCGTTCAGCATCGCCATGAAAACCGCCGCCAGGCAAACCAGGACGACATAAGGAAACATCACCCGCAGCAGGTCCAGCGTCAGATAGGTCTTCCACGAAAAAGGAATTGCGGCCAGCCCAAGTCCGATCCCAAGCACCGCGAGACAGGACAAAGCCAGGGTCGCAAGCGCCACGCCGCAGATGACCGCGTTTGCCGCCCGCCACATTTCCTCATCCCCCTCCTTCCTCTCTTTCTCCTTGAATATAGGGATGAACGCGGCCGTGAGGGCGCCTTCGCCCAGGAGCCGGCGAAAGAGATTGGGGATCATGAACGCCACCGTAAACGCGCTCGCGACCGGACCGTCGCCCATGAATCGCGCATAAACCATGACTCGAAACATGCCGAGAATCCGGCTGAGCATGGTGGCCGCCCCCATGGCCCCGGAGGATTTCAGCATTTCAGACATACTCAGCGACTCTTGCGGATTGACTCGCTCAGTCCGCCAGCTGGCGGTTGCGATAATGGAAAATGTCGAAGTCAGCCGAGCTCCGCAGCGTTTCGAGGCGCTCGAAGACGTGCTCGAACTCCGGGAATAAAACGTCTCCGGCAACATCGCGTTTGACCACCGTGAGGAAGAGATCAAAACAAAGCGGCAGCGCCTCCCGATAAACTTCGCCGCCGCCGCATATGAACACCGTTCCGGGCTCGTCGTCGGGATGGATTGATCCCAGGCTCGGCCTCACCTCAATTCCCGGGTGGGAGAACCCCGATCGACTCAACACGATCGTTTTTCGTCCCGGGAGAGCGCGCCCGATGGATTCGAAAGTTTTTCGACCCATCACGAGTACGTGCCCCGTCGTCTTTTCCCGGAACCATCGAAAGTCATCCGGCAGATGCCATGGAATCGAAGCGCCGTTTCCGATCACACGATTCTTCGACATCGCCGCGATGGCATTGAAATGCTTCAAAGTGAAACGGGCCTCAGCCTTGTGACACATGGCAGGCGACCCTCGTCAGACGGCGATTGGAGCCTTGATTCCCGGGTGCGGATCATACCCTGTAAGAGAGAAATCCTCGAATCGGAATTCGGAAATCTCCCGAACCAGCGGATTCAACGTCATCAGCGGCGGAGGCAGCGGCGTGCGAGACAGTTGCAAACGGGCTTGATCGACATGGTTGGCGTAAAGATGCAAATCACCGAAAGTGTGCACGAAATCGCCGGGCTTAAGTCCGCATACCTGAGCCACCATCATCGTCAGAAGAGCATAGGAAGCGATGTTGAACGGCACCCCAAGGAACAAGTCGGCGCTGCGCTGATATAATTGGCAACTCAACTCGCCGTCCAAGACGAAAAACTGAAACATCGCATGACAGGGAGGAAGCCTCATGGAGTCGATTTCCCCGACGTTCCATGCGCTCACGATCAATCGGCGGCTCGATGGATTCGTGCGGATTTGATCGATGACCTGGCTGATTTGGTCGATGGACCGCCCATCCGCCGTTTTCCAGTCCCTCCATTGAGCTCCGTAAACACGCCCCAGATTGCCTTCATCGTCCGCCCATTCGTTCCAAATGGTGACACCGTTTTCGTTCAAGTAGCGCACATTCGTGTCTCCGCGCAAAAACCACAGCAACTCGTGGATGATGGATTTTAAGTGCACTCTCTTGGTCGTCAGGAGAGGAAATCCTTCCCGCAAGGAGAAACGGGCTTGAGCGCCAAAAATGGAGTAAGTTCCCGTGCCTGTCCGGTCGGGCTTGAACTTCCCTTGTTCCAAAACGGTTCGGAGAAGTTGAAGATACTGTATCATGTCGGCGCGCCCCCCTGTCGTACCGGATCATGTTCCCGAGGGCAAGCGCGGTTTGCGCCCCACACTGCGCCCCTCGCAAACCTCGGGAGTCCATCCGGAAGTCAGTTGCCCAGGAAGACTGGCTTCATCCGTTCCAACACTTCAGGCGAGGGCACGTCCTTTTTCCCCGTCACGAGGATCATGAAGTTGTCAGCCAGTATTTCCTCTGGGTGGATGATATATTGTGTGTTGCGCCCGATTTGCTCAAAAAACCCTGAAACCTGGTCTTTTTTGAACAACACGGGAACTGCCGGAAAGTGGAGGGAATTGAAGTTCTTAAGTGATGGCTCCTTTGAAACCAGCATGAAGCGCACTTCGAGATAATCAAAGAATCGGCCACCCTTCGAAACATCGTAAGATTCGGATCGTGAGAACAGGATCGGCATGGCCCACAATTTCTCGCCCTCGGCCCGAACTTGGATGGCGTGCTGATTCACAGGGGCATCCGGATTCGTGATTTTCCGGGCGGCCAGCGATGCGGGAAACGGCACTTCACCGCAGTGCTGGAAGCCAATGGAACGGTAAAGTTTATCCCTCAAATCAGGATCATGCCGGGACAACACATGAAACAGTTCGTGCGCGAGCAGTTCACGACCAATTCCATTCCTGAGTTTCTGCCTTGGAAACACGATCGCGTTGGTTCTCGTGTAGGCGGCTTCTCCTTCCTCGAGTCCCGTGGTTTTCACAATATAAACAACTCTTGGAAGCCGCACTTTTAAATCAAGGAGCGCTGAATGCATCTCCCGGTAAAGCGACTGGATCTGATCCACTTCGGATGGCTCCCACGGCAGGACGCTTTGCGCCGTGAACTTGAGGAATTCCTCCTCCGAAACAGGCTGATCGGTTTTCAATCGAGCAGATCGGTCAAAGGAGCTCAACCTCGCCACGAAATCATCTGAACTCCCAAGAATCTGCCGCCCCTGGGAGGGTGTTGCGAAGGAGAGAAGCCGCGGAATGTCCCCACCCCCAACGGCCGCCCCACACCCGAGGATCGACACCAACCACGTCAACGCGGCCCATCGGGGCAACTTAACCATGCGCCTTTCGACGTTGGGCCGGCGTGGTGAGAAACAGTTCATCTGCGGCTCACCCGGAGAGAGTCTTCGTCGAACCACGCCTCGGCTCTCGAACCTCGAAGCTCGCAAACGAGATCCACTTCGCTGAGGGGCTCGCTGACATCAATGGGAAACTTGAGGAGGACCCACTGGCCCTCGGGGATTTGCTGCCCCACGGTCTGCACACCGGAAATCCTCAATCCGACGAGGCCGTCGCTGCCGACGGATTTGGTTCGCGCGCGGCCCTCAAACCAGTATCGGCCCGGCTCCAAGGCGACACGAGTTCGCCACGAGGCGGAACCGCCGCGGTTTGACTTGATGTGCAGAAGGGACTTTTCATCTTCCTTGATTTTGCCCAACTCTATTCGTCCCCGATCGGCTTCCGTGACGTGTGGACGCCAGTTCTTCAGATAGCCGGGGCCTTGCGCGGGAACCAAGGCGACTTCCTTCAAGCTTGCCAGTTGCGCGGCAATGCTGCCCGCACGCTCCGTGATCCTCTGGCAGAGATAGCTGACTTGAGCATCGTGTTCGTTCGCATAGTGTGTTCCGTAAGCGGCCAGCGTGGGCCGGATTCGGCTTGAGATTTCTCGGACACGGGCGGTGATTCGTTCGGCAACAAACACGTTGGTGCTCAACTCGGTCACGCGGCCGATATAGGCCTTCCGGCCTTGGGGAGTAGCCATGACCGCGCGCGCCACCACGCCTCGCATGGAAGGCAGGATCGGACTCGTGGGGGACGAGCGATTGGCTCCGAACATCTGGTCCGTGCCGTGCGGCATGAAGATCATTTGATCGGATTCCAAGTCATGAAACACCCTGTAATTATTTCGATTCAGGGAGTAGCCGTCCCAGTGGCAGGTCAGGACTTCCATGGCGAGAAAACTCAGGAACCGGTCCATGTCCAGCCTGGCGTTGAGTTTGATCCATCGATTGGTCAAATCAGGGATCGAAGCGGCTTGGACGAGGTTCTTGAGGTCGCTTTTGTCGTCTGGATTTTCACCCGAATTGACACTCAAATTCTGGGTCACTTCCTGGCAGAAGCCGCTGTCGTAGAGATTGCCCTTCGTGTTTTTGAAATGCCGTTTCAGGAACGTTTTCCCGTAGCCTTCCGCAAGCACATAGAACCCCAAATCACGATTATTGAGAATCACCGTCGCATGACTGGCTTGGGGAGCGGGAACACCGGCTTCCTGAAACAATTCGCGTGTGATGGCCTCGCAAAGATACGAGGCGTCCTGCACCGAATTGTTCAAGGACAGCTTCGTGTAGCCACGGAATTTTTGGCCGGGAGCATGTTTGGAAAAATTCAGAGTGAGAGCCGGCTTGTCATCGATGGGGCGGAAGCTCCCCGCGGCCCCCTTTGGATGCAGCGACACGTTGGTGTAGATGGTGTCGCCATCACGCACAACGGCCATAACTTCAGGTCGCGACCCGAACGAATTCCCTCCTCCCCAGCCATTCCAATGATACTCACGAAGGCGTTGCATGTCCTCCTCCGAGACCTCAATTCTCAGCCTGGGCAAATCGCTTGGCACGGAGGAGACCGGGGCGCTGACATGCGTGGGCGCCCGCTGAAATTGCCGGGGTCCATTTCCCTGAAACCGCGCTTGGTTCTGAAACCTTGACACTGGGGCATCGGGCATGACCCAAAGCTCGGGAAGCCAGACGTATCGGGCAAACAGCACGAACGCAAGGACGTACCAAACGATGAATCGCGACCTCTTGCGAGGCTTCACGTAAAGTTTTGGAGGTGTGCGCACGCGGGGTTGGTTGGGATTGAAGTTCTGACTCTAATCGTCTTCCATGGGAAACTTCAAGCCCAGTTGGCGCCGCGCGGTGTCCAAAACACGCATCACGGACAACGTGTCTTTTAGTGGCATCACGCTCGATTCTTTTCGGCCTTCGCGCAGGCATGACGCGACTTCCATCGCTTCAAATTGAAAGCCCTCTCCTTCATGCGGGAATTCAAAACGTTCCGGTTCGGCGCCATCCCGGTGAAGGACGAACTCCTTCGGACGCCACCATTGAGTCGGAACTTCCACGCGGCCCGATGTGCCAAGAATCGTCGTCGTGGAAGGCGTGTTGACTTGCAGACTCGTGGTAGCCGTGGCCACTTGCCCTTCCTCGTAGGCGAGCACCACCCCTACGTTTTCATCCACTCCAGAATCTCCCAAAATTCCAACCGCTTGCGCCTGAACAGGTTCTCCGAAGATCATTTGAGCAATGGAAATGGGATAGATCCCGACATCCATCAACGCGCCGCCAGCCAGTTTTGTACTCAGCAATCGGCCATCACGATCGCCATCAGCGAGCCGATGGCTCGAGCCCAGGTTTCCAGCGCGAAATCCGAAATCAGAATAGATCATTCGCGGCTCTCCAATTTCCCCAGCCACCAACCGGCGGCACACCTCCCTCCACACCGGGAAAAACCGGCTCCACACGGCTTCCATCAAAAAAAGACCTGATTCGCGGGCTGCCGACACAACGACCTCCGCTTCCCTCGCGTTGACCGTGAATGGCTTCTCGCAAAGCACGGGCTTCCCGGCGGCGAGAGCCAGAAGGGTATGCTCTTTATGAAAATTGTGGGGAGTCGCGACATAAACCAAGTCGACCTCGGGATCTGACGCGAGAGCCGCGTAGGCATTGGGGCCCGCGTGCGTTCTGGGAAGTCCAAACCGCGTGGCGAAACGCGCCGCCTTGCCGGCGTCGCGGGAAGCAATCGCCTGCAGTTTATGACCCGGCAGTCTGGAAACGTCCTCCCCAAGGCGGGCGGCGATGGATCCGCACCCGATGATTCCCCAACGCAGGGGCCTTTGAGTTGACGTCATATCCTCCGCGAACAGGTCGCGTAATAGGGGCTTGTACCCGCCCGAACGGCAGCAACCTCGCCGCCACACGGACAAAACAACCTCGCATCACCACAACAAAGGGTCAATCGACAACTCTTCGAACTTAGGGTCCGTGCAAAAATAAATTCGGGCTTTGCTGGCGGAATCATGACATTATGGCGGGGCACGAATGAGGAGCAGACCCTCCCGATCTGTGACGAATGAGTCGCAAAGGAATAATGTCATGCTGTCATCTGGCCACAGCCCTTTGGGGCGGGGCGGTGCCAGGCCATCTGCTTCGGGCTCATACCCGCATGTCGAAATTAGCAGGAGAACTCTGCGTAGCGCGGGATGGTGGCAGCGAAGAATGAGAAAAGCGCCCCGGCGGGTCACGCTCTTCTGGGATTGTAAATTCTCAGGACGGTCGTGTAGAATACGTTCCAACAAGAATCAGGAGTTCCATATGGCTAAAGGCAATAAAAGTCAGAAAAAAGAAATCAAGAAGCCGAAAAAAGAGAAGCCGAAGAATTCTCCGGCGGCCCTCCGCAAACAATCCTGAAATTAATTCTGAGGTCAAATCGGCGCTCGATGCCGTTTCTCCTTGGCATTATTCCCTGAATAGCTTCACCGTCACTTTTCCTGTCTCGGTGACGTGCGCGCGGAAAAGACCTTCGCAGTTGAAGGCGGCGGTCACACGGCCTTTTCTGTCCAACGCGATAACCCCTCCGGAGCCGGAAGCGGCTTTGAGCTTCTTATTGACCACTTCGTCGGCTGCCGCCTCGACGGAAAGGCCTTTGTACTTCATCAAAGCCACGATGTCGTGCGCTGCCGCGTAGCGGATAAAATATTCGCCGTGCCCGGTGGCCGAGACACCGCACGCCTCGTTGTCCGCATAGGTGCCGGCGCCGATAATCGGTGAGTCTCCCACCCGCCCCCAGCGCTTCTCTGCCATGCCGCCGGTGGAAGTGCCTGCCGCGATCGTGCCAGTCGCATCCAAAGCCACCGCGCCAACGGTCGACCATTCACCCCGGGAAGGCACGCTGAAACCCTTGTCGTTGTTCGCCCGAGGCTTTTGCCTCTTCTCTTCCTCAAGCAATTCCTCGTGCTCTTTCCATCTTTCTTCGGTGTGGAAATACGAAGGATCGACGGTCTCCAATCCGATGCCCTTGGCAAATGAATTGGCGCCTTCGCTCACCAGGAGGACGTGTTTGGATTTCTCCAACACCGCCCGGGCGGCGGATATTGGGTTCTTGACAATCGTCACGCTCGCCACGGCTCCGGCCTTGAGATGCCGACCCTCCATGATCGAGGCGTCCAACTCGTTCTTGCCGGCGCTGGTAAATACTGCGCCACGCCCCGCGTTGAAATCAGGATCGTCTTCCATCAGCTTGATCGACGCCTCCACCATGTCCAGGCTGGAGCCCCCCTTTTTGAACACCGCGTAACCGGCGCGCACGGCCCGCTCCAATCCCTCGCGATAGCGCTTTTCGCTTTCCGCTGTCAGTTTCATTTTTTCTTTCTCCGACGCCGCGCCGCCATGGATGACCAGAACGACTTTCGCTTCGGCGCTCGACGCGGCGGCTTGCGCTCCCAACCAAACGGCGAGACTGCAGAGGATCAATGTTTTCATGATTTCTATTTGGCTTTTCGTTTGATGTATTCTCTCCCGGCAACGGGTGCTTTCGGAGCTGCTACCGAGTTTTCTTGAGTTCGGGCTTAGCGTTAGGCGGCAGTCTGGAAATGTATTTCTTTCCCGCAAGGATCTTGTCGAAGCTTCGTCGCGCCGCTTCCACCTGGCTGGGATCATGAAAAAGATCGATCGCCGTGAGAGCCAGCGTTTTGGCGGCGACGATCATTGCCTTTTGACCGATCCCCATGCCGGCGCAGGCCGTGGACTGCCAGGTGTGGGCGGCGACCCCGGGAACAAATGCCGCCGCGCGGATTTCGCCCGTCGGAAGGTTCCAGCTCACGTCGCCCACGTCCGTGGACCAGGAGGTGGTCTCCGTTTGAATCGGCTGAATTAAGCCCGCGAGTTCCAGTGGCGGAAGAGTGTCCGACGGCAACGTCGCGCGCAGTTTGACGGCAAAGGCTCGTTCCTCCGGCGTGTAGACCACGCCTCCCACCAGGCGCATGTTGCGCTCAAAAATAGCCGCTAATGCATCGTTTGGAACCACATTGGCAAGGCCGCTCGACAACTCAAGCTCCAGCCTCGTCTCGGTGGCCAAAGCCCCCGCTTCCGCGCACTTGATTATTCGGGACCAAACCTTGTCCAACTCAGCGGCATCGGGGTGGCGCGCGGTCAACCGAATCTCGGCCAGTTCAGGCACCACGTTGGCGGCCGTCCCGCCTTGAGTGATGATGTAGTGGACGCGTGTGGCTTGCGGCACATGCTCTCGGAGGAGTTCCACCGCATGGGTCATCACCATCACGGCGTCCAGGGCGGACCGCCCCTTTTCCGGCGCTCGCCCCGCGTGGGCAGCGGCGCCGTGGAAGCGAAAATACGCGCCCTGATTCGCCAGCGTGCTGCGCATGCCTGGCTCGTTCCGGTCGTCCGGATGCCACGTCAGCGCCACATCGCAGTCCTTGAAGGCCCCTGCTCGAATCATGTGGAGCTTCCCGGCCCCGTTTTCCTCCGCTGGACAACCATAGAACCGAACGGTGCCGCCCATCCCGCGCGACTGGAGGTGATCCTTGGCCATGATCGCCGCGAAAGCACCGGCGGCGCCGAGCAAATTGTGGCCACACCCGTGCCCAGCGCCCCCGGTCACCAGGGCCTTGCGCTCGGGAATAGGATGCTGCGAAAGTTCCGGCAGGGCATCGTACTCTCCCAGCACCGCAACGACAGGCTTTCCCGTTCCCCACTCCGCCACAAACGCAGTTGGGATGGCCGCAACGTTGGTGGTGACCCCAAACCCGGCGGCGCGCAACTCCGCGGCAAGGAGGCTTGAGCTCTTGAATTCCTCGAAACTTAACTCGGGGTTTTCCCAGAGCCGTCGCGACAATTCCTTGAAGCGCGCCGCGCGCGAATCCATCAGGCGAAGGGTCTCGAGCTTCCCGGCTTCCCGGCCCGCATCGGGCTGCGCGAAGAGGAGGGCGCCGGTCGACACAATCAAAAGAGCACTATTCACAAACCAGCCTGGGTTCGTGATCGCGAGAGCGTTTGGAAAAACCTTCATCCAGGGTGTGGTGTCAGCCATCACTGGTACCAAAGTGGACTTTGGCCGGAAAGCTCAATCTGCGCGAGGTTTGGAATGGGCTCAGCGTGTTGCTTCGGAAAGGAAATAGGGATGCCAAAGAAAAAAGAAGTCAGCTTGGCCGGAACAGTGAACGGCATTGGAGCAAACCTGGCTCGCTTGCCTGGAAAACGAAAGAGAACTGAAGCAGCTCTGGCCCGCAACGGGCGAGAGAAACGAAATTGGAGAAACCGAAGAAGGGGCGAAGAAGGAACGGAGGCGAAAGGAAGGTTACTGGGGAGAGGAGGAGTCTGAGCTGGGAAAGTACGGAAACAAGGGAGTTGTTCGAGGATCTGAGAGCAGGGACTCCAACTGCTCGAGGTCTAGATGAAGCGTGGCACGGAGCTGCGGATTTTTCGCTGCTTCTCTCAAAAGGGCAACTCCATAGGTTTCTCGTGCGTGGTCTCGATCGATGAGACACCGATCATCAAGCCCAAACACGGCAGGATTCGAGCCGTCGATGCAGCGCACTCCGTTCTCTTCCAAAGTTTCGGGAACTCTTTTGGTGTAATCGAACCAGATCCCAAACTGAGTCGAATACTGTGAGTAAAGATCACGAAGTCCCGACGACAGTGGAGTCAAAAAGCAAACAACCAATGTGCCTCGTTGTTCCAAGGCTTTGATGGCTTTGAGAAAGCGGGTTAGGAGCGCCTCATCCACTTTCATTCCCTGGATGAAACAAGGTTCTGGACGCAGCCCGATCTCTTCCAAAGTTTGCGGCAATTTGTCAACGAACTCCGGTGGCGTAGTTCTATTGTAAACTTGGTTGCTCCCGTCATTGCGAATGCCGGAGCTATGCCAGGCAAGCACTCCGTAACGCCGCAATCCGTCGTGCTGGCGAGAAAAAATCCGTTTGTAGACATCCGCCTCAAACCGACCGTGGATCAGCGTTTGCAGAAGCTTCTTGAATGCGTAGAAATGCGCATTGGGCTCCATGGATTCCTCAGTCTTGATTCCTTCGGCGAACGTCGCTGGTTCCGAATAACTGGTGTTGAACCACCAATGATCAATTCCAAGCAATACCGACTTGGGCGCATAACCGTCGGGAAGCGCCTGCACGAACTCTTCCAAGTCACCCACACAAGCGATCGTGCGCCCGCAATTGTAGAAGTCCGTTCTCGGTGCGAACATCTCTTTTCGAAAGCGAGTGACATGCGAGGACCCCAGGACGAGGATCTCAGGCCTTTCGCGACGAATCCGTTCAAAGTGAAGCCTATCAAACTGCTGACTGATCAGCATGGTCATGTAAGACGCGGGAGGTCCGGACCTTGGATGGCGCTCCGCGATCGTGGATAAGAGAACGGTTTCACCAGACAGATAAAGAAATAGTTCAGCCGCGAGCACAAACACGAGGAAGGGAGATCCCGCAATCAGGGCGCGGAGCATGAATCTGTAGGGTGCCTTGCTCATCAAAACTGAAAGTAAATAAATGGCGTGTATTGGAATGTGCCAAACAGCACGATGCCAAACGCGGTAGCATTATAAATCCCCCAACGGACAGGCACTGGAAGATTCTCGATTTCGAGCGGATGAACCTTGTCTCGCTGCAACCACTCAGCCAATAACAGGACGGCCACGAGAAATTTGAGACGCGCGGCGTCTTGGAGGAAGAATCTCCAATCGAAATCATTCAAGATCGAGGAGAAAATCTGCCTCGCATGCCCGAGGTTCTCCGACCGGAACAGAACCCACGTCGCGAGGATGAGTCCAAAATTCACTATGATCGCTGGGAGATCTCGATAGCCAGGAGGCGACTTGATGCTGCCCGATTCCTCTTTGCTGAATCGCCGCTTGAGGAGAATTGGAAGGAAGAGGAGTCCATTCGCCAAACCCCAAAGAACAAATGTCCAATTCGCTCCGTGCCAGAGGCCGCTGACCGTAAACGTCAGCACGATATTGAATATGGTCCGCGCGAACGAGCCGCGATTTCCACCAATCGGTATGTAAAAATAATCCCGAAACCACGTGGATAACGAGATGTGCCAACGCTGCCAAAACTCGGCGATGTTTCTCGAGAAATAAGGGTAGGCAAAGTTGCGCACGAGCTGAAAACCAAAAAGCCGGGCCACTCCCGAGGCGATGTTTGAATAGCCGGCGAAATCACAATAAATCTGAAAAGCGAAAAATATCGTGCCCAAGAGCAGCGTCGCGCCCCCGGCGTCCCCGTTTCGCCGATAAGCCTCGTTCACGTATGCCGCCAATCCATCAGCGACAACCACTTTTTGGAACAGACCCCAAATCATCTGCCGCACTCCGTCCTTTGCCTTCTCGACATCGAAGAAGCGTGGAACGACGAACTGGTTGAGGAGATTGGTCGCTCGCATGATAGGCCCCGCGACGAGCTCTGGAAAAAAAGCTATGAATGTGAGAAACTCCAGCAAGTTCCTGTGGGCGGGACAGTCGCGACGGTAGACATCGATATTATAGCTGAGCGTCTTGAAGGTGTAGAAGCTGATCCCAACCGGCAGCACAATGTTGAGGGTGGTATAACTTGCCTGCATCCCCAGTGAATTGAGCAGGACTCCGAAGCTCTCCGCGAAGAAGTTGAAGTACTTGAAAAACCCCAGCAAACCGAGGTTCGCCGCCAACGTTAGACCAAGGTAGAACTTTCGATGAACCGGGCTGTCAGTCCCTGCGATCCGCAGGCCAATCCAATAGTCAAGAAGACTGGAGATGAAAATGATGCCGAGAAATCGCCAATCCCACCATCCGTAAAAGATATAGCTAGCGACTAGAAGAAGGATATTTTGCCCACGCCGGTCAAACAGCCAATAAAGGCTGAACACGATGATCAAAAAGACCAGGAACGTGAGGGAACTGAATACCATTGGACGTCGGAAGAAGAGGGATCAATCGGCCACGAGAAAACACCGCTTGAGCCGCAACCCAGCCACGGGACACGTTGAATCCGATGGAAACACGGGGCTTACCTGGCAGCCATCGCTTGTTCAAACAACTTTTTCTCTTCTGGCAGCATCGGCGCCTTTTCAGCGATGGAGAAATACGACCGAGCCTTGCCCTTATCGCCCGAGGCGTCCAGGAGAAGAGCGTAATAGCCAGCAATGGAGGGATCTTCCAAATCTTTCGGGCTGAGGCTGGCCATGACTTTCATGGCTTCAGCCTGCTTTTTCTGCCTGAACAGCGAATAGGCGTAAGTGGACGCAAACGCCGAATTGGTTGGAGATTTCTCGTAAACTTCTCGAGCCATATCATGAGGCCTTAGTTCCATCGCCTCAAGCAGGAGAGCCGTGATGGCCAAGTTGTTCTTGATCGCGAGATCTGAGGGGGACCGCTTGAGTTCCTGGTTGTAAAGCATCATCAGGGGCCTGGTCCGGCCCCCGACGTAAAGCAATCTGTTCAGCACGTCAAAGGCCCATTTTTCGTCGGGATATCGGTTCACGATGGCCCACAACAGTTCCTCCCCCTCGCTTTGCCACTTCCAGGCAATCGCCAATCGGAGGAGCATCAAAAGACTCGCTTTCTGATTGTTCGCCACTTTCAAGGTCATTTCCCACTCCCCCTTCGCGGCGCTCGTCAAATCCTGACCCCGCAAGGCGCGCGTCTTGAAGGCTCGGCGGATGAACTCGAGCTCTTCCCAGTTTTGAGGCTCTAAAAAAGCTTGCAACCCTTTATAGTCATTCAGAAGGGTGAAGCACTCAGCCAACAGCATCGAAGTGGGTTGATTTGTCTGAGTGCTTAAAGGCAAGGTTCGCAACCAGGCAAACGCCTCGCCAGGCGAGGTTTTTGACATCTGCCACATGGCCAGCTCATAAGTGGTTGCAGGCAGCTTCCCAGCCTCTTGCTGATACTCGACAAGAGTTGGCTTAAAGGCCGCGTTTGTGGAATCCCGCAGTATATCCAAGCGGAGAAGTCGATCTTTAAAAACGGAATTCGTATCTTGGATAAGCTGTTGTGAAATCAATAACGCCTGGTTGGGATTCTTCAACCTCATCGCATCGACGGTTAATTCCCGCAGCGCCTGGCAGCGCAGAGCTGAGTTAGTGACATTGCCACCGATGCGTTGCAATGCCGCGCGAGCCTCCGCATGCCCCGAGTTGTTGGTTGAGTGAAGTCGCAGCACGGCCAAATTGAGTTGAAGGAGTTCATTTCCTGGCCGCAACTTGGCCGCCTCAACAAAATGAGCCTCCGCCTGCGCGGGTTGATTAAGAGCGGCCGCCACCGTTCCGGCGATATTATGATAGCTCGCATTCGTTTTTGCCGTGACACTCGCGACCGCCAAGGCATTCGTCGCGGAAGCAAAATCTCTGAATACAAGCGCGGTCTGCGCCAGCGCGAGCCGATCCTCCATGGAATCAGGCTGGAGCTCCACAACCCGGTTGCGCCAAAGCAATGCCGCGGGTGATCGGGAGTTTTCGCTCAATTGCGCCATCAATCGACAAGCCTCCAAATCATCTTTGTTGTAGCGAAGCAACCTTTGCAGAATCAAAAGCGCTTTGCGCGAGTTCGAATTAGCAAGATGAGTTTTCACCTGCTTGATCAATTTGGCCTGTCGCGTGGACTTATAAACTTTGTAAGCGCCGAATGCGCCGCCCGCGAGCAACAAGCTCCCGATGAAGCCCACCAATAAGATCTTTCGTATGTTCACTTTCATAAGATTCCCGTTCGCGAGATTCAGCCGATGCTAAGATCCTGAAGTTTGCAGGATCCTATCGAAAATTAAGCCAGCTCGACCGGCTAGATGCCTTGCGGCCACAGTTAGCTCCTGTCTCAACTCAGTATTTCGTCCAATGAAGGCATCGTCCGGCTTCGAATATTGGAGCTTCCAAGGATCGATTTGATTTGCTTGAGCCGAGCGCTGCTGGCGCCGGGCATCGGGACGATGACTTCGTCCAGTTTTCCGGCCCACGCCCCTTGGAGGATGCACTCCGGCATTCCGACAACGGGAACTCCATGGAGCTGCCGGTTCCACTTATCCGGATCATCGTCGAAAAACGCCTCGATTCGTCGATTTCCTTTCTTTCTAAAATTCAGCTCATGGGCCAGCCAAGTGCCGAGTTCTCCGGCTCCGATGATCCCAACTCTTAACACTTCGGTTTTTTCCGAACGCCTATTCCGATCTGACTGAGTTTCCCGCAGCAGGCGGAGAATCATTCGGGTCCCTCCAATAACCATCATAGCGATTATGAAATCCATGACTATGATGCTCCGAGCTGGCATGAACATCCCGTTGGTGATGAACCAAATGAACAGTTGGATCAGCGCAGCCAAGCTGAGGCTGAAGAATAATTGCTTGATTTCGGGGAGATCGAAGTAACTCAGCAACCCTACGATCTGGCGGCGCCACATGAGACAGACCAACTGTATGGGGATAATAATCAGGCCCATACGTTCCATCGCGATCATTTCTTGCGGTGGCACATCAAAGTCATATCGCAACTGGTAGGCTAGCCAAAGGCTGAATGCTTGAGCAAAAATGTAGGTGGAAAAAATACTGAGCCAATAGGGGCAAAGCGTCTCGTAAATAATCAAGATGTCCTCCATCAGATTGGCTCTCTGAGCATACTGGAGATTCAGGCTGAATTTTCTCGGGATGCAGTGCTTCACATAGAACTCCTCCACATCCGCAGCCCCATGAAGCAGGGTTTCCTCATCGCGGAACACCAGCGTGGCTAAGTCAGTGATCCCGGGTTTAAAGTTCAGAATCTGTCGTTGCTCAGGAGTGTATCGATCTACATAACGTGGAACCTCGGGTCGCGGTCCAACAAAGCTCATGGTGCCCACTAACACGTTCCATAATTGTGGCAACTCGTCCAACTTGCTGCGGCGCAATATCCTTCCAATGAACGTGATCCGAGGGTCCTTTTCCCATGTGACGCTAGGCCCTCGTTGGTCAGCGTTCACCACCATGGTGCGAAATTTCAGAATCTCGAACAGCTTTCCGTGAAGCCCGACACGGCGCTGTCGATAAAATACCGGGCCCCAGTCTCCGAGTTTGATGAGAAGCGCGATCAACGCCCCAATTGGCGCCAGCAGGATAAGCCCCAACGCCGAAAAGAAGACATCGAAAAGGCGCTTGGTAATGCGGCTGTACCCGTTTTTGGCAACAGTCGAATCCACTGCCTCTCCGGAGATTACCGTCTCATTCGAATTCATGATTCGTTCCGAAGGTGCCTGCCCCGAAAGATTCCCTTCTCAACTCAGTCAAGATAGACTGATAGTAGCTTCATCAGACTGATTTTTCAATTCTTCCTTTGGGCTATATTTCTGACATCAACGCCCACAGTTATCTGAAAAAGCCGCCAGCGGACGATCATACCTTCGAGATCAATGGCGCCACCATCTCGAGGGCTAGACTCCAACTTCGTAACACGCTCTATGGTGTTGCTAGCCATGAACCTTCCTTCCGGTAGGGCTGCGGTGCCCCACAGCCCTGATATCCCGTTGCGCACAAGGCGGGCAACGAGTCAAATGGGCTGCGCGGCAGCAGCGCCCGACCATTCTGAACGATGATGCGGCTGGTTCATGGCCCCAACCCACGTCCAATTCTTGGATGTGTTCCCTTTCCACGAATTTGGAAGTCGACTGTTAAGGATAGGAATTCCAATGGAGCACGCATCCAAAAGAGGAAATCTGCACCATTCCTCTAAGCAGGACTGACTTTCAGATGCCTATGGATTAGGTCTTTCAGCGTCGCGCAGACGTAGCCGACCTGTTCTTCGCTCATCTCGGGATACAAGGGCAGGGTGATGATCTCCCGATAAAGGGATGCCGCAACCGGCAAATCCTGCGGCACATAGCCGTAAGTATGCTGGTAATAAGGGTGCATGTGAAGCGGCATCCAATGCACCGAAGTGCCTATCCCTGATTGCTTTAACTTAGTGATCATTTCAGCTCGATCAATGCTCAAACGGTCTACCAAAAGCCGTATCTCATAAAGATGCCAAGAGTGGATTCGATCTGGCAAAGTCCGGGGAAGGATCAACTCTTGGACATCCTGCAGCAATTCCGTATAGAGATCCGCCAATTGGGTGCGCCGACCGTGAAATGAGTCCGATTTCCGCAGTTGGTGGATGCCAATGGCGGCGGCGATGTCGGTTAGGTTATACTTAAACCCAGGAGCGATGATTTCGTAATACCAAGAGCCTTCCGCAGTGAAACGCTTCCATGCGTCCCTTGAAATGCCATGCAAGGACATGATTCGCATTCGATCGGCATATTCTTCGCTTCGCGTGCATGCCATGCCTCCCTCGCCGGTCGTGATCGTCTTGTTCGCGTAGAACGAGTAACAACTGATGTCGGCGTCGTAACCAACCGGCTTCCAGCCTTCCACGCCGGATTCGGGCGCCCCAAGCGATCCCGTCGCTGAAGAGGACGCGCTATCCTCCGCCATCTGACCGCTGGCCACTGCTCTCTGCTCTCTGCTTTCTGCCCCCCGGCCCTTGCTCCCTGCACTCTGTTCCCTGTAAAAAGCCGGACAACAATGAGCGGCGTCCTCGATCACTTTCAAATCAAACCGTGTTGCCAAGTCTCGGACACCGGACACATCGCCGATCTGCCCGCCATAATGGACCGGGATGATGGCTGCCACGGACTCGCCTGACTCGATGGCTCCTCGGATCTTTCGATCCGCATCCAGGACGTCCATGTTGAAATCCTCAGACCGGCAGTCAACGAGAATGGGGCGGGCGCCCAGATAACGAACGACTTCGGCCGTGGCGGCGAAAGTCATGGTGGGAACGACCACGCTCTGTCCAGCTTTCAAGCCGATGGCTTCGAGGGCGAGGTGGAGCCCGGCTGTGCAGGAATTCAAGGCGATGCAATGTTTGTGCTTGAGGTAGGCCCCAAACTCACGCTCGAATTGTTTGACCTTGGGCCCCGTCGTGAGCCATCCGCTCCTCAACGTGGCAACGACCTCTTCGATTTCCTCAGGCCCTATGCTTGGTTTGTAAAAAGGGATTTCCATTCGAGTAACCTGACACTTTCAGCGCAACACGCTGTTTATTAGCATGTTACATTCTAATCAGAGCTTCCGACCCGAATCCATGTCAAAAACACAACGGATTCAATCCTCGGATGCATGGCAGCAGCGCGCACTTGAGGAGCGTTCGAGAGCATTTAATTGAAAGATCTGACTGCGGCTCAGGCAGGCATAACCAGTTACACGCGCCCGTCTGATCGAGATCCGTCACTGGTGTGACGCTGAAGCGATTGATCCTGAAGGCAACGTACCCTGCGTCAAGGATAGATTGGAACAATTCGGAGACGCTCAGGGCTGTTCTAAAGTCGGGTTAGGGATCCAGCAGCCAGTGCGACGACTTGGTGGAGGCGTCGACTCATCAAGTCTCTGAAGGTGGGGAAGGTGCGATCTCGCTTGCAACGTTGAGCTTTGGCCCAGGACCGATATTCC
>SYMW01000005.1 GCA_005805305.1 Verrucomicrobiales bacterium
GGGCTGAACCCGCCACCGGGCCGATGACGACGTTCTGATCGCCGACCACCATCAGCGCGGAGGATACGGTTGTCCAGTCCGGCCCGGAGAGCGTGGCGGTGGATTCGAGGACAAAGCCCTCCGCGGAAACCGGCCAGGTGAAAACGATCTCTTTGATTGAGAGACTGACCTGCAGCGACGGCACAGCAACAGCCAGCACGGCGAACGTCTGGTCCAAGTCCGCAGCAGGGTTGTGATTCGTGTCGCCCGGCTGCGAGGCACGAACGATCACGCTTCCAACGCCGGTGACCGAAAGA
Organism: Verrucomicrobiales bacterium; assembly: GCA_005805305.1. GTDB lineage: Bacteria > Verrucomicrobiota > Verrucomicrobiia > Limisphaerales > F1-80-MAGS106 > F1-80-MAGS106. The sequence continues at coordinate 297 of SYMW01000005.1, forward strand.
ACCGGCCCCACAAGGCTCGCCGGCCCGCTCACCAAGGTTAAAGTGACCGGCAGTCCAGACGTGGTGCCGCCATTTGTGTTTCGATGACACCTCGAAACCCCTGCCTCGACCCAGCACCTTGCCAACGTAGGGTTCAACGTTCGATTTGGTTGTGCCGTCGGGTTCGATTTTTTGAAGTTCCGTTAGTTGCCTCGGTGAAGTTGCTTTTCCTCGCATCAGAGGATAGGACTTACATATGAAATTCAAGCGCATTACTGTTAAGGTCACCCAGATGGGAGGCGTCCCATGCATCCGTGGACTGCGGATCCCTGTTGCTACTGTCGTGGGTATGGTGGCTGATGGATTGGTGGACGAGGAAATCCTTCGCGCCTATCCTGACTTGGAAGGCGAAGATATTCGAGAGGCATTGCGGTTTGCGGCTGAGTCGGTCCGCGAACGCGAGCTGCCTTTGCTCACACCCGCTTGAAGTTTCTCATCGACAATCCGCTCTCGCCAATGCTCGCCCAAGGGTTGCATCAGGAAGGGCATGATGCTGCTCACGTTCGTGATTATCACATGCAAGGGGCCGATGACCTGCTGGTTTTTGAGCGCGCAATGACCGAGGGTCGTATTATTGTTTCCGCCGACACCGATTTCGGCACGCTCCTGGCCGCATGGCAGCACAGCAAACCGTCGTTCATTCTCTTCCGGCGCGGCACGGAACGGCGGCCTGAACGACAACTGGCACTTCTGCTTGCGAACTTGGCCGCGATCAGTGAAGCCCTGCAGCGCGGAAGCGTAGTCGTTTTCGAGCAGGCACGAATCCGCATCCGCCCCCTGCCGATTGACGATTGAGCCCCCTTTCCTGCTTTGATGTTTACTCACAAGAAGTGGGCGGCTTTGGGATTCTTTTCTTTAGCCCTCCTTCGTTCTTTTCGGCTAAACCCCACGTCTTACTGAATTCTGGGGCCGCCAAACTCCAAATCCGCAAGCTCGCGATGTCCGAGGCCCAGCACCAAACGGCGGTCGAATAGCCCGAAGAATGAGAACAGAGTGTTGCCGAAAGAAACGAAAAAGGACTAAAGAAGATTTCCGGAGTCTTGGTTTGGGTTCTTTGGTCCTCATTTGTTCTTTTCGGTCAAGCCTAACGTCCGTTTTGCGACTGGCCTGAACGGTCCACTCCGAATCACGGCTTTCTCAACCGATAAAACCGGGCTGAACCCGCCACCGGGCCGATGACGACGTTCTGATCGCCGACCACCATCGGCGCGGAGGCTACGGTTGTCCAGTCCGGCCCGGAGAGCGTGGTGGTGGATTCGAGGACAAAGCCCTCCGCGGAAACCGGCCAGGTGAAAACGATCTCTTGGGTCGAGAGATTGACCCGCAGCGACGGCACAGCGACAGCCAGCACGGCGAATGCCTGATCGGTGTCTGCAGCGGGGTTGTGATTCGTGTCGCCCGGCTGCGAGGCACGAACGATCACGCTTCCAACGCCGGTGAGCGAGAGGACCGCCCCCACAAGGCTCGCTGGCCCGCTCACCAAAGTAAATGTGACCGGTAGTCCCGAAGTGGCGGTGGCGTCCAACATGAATGCGGAAACGCCAATTTGTTTGTCACCGATGGCTGTGAAAGAGATTGCTTGATTCGCCTTGGCGACGACGAGCGTCCCGGAGACATTAGGGGCGGTGTAATTCGCGTTGATCAGCGACGCGACCACGTCGTAGGTGCCAGCGTTGACTGGCGGAGTTGGCGAGCCAGCGTAGGTGATCGTGACACCGCTCAATCCGCCCGGGTTGGTGGTTGCGGCCACAGCCCTGCCAGTTCCATCATAAGACTGGCTGAGATTGGCCAGCGACAATTCGGCTCTGGCCTTGGTCACCGTAAGAGTGCCGTTCGCGAAGGTGAAATTGTAATTTGGGGACACGAGGTTCCCTGGTTGCGCCGTGGTTGTGTACGTTCCCGGCGGACTGGTGCTGTTGGCGCTCGTGGAAAGTTCCGCCCCGCCTGAGATGGAAGATGCGTTGTCTCAATTGACGAATCCAGTGAAGGCCGAGGTCAACGGCGGATTGGCCGCGCCGAATACTCGTGTCACGTCATTGGCTTTCACCGTGAGCGTGGCTTTAGCGACCGTTAATGATTGGTCGACGGCTGAAGCGGGGTCATGGTTCCCATCTCCCGCCTGAATCGCACGAAGAGTCACAGTGCCCGCGCCGGTGAGGGTTACGGTATTGCCAGTGATCTTAGCGGGTCCAGACGTGACTGAATAGGCAACGGGCAAACCTGAAGTCGAGGTCGCCTCGAGGACGAACGGCGCATCGCCGTAGGTTTTGCTTGGAATAGGCACGAATTGTATGCTTTGACTGGCTTTGGTGACCGTGACGGTGAAGGATTGAGTCGCCGACAATACCGGTGTGCCGCTATCCGCAGCGCTGACCTTCACCAGGAACACGCCGGTTGTCGCCGGAATCCACAAATGCCGTTGCCGGTGAGAACATGAAAAACTGCCCCGCTGTCGGCGACCAAAGCCGAAGGAACTGTGTAACTCGGTCCATTGGCTCCAACGATCATCGTGCCATTACGGAACCATTTGTAGTCGTAAGTTGGCGTCCTGGTGATCGCGACGCGAAACGTCACGGGGTCGCGTTCATCCACAGCCTGGCTCGTCGGCTGCGTGGTGATCACGACTGGAACAGAATTTACATTGGGGGTCTCAGCGGGCGTGATCTTAGGGAGACCAGAGGCGAGGATCAAATTATCATCCACGTCAAACTCGGCCACTCCTCCTGAACTTCCAGCCACGATTCCAGCGTACCCCTGTCGAACGGTCCGGGCAGGTGCGTAATCCCAGAACTGCCATTCGGTCGGTTCCAGTGTCGACTCATCCGCTTCCCAAATCCTCGCAAAGGCAATGACTCCCCCAGTTTGCAAGTCCGCTTCCTGTTTCAAGCGCATCCAATACCACACTCCCTCCTTCCACTCGAAAGGTTGAATTGGGCCCCAAGCACGGAGGTCGTCGAGGAACCGAGTCGTTCGTGTGCCGCCCTCGTTTCTGAAATGATAATTGATCCCACCCAACTCATTCTTGATCCCGTCCCCAACACCGACCGCGATCCCGCATCGTGGCCAATCGCCAGAACCAAAATTCGGGGCCGTCCCAGGACCCGTCGCTCAACGGGTTCGAAGTCTTACCGATGAGTCGGAGTTGAGGCAAGCGAGCCGGTTGGCTGCCACGGCGTCAGGTTTCGAGGATTTTCTGGCGCGCTCTTAGCCTCTTTTAAGTTTTAGGTCACTCCCGCCAGTCGGCCTGCGTTGGCGGTGTTGCTCAGAATCTAACGACCCTTCTTGGTTCTTTCAACCTCTGGCGTAGTAGCTCATTCGTCACAGGTCCTCAAGGATATGGGCCTTATTCGCGCCTAGCTAGAGGTCGAAATCCCTTCGCCACTTAAGCTCATCTTGAAGGCGCATGGGCATTAGTTGACCACCCAGGTGATGCGTGCCAAGCCGATGGTCACTCGGCGTCCTTGGCCATGCGCGCCAAAGCAGCTTCGATTTGGGGCCTGAGGGCGGGATTTTTCGCGAAGGAACGCACCCACTCCGTCCGGTCACTTTTCCACAAAAAGAGCCAGGGATGCCGTGTAGCCGTGTAGAAAATTCAGGTCGCCAACGGGGCCAATTTCGCCGTTGCAAAAAAAGCCAGCCAATCCCAGCGGACCCAGTTTCTCCTGCACCAACCCGGCATCGTGGCTTGGTTTTCCGAAAAGCCGATGACCCCGGCCATTGCAACTGCACAGACAGCCTCCATAAAGCGTCTTGCCGGACAACCGCTTGCGTGTGATGTCCAACAGCGTCCTCATGTCCTCGTCCGCGGCGGCGGAATCCCGCCGTTGAAACTGGATGGTTTGGCCCGCGCGCGGCATTGCGCCCACCGCCACCACGCCGCTTTGCGGATCGGCTCCCAACAAATTCCGGATCAAGAAATCACCCCTGTGGAACTCCTCCAGGTATTCGTTTACGACCAGGCCCACGAAGATGTTGCCCCTGGCCATTCGCTGCTCTTCGGCGGAGAGTCCGTTGTAAGTTTCCAACAACACTTCATAGGCGGGCCGATTGCCAATTTGATGAATGAGGTTCTGCTCGGTCTTGGTGATGGTCCATGTCTCTCCAATCGGAGTGCAGCCCTGCGATATGACGCCCGTCAACCTGACGGGGCCGGACACCGCCACGGCGACGCCGCCGTCCTCGAAAACGTCCCCGTTCAGATATAACTGGGTCCGTTGCTCCTCGTTGCCGCCACTGGCGATGCCTCCGTAAATCGGCACCTTCGGATACGCTTCGTTCCAGTCTTTCAGCCAGTGCTCCAAATTCGCGTGGAAAGGATCCGCGAAGGCCAGCCACCCCTCGGCTGAGCCCGGCGTCACACCGGTTTCCATGTGCCAATACCCCGGACCATTGGCTTCGCTCATCTGATCGGAGCTGAATCGAACCGCTTCAAGATGGGCATTGGGAAGCGAATACAGAGCCACGGCGATCCCCGATTGATCCTCGATTTCATCGCCCCCACAAATCAGGTTCCCAGTGGAGCAACCCATCAAAAGCGGAGCCTGTCCATGGACTCTCAGCAACTCCAGTATCTGCGTGGCGGCGTCGAAATAATGAGGCGTCATGAAGACCATGGCGAGGTCCACGCGCGGCGCGGCGAGGCTGGCGCGCAATTCCTCCACCCATCGCCGCAACAGGAGCTCTGTGGGCTCGCCCTTCCAAACAGCGGCCACGGAATAAGGAGAAGCACTCATGGCGCTTTCACGGTGAGAATCTTTTCGCGAGCCACGGCATACAGAAACCAGGTGAGGATCAGGAATGGAATCAGAGACAGCGCGTCCGAGTGCTCCCCAGTGAATAGAGGATTGTTCTCGGCCGCCCACCGCGTGATGGAGGCGTCCAGCCTGTCCATCGCGCCCGCCAGAAAAGCGATCAGGATGCCCGCGATGGCCCCTCCGGCAATGTAACCCGACGCGAGCAGCACTCCTGGGCTCTTGTCGCTTTCGGCCTCGAGATCGGCCTCCTCCACTCCCGTGTGCCGAAACGCCGATTTTCGCTTCCAATCCACCAGCCAGCGAACCATGCCCCCAATGAAGATAGGGGTGGACGCCGACAGCGGCAGATACACGCCGACCGCGAACGCCAGCGATGGGATTCCAGACATCTCGAGCACGATGGCTATCATGATTCCAAATAAGACCAAAGCCCAGGGCAATTGGCGATCTAGTATGCCTTTGATGATATAGGACATCAGGGTGGCCTTGGGCGCCTCGAATTTGCGGACCGGAGTTCCGTCGGGTCGCTTGTCATGAACCCCGTTGATGCCGGGATCCACAAGATATACGGCAACGCCTTGGTCATCCATCAAGTACTTGCCAGCCGGGCCATCTTTCAAATCATGCTTGTGCCACGTTCGGTATGCTTTCGAATCATCCCGGGATTGCGGCCCGATCAACCCTTCCCGCGCGCCGAGGTTCCCCGGATCCGTCCGGAGGCCGGCCGCGACAGCCTTGACGGGAACATAAACTGTCCCCACCTGATTGAGCTGGATCAATATCGGCCCCAGCGCGAGCGCGGAAGCAAGTGCTCCAATGAGTATCGCGATCTGCTGCAGTCTCGGCGTTGCCCCGACCAGAAATCCAGTCTTTAAATCTTGCGACGTCGTGCCGCCATTCGAAGAGGCAATGCACACAATACCCCCCAGAGACAGCGCCATCACGTAGTGGGTTCCTCCTGTCCAGCCCAATGCCAGGAAGATCAGGCACGTAAACAAAAGCGTGGCGACGGTCATGCCGGAAATAGGGTTCGAGGACGAGCCTATTTCCCCCGTGAGCCGGGAAGATACAGTGACAAACAGAAACCCGAACAGGACGATCAGCAATGCGCCCAAAAAATTCATGTGGAGGGTCGGCGCCCCAACAATTGCCGCCAGCAACGCAAAGATTCCCATGCCGACAAACTTCATGGAAAGGTCTCGATCGGTTCTCAGAAGTTGGGGAGAGGAATCCGCTTTGGATTGAAAATCCGCCACTCCGGCTTTGAGGCCGTGCCAGATCGTCGGCAGCGATCTAAACAAGCTGATGATGCCACCCGCTGCCACAGCGCCCGCGCCTATATAAAGGATGTAATCCCCGCGAATCTGGATGGCGGACATGTCCCCGATTGGAACAGTTCCCGGCGCCAAGGCCGCCGTCATGCCTTCGCCAAAGAATTTGATCATTGGAATAAGGACTAAATAAGCCAGCACTCCTCCAGCGCACATGATCGAGGCGATGCGCGGGCCAATGATATAGCCGACACCGAGCAATTCAGGGGAAATTTCTACGCCCACCGATCCTGCCTTCAGCGGGGCGCCGAACACTTTTTCCGGCACGTCTTTCCATCCCTTGAAGGCCACCATCAAAGTTTTGTAGAGCAGTCCGATGGCAAAGCCGGTGAAAATGTGGCGGGCGCCCAGGCTTCTTGCGAGCCCGGCCGCGGCAGCCGCTTGAACTTCCGCTTTGGCCGAAGGAGAGGCGGCCTCGAGGCAGGTGGCCGACGCCCCCGCCTTCAGGACGGCGGCGCAGGCCGTTCCCTCGGGGTATTTTAAGAGCCCGTGCTCGTTCACGATGAGCGCTCGGCGCAGCGGGATCATCATCAAAATGCCAAGCAAGCCGCCGAGCACCGCGACCAGGGTCACCCGGGCGACTTCAAGATCAAAGCCGAGGATCAAGATCGCAGGCATGGTGACTCCGACTCCGAAGGCGATCGATTCCCCAGCCGAACCGGCCGTCTGGACAATGTTGTTTTCCAGGATGGTCGCATCACGAAAGCCCGCGCCTGAGGAACGAGAACCCGTCCGCCCGAATCCTGAGAATTCCCTCCATGCCCGGACGATCCATGTGGAGAAGGTGGAGAGGAAACGAAACAAGGCCAGGGAGATGACGGCCACGGGGATCGAGGCGCTGACCGTGATGCCCACTTTCAGGACCAAGTAGAGCGATGAGGCTCCGAACACGATGCCGAGCAGCGTTCCCGCGATGAGCGCGCGGGGCGTGAACTCGGCCATGGCCGTTGACGCCGGAATGAAAGGCTCAAACTGGGCTTCAGGAGCGGCTTGGTTGGCAAGCTTCTTGGAATGGGCCATGTTCGAGGAGCTTGTTGAAACGCCCGTTGTAAGCGCGGTTATTTTAGGCCGAACGACAGGCCGCGCAACGTATTATTGAATGATCTGACTCACGGCAAACGTGACCGCGCCATCGCTGAGGCCACTACATCGGCCTTCGAAGACCAGCTTGTCTCCCGCCTGCATCAGCGTCACTTTGCCAAGGCGCTCCCCTTCGGCCACCATGCGCTCCCCGCTTCGAGCGGCATAGACCTTGGTGTAGACCTCCGGCGGCTTGATGACGCAGACCACGCGAACCGATTTGCCAGGCACTCGGAGAAGCGCTCGATACGTGCTGAAGAAAAGATCTTTCTCCAACCGTTCGACCACGCCTTCGACACGAAACGTCTTCTTGCGATACCGCGCTTCGGCTGTCGCAGGATCTTGGATGAAATGCATGGCCATTTCCGACGCGTCCACCTTGTCGCCCTTCGCAATCGGCGGCAGGCTGGCCGCTGGAGTGACCGGTTTTTCAGGAAGCGTTTCACCAAGCGCGGCGAGGTTCTGCCGGTATTGTTCAGTGGTTTTCTGGAGCGCCTTGGTCTCGTCGCGCGTCTTGCTTAACTCGCCTTTCAAGCGATCCAACTCCAATACCTTCCCCCGCAGAAATTCGAGTTGGGACGACGGCGTCAGATCCGACCAGGCAACGCGCTCCCTTCCTCCATCGTGGCGGAGGAGAACATGATCCGACTCGACTGCCATCAATTCCACGTTCCGAAATTGTTTTCCAGAAATCGTGGTGACATCCGCCGCGCGCAAGGACAGGAACATCGCGCTGACGGCTAAAGCCATGTATGCCCGCGTCCAAATCCCACGGGTCTCCCCCGGCGTGTTCGTTGTCATGGCGGAAGAATTAGGACTTTAAGGCGAATCGGTAAAGCGGAAATGGCGCGCCAAGGGCCGGTTGAATAGTGTCCGCGGACAGCCGTCCAATCGCACAGTTGATTGGCTCGGAGTTAAGCGGTATCCTACTCTCTTATGAAGTGGATCGTCAGTTTGGTGTTGAGCGTCACGACCTACGTTGCGGCGCACGCCCAGTTGTTTGGACCTGAATCGCTCACTGGTGGGTTGATCGGCGGCATCGCCGGGGGTGTGATCGGTCACAACAGCGGCCGCAAGACCGCAGAAGGAGCTGCCATAGGAGCGGGCGCTGGGTTGTTCCTGGGAGCGTTGACGAGCCAATTCCGCGATGACGACCGGCCGTATTATGGCGGCTCCACGAGCGTTGTCGCAGGCCCCTATGCCTATTCTCCGCGTCCGAATTACACGGTCACCGGCGCCGTGCTGGGGGGCGTGGCTGGCGGCGTCATCGGCCACAACAACGGGCGCAAGACCGCCGAGGGAATTGCCATCGGCGCCGGGGCGGGGCTCTTGATGGGAGGACTCGCTGAACGAGAAGCGCGTGCGCGCGAGACGGTCTATGTGGCCCCAAGTGATTATCCAAGAACCGTCGTGGTCCCTCAACCTCTGGGGTGGAGATCCCACGTGACGGCCGTCACCGTGCCCGCTGCCGCGATCACCACAGTCCAGGCAGGCGCCGCGCCCGAACCGCTGACGGAGCCCGTCGTTACCCCAATCACAGCCTCCCTCCCTCCCGGTTCGCAAGGCACGCTCGGATCGGCCAATGGCCTTTTTGGACGCTAAACGATATTTTTTCAAGCCTGGCCGCGCCTGTGAACTCTCGACTTTCGCAGTGCCAAAAACTTGGCCACTCTTAATCCCCATACCCAATATGAAGCAGAAACTTACGGAGAACTGGAGCTTGCACTCGTCCGCGTCGTTCCCGAGCGCCGCTCGAACCGCCATCATCTTTGCCGCCTCTCTCGTTTTGATCACGGGATGCGCCTCGAGAGGAGTCCGCAATCCAAAGGGTGTCCCCGTCACGCAAATGAAAGCCGATGAGCGCGGTTTCGTCGCTGGAACCGGCGTCGAATCGCAGGACCTCGTCGCCGTCACGGACAAAATGGCGCGCAGCATTCTCGGAGTGCCCGAGATCGCGAACGCGCAGGGCGTCCCCCGGATCGTGCTAGAGCCGGTGCAAAATGAAACTCGATTTCCCATCAACAAAGATATTTTTCTCACCCGCATTCGCACGGAGCTGAATACGAAAGCCCGCGGCAAAGTGCGTTTCCTGGCCCGGGAAAACATGGCCGCTCTTGAAAGGGAAAGAGCGCTTAAACAATCGGGGCAAGTGACTTCCAACAGCGATCCCAACGTGGTCGAGTTCAAAGGCGCGGATTTTTTCCTCACCGGAAAACTCCAGGGCATGACCACGAAGACATCGAAGGGCACCAGTGACTACGTCTTGTATTCGTTTCAACTGATCGACCCCAGGACCAGTGACATCGTGTGGGAGGACGCGGCGGAAATTAAGAAGCAAGGCCTCGAGGACGCTTCTTACCGCTGAGGCGCGCCGCATGGCATTCGGTCTCTTGGACGATGCCTGGCATTGTGAGGAACTTTGATCGGATCGCTCAGGATTTGCGGCGAGGGATCGACCGGCCGAGCCGCGCGGGGGCAGCGGCCCCCACTGGCGAAAAACTGAATTTACAAGGATTTTGCACACTCCATTCCATGAGGCTGGCGGCTTGAAAAGCGTGGAAATCAATGCCCCCCCATTGCGAGCAGGCGATGGTTTGCGCTTCAATCTTTCGGCCATGGACTTGGACCATGGTCGAAGAAATCGGCGCGCCGCCACTGGCTTCGTCCTGGCGGCCGTGGTGGTCATGCTCGCCTCGGGATGCGCCAGCGGACGATCGTCCACTGGCGCCTCCTGGCCCCGGACCGGCGATGCTTTGGTCGACGGACGCCATGCCATTTCCAACGCTTCTCCGAAGGACAAGTTGCTATGGCAATGCCGCACCGCGGCCACCGCCATGCGCCGTGGCGCGGTCCTTGAGGCCAGGCAGATACTGGACGAAGTGCTTCCCCGCATTGAAGGCCGGTTTCAGAACGATCGCAGCGCCAGAAAATCCCGCAGCCTGTTTGGGGAGGAATCCAAGAAGACATTCATAGGTGAGCCCTACGAGAGGGTCATGGCTTATTACTATCGGGGCATCGTTTATTGGATGGATGGAGAACCTGACAACGCTCGAGCTTGCTTCCGGAGCGCCATGGTCCAAGACAGCGACACCGAGCAGAAGGAGTATGCCTCGGATTATCTGCTGCTCAATTACCTCGACGGGCTGGCAACGGCGAAGCTTGCGGGCGACGGTGCTGATGCCTACAAGCGAGCCGCCGCTTCCGCGAAAGCGACCGCCCTTCCACCATTGAATCCGACGGCGAATGTGTTGTTCTTCGTGGAAATGGGCCGGGGGCCCACCAAGTACGCAACGGGCGAGTATGCGGAGGAACTGCGATTTCGAGAGGGCCGATCCGACAGCCGTCTCGCTCGCATCGCAGTGGGGGATCAGACCGTGACGGCGCCCGCTCTGGACGACTTGACCTACCAAGCCACGACGCGAGGGGGCCGGGTGATGGATCATATTTTGGCGAACAAAGCGGTGTTCAAAAGCGCCACCGACAACGTCGGCAACGCCGCGCTGATCAGCGGCCTCATCTTGTCCCAAAATCAAGGGACGCGGGAGGCGGGGCTCGGAATCGCCGCCGCGGGATTGCTCAGCAAGATCATTTCTTCCGCGACCACCCCCCAAGCGGACACTCGGTCTTGGGATAATTTGCCCCAGTATTTAGGCTTCGCGGCAATGCAGCTCCCGGTCGGGAACTACACGGCCCGAATTGAATTCTCCGATGTCTCGGGAAGTCCAATCACACGAGCGGCGCGGCAGGCCACGTTCACCGTCGCGGATCCCAGAAAAGACATCGTGATCTTCGTCAGCGATCAAACACAGTAACTCGATACTTATTTATGAACCTATCTCGTCTTTTCATTTTCCTCCTGGTGTCGACCGCCAGCCTGACCGGCTGCCGCGAGCTCTCGGAGTCCGCCGAGAGCAGCGCCAACACGGTGATCACCGGCCATCCGGGTGGCGCCTACACTCCGCGGAACACAACGAAATACGCCTTTGAGAACACGGAAAGATTTGTCTTGATGAACAAGGCCGCGGAGCGCTCCGTCACGTGCACCGGCATCCAAGAGCGCGTCCTCGAGGATGGCCGCCTCGAAATCGTGGCCAATGTTCGGAACCGATTGAAGCGGCGGATCCAAGTGCAGATCAACTGCGTGTTCAAAGACGAGCAGGGATTTCCCACGGGCGACGAAACCCCGTTTTCGGATGTGATCCTCACTGAGAACGCCCAAGAAGGCGTGCGATTCATTTCCATGAACAACAAAGCCAAACGTTACACGGTCCGCGTCCGCGAGGCTCGGTAGCCCTCGACGTTTTCATGCCCATGAAGCCTTTTTCAATCGCCGGTTTTCTGATGGCCGTCATGCCGTTGCTGAACGGCGCGGTCCCACCCCCCTCCAAGCCGATGGTGCGGCCTCCGCCGCCCGTGCATCAGGCGGGACCCGTACCATCGGGTCCAGTTTCCCAACCCAACCCGCCAGCCCAACCCTTCGTTTATGATCAGAAGCCGTTGCACAGCGTGCCCTCGCTGGTGAAACCGGAAGTCGCAAAATCCATCCTGGACCGCTTCAAGGCCGCCTATGGGAAACTCGGCAGCCCGCGCATTCTCGTGTATGTCAATCGAGAGTTGATTGATGAGGATTCCGGCTTGAGGTTAACCAACCGCGCGCAGCGCACGGAAACCACCCGTTCAAAGACCGTGAGCGACTACCAGGCGGATGGCAACGCGCCTAAGGAAGCGTTCCCACAACCGGGAACAACGTCGTCCCGCAGCTTCAAGGCATCCACCCCTGCCGGTGTCCCGCCAACCGCCACGTCCCTCCAGCCGGGGAAGGGCAGCCTCGAATCGGAGAACAGCAAAACCACCCACGAAGACGCCTACCGGTTTCAGCCGCGCCCAGGCCAAACTCTTGCCGACAAGCAAACTGTCCGGGATATCGAACGATTATTTGGGCGCCCTCTTAGAATGTCCGGGGTCAAACTTGCCGACCAAAAAGTCGCCACTCAAATTATCGCGGAACAGACTCTCAAGTCCCCCGGCTCGAGCCTGAGCGAGAGCGAGAGCGCGCGCAGGGAACGCGAAGCCACCAAACAGGTGGCGGATGTGGTGGTCGAAATTCTGGTTTCCTCCCGCCAGATATCCACGACAGGCTTGTCCGGGGACCGGGTTTACTCAGTCCCTGATATTCAAGCCACCGCGGTGCGGCTAAGCGACGCGGCGATCATCGGGCAGGCGACATCCGCCGACATTCTCGGGAAAGACCGGAATGCCGCGTCTCTCAGCGCGTTCTATGATGTCCGCGATGTCTCCGAAGCGACTGCTCTCGCGCTGATGGACGACATCATGCTCGGTCTTGGACAGTGATCCTGGGACCCGGCTCGCCGCGCCGGCCCTGGCCGAAACTCACTGCGGGGGGACCCGAGCCGGTTTTCACCGAGGTCTTAAAGTCAAGGGGCCGCGCCTCGAAACGTGACTCGTCCGGGGTCTCCGACAGGGATGCTCCACAGGGTCGACCCGGCGGTGATGAAGAGTGTTTTGAAATCCGGCCCGCCAAACGCACAGTTCGTCACTTCATCCTTGGGGATAGCCGCGAAATCCAGCAGTGTGCCGTCGATCGAGAGGATATAAACGCCGGCTTTGTAGGGATCCGCGGTCTCAAAAGGTGGGTTGGCGATGTTCAAGCCTGCGGCCACGAACAGGCGGTTCCGTGAGTCCATCTTCAACCCGTCAGGACCTCGGCTCGTCTTCCAATCGAACAGCAACGTGCGGCTGGACGGATCCACGCTGCCATCCGGATTCAGATTGAAACGCCACAGCTTGCGAGCGCCTCCCACCGTGTTGTTGTTGTTGTCCGCGACGAACAAATGCTTGTCGTCCGGCGACACCAAAATGCCATTCGGACGATCTACCTCGTGAGTGATGACGCGCGCCACTTTCCCAGGCGCGTCGATTCGGTAGACGCCTTCCACAAGCCTGCCCTCGTCATCCCGGGCTTCCATGCTCTCCCGCGAGCCATACCGTGGATCGGTGAAATAAATCCGTCCCGCCGAATCGATCGTCAGATCATTGGGAGAGTTGAACTTCTTTCCGGCGAACGAGTCGGCGAGCACGGTGAGTACGCCGCCGGCCTCCGTGCGCGTCAAGCGCCGGTTTTGCGCCTCGCAAGCGATCAAGCGGCCTTGGTGATCGAAGAGCAATCCGTTGGCGCCGCCGGACGGCTCCCGAAACACCTGCGATGTCCCGTTTGTATCCCACTTCGTGATGCGGCCGCCGCCCACGTAGTACAAGCTTCCCGAAGGCGCGTGCCACGCGGGCCCCTCGCCCGCGTGGGAGGCGTTCAGTTGGGAAGGGTGCGACCCAGGCTGAATCGGCGACCGCTGACGGGGCATCTGGCTGCCGTCTGGGGCAGCCGCGGGCTCATGTCTCAACGCGCGACCGGGCTTCGCGCCAGTGTGAACGCCCTTTTCGAGGACTGCCTCGCCATTCACGAAAACCGCCTCGATGCCCTCGCTGTAAGCGAATGGATCTTCATAGGTGGCGCGGTCGATGACGCGTTTTTCGTCGAACAAAACAACATCGGCGAACCAGCCTTCGCGCAGCAACCCGCGGTCTCGAATGCCGATTTTGGAGGCATTGAGCGACGTCATTTTCCGCACCGCTTCCTCGAGGCGAAGCAACCCGCGCTCACGAGCATAAACGCCGAGCACCCGCGCAAATGTGCCGAAGCCGCGCGGGTGGGGATTGCCGCGGCGCAAAGGCCCATCGACGGCGAGCGCGGAGCCGTCCGAACCGATCGAGCACCATGCCTGGCTCAGCGCCAGATTCATGTCTTCCTCCGTGTGGTGGGCGAACACGGTGCTTACCGATCCCTTCTGTTCGATCAAGAGGTCAAACAAGACGTCTAGCGGATCCGGGGCTGGCGTCTTTCCTTGGCTTCGCATGGCGATCACGCGATCCATGGTCAAGCCTCTGTAAGGGTTGTCCGCGCTGATGAGCATCTTCGCCCAGTCGCCGCCGATGGCCGTGTAGTGGTTGTACCAGCCGGGCACCCCATTGCGGATGTCGTGTCGCAGGCGCGCGCGCAGATTCGGGTCCCTTAGCCGGGCTAGCATGGCCGCTCGTCCGCCCTCGTGCGCCCACGGCGGGATGATGCTTCCCAGATCGTTGTTGCCACGGGTGTAGGGATAGACGTTGGCTTGCACATTCACTCCCCGGCGACGGGCTTCCTCGATGATCGCGACCACTTCCTTCATGTGTGACCAAAACCGCTCTTCAGCAATTTTGAGATGCAGAATATCCACTGGAACACCCGCCCTCTCGCCGATGCGGATCGCCTCATGGATGGACTCAAAGACGCGCAGCCCTTCGTTCCGGATGTGCGTCGCATAGATGCCACCGTGGTCGCGAACGACCTGACAAAGCTCCACCAGATTGTCCGTTGTCGCGAGCGAACTCGGTGGCATCATCAGCGCCGTGGAAAGTCCAAACGCACCGTCGCGCATCGCTTCCGCGACGAGCCGCCGCATCTCGCCCATCTCCAGGGGGCTTGGAGTGTTGAAAGACGATCCCATGACGCATTCCCAGACTTGGCCATGCCCGACATAGGAAGCGACGTTCACGGAGACCCCGGAGCGCTCCAACGCGCCAAAGTAGTCGCTCATTGTTCGTATCTCGGCAGGTTCCCCCCGCACTGTGATTGTTCGCGCCTGCAGTTTGCCTTGAAAGGGGCCCGGGGATGTGGATTCGCCGAGAACTTCAGTCGTGACCCCCTGCCTGATCTTGCTCTCGGCTTTGCCATCCTCGAACAACACCCAGTCTGAATGGGAGTGGATGTCGATAAATCCCGGGGCGATGACCAGGCCGGTGGCGTCGATGACGCGCCCAGCCTCCCCAAGGGCGCGGCCCACGCGGACGATACGATCTCCTTTGATGGCGACATCTCCTTGGTACGAAGGACTGCCCGAGCCGTCCACGATTCTTCCGTTTCGAATGATGACATCGTGTTCTTGGGCCGCGACATCAAGCAGCGCCAGGTGAGCGTGGATGGCGAGGCACGGCAGCAGCGGGATGGGGAAGAAAGTTTTCATGGGGCTGAAAATCCATCGCACGAATGCTTGTTTTAGGCAAGTGCATGAACCTTGGACCCGGCGGAAGCTGTTTTTTGGGGTCAACTGATTCCCGCCCTCTGAACCGCGCGCCGGTTGAGGTGCTGATGGGTGACCCGATTGGCGCTTTCTCTATTCCCCTGGATTGCTCATCCGGTTAACCGTAAGAATCCGCCTAACGTCCAAGCAGGTCGAGACGAACCGCTGCCAAGCGTCTCCGATAAGGAGTTCGGCCCATCGACTCTGCCGCTTCTTGAGATCCGGATGGGTTTTGCCGATCAGCCACTCGAACACTTTGCGTTGCCGGCATGTTCAGACCTCAGTAAACCGACCCCTGGAGGGGAAAAAGGCGAGCAAGTCCAAATCCCTTAAATTTCCGAGAAGAGGTGGCTTGGGACATTGAGTCGAACGCGAGGGCGCGGGAGGGTGAGGAACAACGTTTGGCACC
>SYMW01000178.1 GCA_005805305.1 Verrucomicrobiales bacterium
ATTCCCTTCACCCGCTCCAACTTCAAAAACCCCTGATTTCATTGGTGTTTCCTTGATAGGCAAGAAAGTTCGAGCACGCACATAGGCACAAAAGTGTGCTTAAAAATTCTGAAATCGACCAGTTTTCAGCGATGTTTCCGAAGCGAAAGCCCAAGCCCTGCGCCATCAAAGCGCAAATGCCCCCATAGGCACAAAAAGATGGGAATCGAAACATAAAAACAGCCGAAAGGTTGGGGGCTGGGTTTCATCCGTGCTTCCCTCCGCTGGATTCACTTCCATCAAATGCGGGAGCCCTCAGCCATGGGATGACGCACCGGCTCCCGGCCGAGGCAACGGAAGAATCCCCAAGCGCGCTGTCTCCTCACTGAGTTCCCTGTTTGCCAAAGGGTATCGCGCCAAGTAACGTGGCCGGGACAAGTATGAACGACAGAATCGTTATTGATCCGAAGATCTGCCATGGCAAACCAGTCGTGCGAGGGACTCGGATGCCTGTCGCCCTGATTGTCGGGAGCTTGGCGGGAGGGATGAGCTTCGAAGACGTTCAACGGGAATACGCGCTCAACTTGGAAGACATCCGTGCCGCCCTGAAGTTTGCCGGGGAATTGGTGGAACAGGAGCAGTATCATCCCTTGCCGGGTTGAACTTCCTCCATGCGCTTCCTGCTGGATGCCAATATGCCCCGGTCAGCGGTGGAATCAGTCCGACGCTTGGGCCATGAAGGGCTCGATGTTCGTGATATCGGTCTAGGCGGAGCCGACGACAAACAGATTGCCGCACACGCGAAGGAGCACGGTTTGGCGCTTATCACCCGCGACTTCGACTTCTCGGATGTTCGAAATTATCCACCCACCGAATTCGGTGGGATCATCGTGCTCGGACTGCCAGACGATGCTGTCGCCGCCACGGTGGTGAAGGTTCTGGAGTCCTTCCTATCTCAGCCACATCTGCTCTCCCAACTAGTGGGCCGTCTGGCGATCGTGGAATCGTGGCGCGTGCGATTCCGTCCAGCGCTCTCCTGACGGTTTTTTGGATTGGCTAACACCAGACAGCCCTGACTTGCGGTTATCTGAGGATCTCATCCTGATCGTAAATTGAATCGGCTGACGAATAGTGCTTTTCCAACTGTTGTGAGGACAGTTTCGCCCAGTTAGCGGCCTCCATTTCCCACTCTTGGCGCGTCAGCAAGTAATCGACGAAGTGCAAGGCTTCCGTTTGCAAAGGGCTCGGCAACGTTTTGGCCTTCTCAAAGATTAACTCGGCAGTGCTCATGCTCATCACCGTAACTAAGCGACCTCCTTCCGTAAACCAACGAAAATGAACTGCCAATACTCGAGCGTCGTGGCAACTTGAAAACCTCAGACTTCCATCAAGTGCTCTCGCAGAGTCGCGAGATTCAAGGATGAGGGAGTTCGCCGGAGTCTGCCTCACGTCGAGCAGCCGTGACTTGCAGTTACCCGTTACCTCCTCTTGCGGCCTTCGCCGCCAATGCTTTCGCCCTACGTTCCCCCATCTCGGCCAGCATCTGCTGCGCCACGGACTCCTGCTCGTCTCGAGTGACGGTCACCGCTACCACTGGTGCTTTGCCACCAACGTTCGTAGGCTGCGACTTTTGGACCGCTTGGCCGATGTCTGCCAAACGCGCCTGGAGCTGGCGAACCGTGCAGAAATGGAAATAAGCCTTCTGGTCGGGCATCAGGCGTGACGTCAAAAGTTCCTCAATCCGACGGCGTCGGACGGTGGCATCGCAAGCACAGACGATTTCCGTAAAACCTTCGGTCAGGCAATTCAGGAGGTGGGCCACTTCCTGTTCGGGAGTAGTCGTGGCCGAAATCTCACAGGCCACCGTTCGATCATGCAGGGTCAAAACGATGTCCGCCCGCCCGCCGCCCCGAAGTTGATACTCGGTCTGGTAGCTGAAACCCCATCCCCCCGCCGCTTGAATGATGGCATTTTTGATGGCCTCCGCTTTGGCCGACTTGCGCTCAGGTGGTTCGATCGCCTCTTTGGCGTCGCTGGATTGTTCGTCCGAGGCGATGGAGGGACCTGACTCCTCCACGGCCGCAGTTGGCAAAGGTTGAACGATTGCCGTCTCCCGTGGAGTTGCCTTGGGCTTTTTCGGCCGTTCGACATTTGCCTCTGCGGGGGCTTCCGAAGGTTTTACTGTTGGCGGGCTCTCTTGAGCTGGTGGTTCGGACGGGCTCGACGCTTGTTCCGGCTCGGGTTGCCTCTCCACTCCAGTGGTTTTTTCCTCCCGATCTTTCCGCTCCTTCTTCTGTTTGTTCAACAGTTCGGCAAACGGGTCCACCGCTTTCCGCTTGGGTAGAAATTCCCGCAAAGCTTCCAGATCTTTCCGAATCTCGGCTTTGGGAGTTCCGTAGCGCTGGCGCGTCCGCTCCAGGATGTCGAGGTAGGCTCCCTCAGCGGATCGATCCGGCTCTGGAATGAACTGGGTCTCGAGGTTGAAGGACGCATCCCGTTGCCCGACGCGGGCAATGGCGTGAAGCTTTGGGAGGTTCATTAGATCCGTCGCCACGAACCCGCCAAACTCGTCAGCCATCTTGCGTGCATCGTCCCCGCCCACTTGAAAACAGATCTTGGTGCCGCAGCTTCCCGTAACCGCGCCATAAATCTCATCGTTGCCAGCCAACTGCCGGAGCGATTGATGCGCGAGCGTGAGCCCCAATCCGTATTTCCGCGCACCCACCAGAATTTCGCTGATGGTTGAGGTCAAAAGCTCACCGGCTTCGTCCATTAGGAGCATGTAGGGCTGGCGGTTCTCCCGCTGACGAGACTGGCGCGCGATGGTCGTCTGATAGAATTTGGAAACCAGCAACCCCCCGAGCAGATACGCATTGGCTTGCCCGACCAATCCTTTTGAAAGTCGCGCCAGAAAGATTTTCCTGGAGTCCATGATGTGGCCGAAGTCCAGCTTGTTTGCCCGCTGCCCCAGAATGTGGAGCAATGATTCCGATCGGAGCAGTTCGTCGAGACGCACCAGGATCGAGCCGATGGCGCTCTTATTCGCCAGTGCTGCTTCGTGTTCCCAGAAATACTCGACTTCCGGGCTACTGACGGTTTTGAGAACATGTGAGCGGAACTCGGCACTGACCAGGAATCGCCGCAGCTCCGGCAACGTGCCAATTCGGGAGTTGTGCAGGAAAGCGAGGACGGCGTTGCCCAGCAGCGACGACATTTGATCGCCCCAACTTGAGGTGTGCTGGCGCATGACCGCGATGAAATCCGCCGCCATCAGTTCCCTCTCCCTAGTCGAACTGGCCGCCAAAGGATTGAAGGCGATGGCATACTCCCCATCCGAGGGATCAAAAAGGATGACGTCGTCGAGGCGCTCCGGTGGAACGTGCGGGAGCAAGGCATCGACCAGATCGCCGTGGGGATCAATCACCGCGACCCCGTGACCCATCTGGATGTCCTGGAGCGCCATCTGGCCCAAAAGTGTCGACTTCCCACTGCCAGTGCCGCCAAGGATATGACAATGGTTCAGCCGCACTTCCATGGGCAGATGCACGGGAGTCACAACCCCTTCGTGAAGGTTGTCGCCAATCCACACTCCTTTGCGTTCACGCGATAAGCGGGCTGGCGCTGGCCGTGTGCGTTGCAATGCCCGGCGCAAGTTCTTCGCTCGCACAGCCGCCGTGGGTAGGTGGGCCAGTGCGATGAGTTCATCGCTGTTCAGCAACATCCCGCTCCGATGGGTCTCGCGGCGTAAAAGATCCAGAACGTGATCGTCTGAATCGTAATCGTCATCCGTGAGCGGCACGAGTTGGTTGCCTTGAGTGTTGGCAAGAGGGCGCAAGGCGCCCGCGAGCGAACGCACGAGCTCCGATCCTCGCGAATTTGAGGACGCGAGGGCCGCGACCCGCACAACTGCCGCAAACAGGGGCCGAGAGACTTTCACCCGGGTTTGAGGGACTAATTCAGGGTCGTTCGCGAAAAACGGCGATCCATCTCCCAACGTCACTGCCCGCACCATCGACGGTGCCCAGGGATGTCGCACCGGCTCCAACAGCACTTGAAATATCCCCGCCTCCCCTTCGCGGAGTTGGTCGAGGGCTCCGCAGATGGCCACCAAGGGATCGGCCGCGACGGCTTTCAGATTTTGGATCGGGACCATGAACTCGCGTTCCAACCCAAAGTCCACGACGCGCAAATGCCCCGATTCCTGTCCGAATGTCCCAGTCACGTACTGCTCGCCAGTGGTGATGATCGCTTCCGGGAAGAATGCCCTGAGCTGTTGTCGCACAGCTACCGCGTCATCCCGGCCCGTGGTGACCTGCACTACCAATTCCTCTGATGTTCCCACCACCTCAAACGCCACCGGTTCGCTCGCATAACCGATGCTGAAAAGAAATTGTTCGAAAACGCTGGCGTGCGGTTGATAGTCAGGAGGCAGCGCGATCTGGAGTTCCACAAGGTCCTCCCGATCCATCTGCGTCTCCGCCTCGGGTTCCTCAATTTCCTCGTCCTCCCCTTCTTGAACCGACGAAGCTCCAATCCCCAAGAAACCGGTCACATGCTTGGCAAACCGGCTGCCAAAACTTTCGAACTGCCCGTCATCAACCATCGAGCCGGGCGACGTGAAGTGTCCCTCGAAAGGTCGAAACGGGGGTTCCAGTTGGACGGACTCCGGCCACACCAGCCAACCGCGTCCCCGCAGCTCCCAGCGATAGAATTGCTCCGAGAGCTCGCGGGCAATCCTTTGGCCTACGGTTAACATCCTTCTCGGTGCAGGTTCTCAGTTCAGGATCTCAGAGTCAAAATCGGAGCCCCTTGATTCTCGG
>SYMW01000179.1 GCA_005805305.1 Verrucomicrobiales bacterium
CGGGTTCCCGTGCCGGAGACGAGCACGGTGGTCCTCACGGCGCTGCTGGGTGGAGCCGGCCTGTTTCGAGAAAGGCGGCGGTTCCGAACCTGGCTGGCGAGGTGGCGAGATTCTCGCGCTGAAGGCCAGGGCAATTCCTGAGCTCGGGTTCCCATCACCCTTAAAACGGCAGTTGCCCCTGTTCAATCTTCGCAAGATCCTGGCGATAAAGTTTTTCCGAATCGCTCACCAGATCCACAAGGGATATGCCTCCCTCTTCGTCAAGCCTTTCTCATCCAGGCTTTTGCAAATCTCCACGAGGTTCAACTGCCGTTTTAAGGATCACGGGTTCAGGACACTCTTCAGAAATTCCAGAAGCGCTTCGGTTGGCAAGTCACCGGGCAATCCAAGATTCTCGTTGAGTTTGCTGTGATTGGTGTCGTTGGCGGCGAATAGTTTTGCTGGAACTCCGGCGCTTTTCAAAGCCGCTCCCAGGCGCTGCGCTTGAGCCGTGTTGTCTGGGTGATCCGCCACATAGAGAATGAGGAATGGAGGAATGCCTTTGCCTTTCATCACGTGCGTGACGGCTGAATAATCGATGTGCTTCGCAGGGTCGTTGCCGAACTTGATGCGATGGCCAAACTTGGGCATCGGTTGTCCGTGGACCCGAAATCGCGTCTCGGCGGTTTCGATGATGGCTGGCACGTCGTAGGTGTCGCCATCAACGGGAACACACGCCTTTATGATCTGCAGTGAAAGTCCTTCGGCTTTGAGGTATCGATCGTCGATGGAGATCAAGGCGGCGAGTTGCGCCCCGGCGGAATGCCCCATGACGAGGATTCGATTCGGATCGCCGCCGTGCTCCGCAATGTGGTCATGAACCCAGCGGACGGACTTGGCGATATCTTTGAAAATCGTGGCCATTTCGACATTGGGCAGGAGTCGATATCCCGTGGACACGAAAACAAAGCCTTTGCTGACGAACAATTCAGGCTTGAGCTGGACGCTGGATTTGTCCCCTGTCTGCCAGCCGCCGCCGTGGATCCAGAAGACGACGGGCAGGTTCTTCGCTCCTTTCGTCGAGTAGACGTCTACCTTCTGCCTCGCGTCCGATGGCTCGACATAGGGAATGTCTCGCTTCGCGTCCAAGCCGGCTTGTGCTGGGGAGGCGGTTTGGGCTCCCGAGTCCGCCGGAAGGAAAAAGGCAACGAACAAGGTGGTGAGGACAGTGGCCGTGGATTTCATAACGAGGAAAGGCTTGGAGCATGGATTTTCAAGGGAGCTTCGATTCAACTCTCAGACCGTCGCGATGTCCAGTCTTGAACCTTTGCCGTGCGACCCCAGCGAAGGGCAGCTTTGTGCTTTCCGACGCCTTGGGATCTGATACTTTGCGGACTGCCATGACTCCGCAGCCTGTTCCGCTTCAGGACGAGCGCATCGGCGAGTTCCAGCGCAAACATCGCACTGGCCTGGTCACGCTGGTCTTCACGGACATGGTAGGTTCGACCGCCCGCAAACATGAACTGGGTGATCGGGTCAGTGCGGACGTTTTCAGACAACACCATCAGATCGTCCGGGAAACACTGGGACAGTTTCCGCAAGGCGAAGAAATCGAGACGGCGGGCGATTCGTTTCTCCTGGCCTTCGCGGCGCCGTCCGAGGCGGTCCAATTCGCGCTGCTGCTGCAGGTTCGCCTGCGCAAAATTGCCGATCCGCCGTCCGCCGCCAGCTTGGATCGCATCGGCATTTACTTGGGCGAAGTGGTTTTGGAGGCGGGACCGGAGAGCCGGAAATCACGAAACATCTTTGGCCTTGCCATCGACATATGCGCGCGGGTGATGGGGCTGGCCGAAGGCGGACAGATTTTGATGACCCGAGCCGTGTTCGACAGCGCGCGGCAAGCGTTGAAAGGCGAAGACATCGAAGGCGTGAAAGAATTGAGCTGGCTCAATCATGGACCGTATCTGCTCAAGGGGATCGAAGAGTCCGTGGAGGTTTGCGAAGTCGGCGAAACAGGCGTGGCAGCGCTCAAGGCGCCGGTGGGATCGGAGAAAGCGCAGCGGCAAGTCTCGCCGGACGCCGAGCCGGTGCTGGGCTGGCGGCCGGCACTGGGCCAAGTCGTTCCAAATACCAAATGGTTGCTGGAACAGAAACTCGGCGAGGGCGGCTTTGGTGAAGTGTGGCTCGGGCGGCATCAAACTATGAAGGAGCGGCGCGTGTTCAAGTTCTGTTTCCGCGCCGACCGAGTGCGGAGCTTGAAGCGGGAGATGACGTTGTTCCGGCTGATCCGGGAGCGGATCGGCGATCATCCCAACGTGGTCGCGTTGCGGGAGGTTTATTTTGACGCGCCGCCGTTCTACGTGGTGATGGATCATGTGGACGGAAGCGATCTGAAGGCGTGGAGCGAGGCGCAAGGCGGAGTGGAAAAGGTTCCGCTGGCCGCGCGACTGGAGATCGTGGTGCAAATCGCCGACGCGCTCCAGGCCGCGCACGACGCGGGCGTGATTCATCGCGACGTGAAGCCGGGCAACATTCTTGTCCGCCGTAGTAGCCGAGGTAACGAGGCTCCGGCTTCCCCTACCGCAAATCCGCAATCGCAAATCGCAAATCAGTCAGAGCCTCCTCACGTCGGCTGCTACGATGTGCAAGCCAAGCTCACCGACTTCGGCATTGGCCAGGTCGTCTCGGAGGAAGCCTTGAAAGGCGTGACCAAAGCCGGGTTCACCGAGACCATCATCGCGGAATCCTCATCCTCCCAGACCGGTTCGCAGATGTACATGGCCCCGGAGCTTCTCGCGGGAAAGCCCGCATCCATTCGCTCGGACATCTACTCCCTCGGCGTGGTGCTTTACCAGCTTTTGGTGAATGACTTCACGCGTCCCGTCACGACAGATTGGGCGAATGACATTTCCGATCCATTGCTTCGCGACGATTTACAGCATTGTTTTGCCGGAGATTCCACAGACCGCTTCGCTGGCGCTGGCCAATTGGCCAGGCATCTGCGCCATCTGCCCGAACGTCAGCAGGCTCTCGCGAAGCAGCAAGCAGAGCTGGCGGCTCGCGAACGATCTGCCTACCGCCGGGGCCTAGTTCGGGCCTTCGGCCTGGCAGCAGTCGTCGTCGCCCTGGTTTCGTTCCTGGCCGTCACGGCGTGGCATCAGAGAAGCATCGCCAGGAATGTGGCGCACTCGCTTCGCGAAAACCTTTACGTCGCTGAAATGAACGCGGCGGAGCGCGCACTGCTGGATTCTAATTTCAGCCGAGCTGGCGAATTGGTTGGCAATTATCGTGAATCCCAAGCCGGTGAAAGTGAACTGAGGGGATTCGAGTGGCGTTATCTGTGGCAGCAAACACAAGGCAACCAGCTCCAATACTTCAATGACCACGGCAACAGTGTCTCGTGTGTGGCCTTCTCCCCGGACGGCAAGCTGCTCGCCACAGTGGGCTTCGATCCGAAAATTCAAATCCGCGATCTCAACAGCGCCCGAGTCATCACCAACCTGAGCGGGATCGATGAATGGATTCGACGGGACGCCATGGCGTTCTCGCCTGATGGCAAGATACTGGCCGTCTGCCATGGCAAACGGCTCCGATGTTACGACACGCTTACGTGGCAAGTATCGAGAAGTTTCGAGCATCACCAGAAACGATGGCGTGGTGTGCCCTACAACGATCCCATCGCGTTTTCGCCGGACGCCCGGACGCTCGTGTTGCAAAACAGCCGGCATATCTTGAGGGTGCCGTCGCTGGCTGAGATCGACGCGCTGAAGAAGACGAAGGTGCAGCGCTGAGTTCACCGTGAACTTGACAAGTTGACAACTTCGCCCGGCGCGTTAGGCTCGTCCGATGAAGAAGGTCAGCGTCGGTGACTTCAAAGCAAAGTTCTCGGTGATTCTGGACGAAGTCTTGGAAGGAAAGAGAATCGCCATTCAATATGGCCGTAAAAAAGAGATCGTCGCTTGGCTTGTCCCCGCCAGTGCCAATCCCTCCGCCAAACACCGTCCGTTGGGCATCCTGGAGGGCAAGGCTCGCTTCAAAGTGCGAAGAGGTTTTAAGATGACTGAAGCGGAATTGCTCCGAGGATGACTTACCTGCTCGACACGCACGCTTTTCTTTGGGCCGCCATCCAGCCGACGCATCTCAGCACGAAGGCCTGCGCCATCATTTCCGACCGAAACCAGGAGGTGCAAGTCAGCGTCGTCTCATTCTGGGAAATCGCGATCAAGCACGCCTTGGGGAAGCTGGAGTTGGAAGGCGTGCAACCGGAGGCAATGCCGGAAGTGGCCGAGGACTTGGGCCTGACGATCTGCGCGCTAGAAGCTCCCGATGCTGCCTCCTCTCATTTACTGCGGAAGGCGGCGCACAAGGACCCGTTTGACCGAATGCTCGTTTGGCAGTGCATTCGCCAGCGGATGACTTTGCTGTCGGCCGACCACGATCTTAGGCAATATGAATCGTCGGGATTGCGTTTGCTGTGGTAGGGGCGCGCGGCGGCGGGCTTTATTGGAAGCCCAACCACGACTCGACCATTCGCGCTCCTTGCCCGCGCAGGCGGCTTTGGGCTTTCCGACGCCTTGGGATCTGATACTTTTCGGACTGCCATGACTCCGCAGCCTGTTCCGGCTCAGGACGAGCGCCTCGGCGAGTTCCAGCGAAAACTTCGCGCTGGCCTGGTCACGCTGGTCTTCACGGACATGGTAGGTTCGACAGCCCGCAAACATGATCTGGGTGATCGGGTCAGTGCGGAAGTCTTCCGACAACACCACCAGATCGTCCGGGAAACACTGGGACAGTTTCCGCAAGGGGAAGAAATCGAGACGGCGGGCGATTCGTTTCTCCTGGCCTTCGCGGCGCCGTCCGAGGCTGTCCAATTCGCGCTGCTGCTGCAGGTTCGCCTGCGCAAGACTTCCAATCCGCCGTCCGCCGCCAGCTTGGATCGCATCGGCATTTACTTGGGCGAAGTGGTTTTGGAGGCGGGAC
>SYMW01000180.1 GCA_005805305.1 Verrucomicrobiales bacterium
AATGTGACTGCGCTTTTGGAGTAGAGAGTTCAGCGGGGTTGGCATGCGTCACATTGTATCCATAATGATACAATTAGCAACCACCGAAATGCCTCAAGCGTTGGTTTCGTTGCATTTGGTTACTTTGGCGTCACACACCCGGCAAGCAATTGGGCAGGAAACGGTTCTTGCCTAGGATCTGAGCAAGGAGGTAGAGTTTTAGGCTTATCCATATGCCTCTCAAAACTTCAACCCCCTCACGCTTGAAATGATGTGTATGGCTCATGCCTTTCCGTTGGCGCTGATGCTCACGTTCCTTTGGCCAATGGCGATGTTCAGCCAGAACTCGAATGTTGTTAACCTTGCTGAAGATCCAATAGTTGAAGTCACCATCGACCCCGAGTCGATCCAACTGGTCGGGCAAAAGGCGCGATTCGGAATTCTCGTTCACGGCAAAAGGGCTTCCGGCGATTTGGTTGATCTGACTCGGGCGGCCAGGTTTAACCCAAGAGCGCCCGAGGTGGTTTCAGTTTCATCGCAGGGCCACGTGCAGGGTCGAAGCGATGGCAAAGGGGTTATCGAAGTGGAGGCAGCCGGCTTTACGCGCGAAGTCGCAGTTTCAGTCGCCCAAACAACAGCTCCAAGACGCTTTAACTTCGAGGACGACATCACCCCCTTGTTGAGCCGCTTTGGCTGTAACTCCTCCGGCTGTCATGGCAAGGCGGAAGGCCAAAACGGATTTAGGTTGTCCGTGTTCGGTTACGATCCAAAAGCGGATTACAACGCGCTTGTGGTGGAAAGCCGTGGACGCCGGATATCCCCGGCCGCTCCTGACCACAGTTTGCTGTTGTTGAAGCTCTCAGGGACAATGCCCCACGGGGGCGGCCCACGCATTCGGCCTGGAACAACAGAGTTCGAAACCATTCGCGATTGGATCGCGGCCGGAGTCCCTTTTGGCGAGGCAGGAGATCCCAAGCTAGTCAGCATTCAGATCTCTCCGGCGGAGCGCATCTTATCCACGGGCGCTCAACAACAACTGCGCGCCGTAGCGTCCTACACCGACGGCCGCACAGTTGACATCACTCATTTGGCCCAGTTCCAATCGAACAACGAAAACCTCGCTCGAGTGGATGATGACGGGCTGATTTCTGTGGGAGAAGTTCCTGGCCAGGCAGCGATCATGGCTCGTTACATGGGTGCGGTTGCCGTCTTTCAGGTGTTGATTCCGCGAAGCGAACGGATAGCGAATTATCCTCGATTCCCCGAATACAACTTCGTGGACAAGCTCGTGCATCAGAAGTTGAGCAAGCTGAACATTCTGCCGTCGAAGCTATCGGATGACGCGGAGTTTCTGCGGCGCGCCCATCTGGATGTGATTGGGACCCTCCCGACGGCTGCGGAAGCCCGCAGGTTTTTGACCGATCAGCGGCCCGACCGCCGAGCCCGGTTGGTGGACGAGTTGCTCGACCGTCCCGAGTACGCTGATTTCTGGGCCTTGAAATGGGCCGATTTATTACGAGTGGACAGGTCAATACTTGGGCCCAAGGATGCTTTTGCTTATTATCAGTGGATTCGCGACGAGATAGGCGCCAACCGTCCGTTCAGCGGGATGGTCCGGAAATTGTTGACGGCGGAAGGCCCGCTCGCGGAGGCACCCCAAGGTCAGTTCTACAAGATTTTCCAAAAGCCAGGCGACATGGCCAGCACGCTTTCCCAAGTCTTCTTGGGAGTCAGGATTTCCTGCGCTGAATGTCATCATCACCCGTTCGACCGCTGGAGCCAGTCAGATTACTATGGCATGCAAGCGTTCTTTCAGCCTGTCAGCAGGAAGAAAGGTCCTCGAGGCGATGCTCTCATGGTCGAGGGGAATCCCGAAACCAAGAACCCGAGGACTGGCGAGAAGGTTCTGGCGCACCCCCTGGGCGCAAAGATGCCCGCCGCAAAGCTCGAAGGCGACCCGCGACGGCTTTTGGCTGACTGGATCACCGCGCCTGAAAATCCGTGGTTCGCACGAAACCTCGCCAATCGCCTGGTGGCCCATTTTTTCGGCCGTGGATTGGTCGAGCCGGTCGATGATGTCCGAGCGACGAATCCGCCGAGCAATCCCGAGCTGCTTGATGGATTGGCCAGCCACGTGGCCGAAGTGAAGTTCGACCTCAAGCAGGTGATTCGGACCCTCACCGCCTCGAGCACTTACCAGCTTTCATCGCATCCCAACGAGACGAACGAGCGCGATGAACAGAATTACTCGCGAGCTCTTTTCAAACGATTGCCAGCCGAAGTTTTGCTCGATGCGATTTGCCAAACCACAGGTGTCAGCGAGAAATTTGGAGGTGTGCCTTCTGGTTACCGAGCCGTCCAGCTCTGGGACAATGATGTCTCGCATTACTTTTTGAAATTGTTTGGTCGGCCCGTTCGCAAGACGGCGTGCGAATGCGAGCGCAACGTGGAAGCGAGCATTGCGCAAGTCCTGCACCTGATGAATTCGCCGGAAATTTACGGCAAGCTCAACCATGAGTCGGGGACTGTTGCCAAGATCGAAAAGGCTCTTCCTCAGGACAGCGCGTTGATCGAGGAATTGTACCTGAATTCTTACAGCCGGTTTCCGGGCGAGGAGGAGCGCCGCGTCGCGGAAAATTATCTTCGTGCTCCCAACGCGAGCCGCCGCTCCGCCGCCGAAGATCTGCAATGGAGCATGCTCAACTCTTTAGAGTTTATTTTCAACCACTGACAAAGTTCAAAATCTGATCACGAGGCAATATGAACTGTTCCAATAAATACCGCCACGGAATCGAACGGCGCGACTTTCTCCGGATAGGCGCAGCAGGCCTGCTTGGATTCAACTTGGGGTTGCCCGCTTTGCTGGCACAAGAAGCCCGCGGCGCTGCCAACGGCGGGTCCAAATCCGATGTCTCCCTCATCCTCGTGTTTCTGAAAGGCGGCCTGAGCACCATCGACACCTTCGACCTTAAACCCGACGCTCCTTCCGATATTCGCGGCGAGTTTAAATCGATTCCAACCAATGTCCCCGGAATTCGAATCGGAGAACTTCTCTCGAAAACGGCGCAGCAGATGGACAAGTTTTCGCTCATCCGTTCGTTCGGTCATCGGAACTCGGACCATGGCCCGGCCGATCATTACATGTTGACCGGTTATCATCCACTTGCCAGCTTCAACGCGAATCTAACGCCCAACAATCAATTCCCATCCCATGGATCCATCATCGCTCAAAAGCTGGGACCGCGCGGTTCGGTTCCGCCGTACGTCTGTTTGCCGATGATGCATGCAAGCGCAGGTTCGGCCTACCTCGGTGCGGCTTCGGTTCCGTTTGTCATTGAATCCGACCCAGGCTCGCCTGGTTTTTCCGTCCCCGATCTCGCGCCCCCTATGACTTTGGATGCCTCGCGCCTGGCGGCCCGGCGCGAGCTCTTGGCGAAGGTGGACCGATATCAGCACCAGGCCGAAGTCGCCGCGAACGCAAGCGCTCGGAGCGTGAGCGTGTTTGGGCAAAAGGCCGTCGACCTAATGACCTCTCCCGCCGCAAAGAGAGCGTTCGATATCTCGGCTGAGCAAGACACGCTTCGCGATGAATATGGCCGTAACACCCTCGGTCAAAGCTGCCTCATGGCACGCCGCTTGGTTGAAGCGGGCGTTCGATGCGTGACGATCAGTCACTCGAACTGGGACACGCATTCTGACAATTTCGGAGTTCTGAAGGATCAACTCCTTCCCAAGCTGGATGGAGCGATTGCCACCTTGTTCCGTGACCTCTCAGACCGTGGTTTGCTCAACAAGACAATGGTTATTGTCAGCGGTGAGTTTGGCCGCACTCCTCGCATCAACAAAGACGCCGGCCGAGATCATTGGAGCAAGTGCTTCACGGTGGCGGTTGGCGGCGGCGGCCTCAAAGGCGGACGAGTCGTCGGAACCAGCGATGCCTGGGCCCAAGAACCGGCTGAAAACCCATACGGACCCGAGGATCTCTCCGCGACGATGTATCAGTTGCTCGGCATTAATCCGAAGGACGAATTGAGAACTCCCGAAGGCCGGCCTATTGCGGTTTCGAATGGCGGCCGAACCATTCACGAGCTGGTTTGATTGCGGACACGGCGAGGTAGCGCGGCGAGCCGGGATGCCCGCGCGACGGAAGCGTTGCATGGCGTCCGTGAGTCAACGCACATGGGAAAGTCGTGCGCGGCTTCGGAAGCCCGCGCGAGACTCTCGCCGCGCCGATGTGCACAATGGCCCCGGACATACGGGTGGGAGACGTCCGCGCTCCAGCTGAGCCTCCGCTGGAAGAGTGTCCGTGAGAAAAACGTTATGAAATCATGCAAAACAATTGCGTTGTTGCTGGCGGTCATTCCTTTGACGAGCCAGTTGCTCAGTGATGAGCCCAGTGTTTCTTATATCTTTCCCGCCGGCGGCCAGCGAGGCGCATCCGTCCACTTTAAAGTCGGTGGACACTTTCTGAATGGCGAAGCCTCGTTCGAGATGCCCGGCCCCGGCATTTCGGCCAGCCCGCGTGTTCGTGGAACTAATACCATTTGGTTTGAGGGTCCAATGATCCCCCTGATCGCTTCACAACAGATCGAAGATTATCCCCGGGATTATGCCGGCATCGTTAAGATTGCTCCGAATGCTACGCCAGGCGCTCGTTACTGGCGTGTCTGGACCTCGCAAGGCGCAACACCAGCGCGGAGGTTCCTCGTCGGCGATCTTCCGGAGGTGGTTGAGCAAGAGGTGGACGGAGATCCCATCCCGTTCCATGTCAAATTGCCCGTGACCATTAACGGTCGCATTTTTCCGCGTGAGGATGTGGATATCTGGACGTTCCATGCGCGAGCCGGGGAGCAACTCACCTGCGACGTGAATGCCAAAGGTCTCGGTTCGCCTCTGGAAGCGCGGCTGGATATCATCGATCCCAAAGGTCGGCCTTTGAACGATGTGATTGACCGCTCCGGCACTGATCCGCAATTTCAATTCAAAGCGCCCATGGATGGAGTTTATCAAGTCCGAATCCACGATCTCGCCTCCGGCGGACTACAGCATTATGTTTACCGACTCACGATCACGGCGGAACCTTTTGTTAACTTCGTATTCCCATTAGGCGGCCAGCGCGGAAGCAAGGTGCAGCTTCAGTTGGCTGGACACGGCCTGCCCTCGCAAACCGCTGAAATCAATTTGCCACCGCACAGTTCACCGACCTTCGCCGTTCAATTCGGTTTCCCGACATCAGGTGTCGCCCCTGTTCTCCTGGACTTGGACGATGTGCCGGAACACATTGAATCGGAACCGAACAACCAGACCGCCACTGCCAATTCGATCGTTCCACCCGCCGTGCTCAACGGCCGGATCAACGGACCTGGCGATTTCGATTTCTGGGCCATCACGGCGAAGAAAGATGAAAGCCTCGCACTGGACCTCATGGCCAGCCGATTGAAGAGTCCGCTGGATTCGGTGCTTATCGTCGCGGATTCGAGCGGAAAACAGCTTGCCCGGAGCGACGATATCAGCGGTGAAGAAAGCGATTCACGCCTGCTTTTCAAAGCGCCAGCAGATGGAGCTTATTTTCTAAGCGTCCAGGAGCGCTTCGCTTCGAGAGGCGGTCCGGAGTTTGCCTATCGGTTGCGCGTCGGACCACCGCCCGCGCCGGACTTTTCATTGACCCTTGCCTCCAATTCGTTGACTGCTGTTCGCGAGATTCCTGGTTTAAACGACGAGGAGAAAAAGAAACGCCCGCAGCCAAAGCCCGCCCTGCTTCGAGTCAACGCCGAACGAATCGGTGGCTTTCAAGGAGAGATTGAATTAAGTCTCGAAGGTCTCCCCGCTGGCGTCACCGTCG
Organism: Verrucomicrobiales bacterium; assembly: GCA_005805305.1. Classification (GTDB taxonomy): domain Bacteria; phylum Verrucomicrobiota; class Verrucomicrobiia; order Limisphaerales; family F1-80-MAGS106; genus F1-80-MAGS106. Next base: position 5,822 of record SYMW01000180.1, read on the forward strand.
AGGGTGCCAAAATCGCTGAAAAGCAATCCCGATGCGAACTCACTTTCACCGCTTCCTCCGCAGCCAGGATCGGAGCGGCGCACATAACGGTTCTGGGCAAAGGCAAGATTGATGGACGTGAAGTTACGCGCACGGCGTCTTTCCCCGTCCCGCGAGGGGAATCGGCCTTCGAGACAGTGCTGTTGGCGGTCGCGATTCCAACGCCGTTTAAAGCTTATGGTGAGTATTTGCTCTCCTACGCGACACGTGGGTCGGTTTACCACCGCCGGTACTTTCTCGATCGCGGGGGATTCAATGGTCCGCTCAGAGCTCGCATTGCGGATCGCCAGTTTCGGCATCTCCAGGGAGTGCAAGGACCAGAGATTCTGATTTCGCCCGAGGCCACGGAGTTTGACTACCCGGTAACAATGGCTCCCTGGATGGAAATAGGGCGGACGAGCCGCACTGTGGTGATGGTCTCGGGGACTCTCAAAGATGACGACGGTGCCGAGCATGTAGTCAGCTACAGCTCTGGCGAGCAGAGCGATCAGATCATCGCGGTGATTTCACCGGGACTGATTGGGATCGAGGCTGATCGACGATCGTTGCCAGCGCAACCCAATGGGACCGCGGCAGTGCGTGTATCGATCCACCGTGACGAAACGCTGGCCAACGCTCCCGTCAAAGTTGAGCTGATCGTTCCACCGCATTTTCGAGGGATCCACGCCGAGGCTGTTACGGCCAAGGCCGGAAACAACGAAGCGATGCTGCGAATCACCTTTGGTTCTGAACCTGGGCCTTTTAATATGCCTGCTATTATTCGTGCCACGACGGTCGACCCGAAATCCCCGCATTTCTCGGAGACGAGCTTGGAGCTGGTTGCGAGTCTCGCAGGCGGTTCCACCCTCGCCCCCCCCACGCGCAGGGGAGAGTGAGAAGTCCAGACCTGTCGCTTTGGCTGGCCTCAGAATCGACTGGTGAATGTTGGTGGGCCTTCGCCCGCGCCTGGCTCTACCCCGAAATCCGCCCTGCAATCCGAGGTGTATTCGCCAATCTCAATTGTACAGTTCTTATGGTTGCCTAGTTTTCCCGGGGACCAATTGTGGAGAGTTATAAACTTTTTTTGGGCAAGTTGGCGGGTTTTTCCCACCCAGCCGGTTGTAGATGTGGAGGGAGAATGTCAGTTGCA
>SYMW01000181.1 GCA_005805305.1 Verrucomicrobiales bacterium
GAGCGCGACTGTGCTGAAAGCCAGTCGCAGCAGCATCTCAGGCTCGCTATCACGCCAAACCTGCTGCGGCTGGTGCTTCGCACACAACCGCGCTCCGGGCTGCCAGCCAAATTCACCGTCAACCTGCGGATGCACTGGAAAGCTCGAAGATGGCCACTCCAGGACATGGATCAAAAGCAAGTGGTTGGTGAGGCCGGCGTTTGCCTTCGGGCAAGCCACTCGGTCGCGTGGAACGACGCATTTTCCGCCCGCAAATGGTTGAGGGGTTGGCAGGGGCGCTATGGACTGGAACACCACTAGAAACCGAGCTTGGACCTTGGGTTCAACCGGGGCGGCCACCGCTCACTTCTCGAGCGTGATTCCCACCACAAAGAGCAGGGGTCCGGGCGTCATCGAGTTGCAGCGGATCGCGGCGACCTTGACCTGGGGCTTCGGGTTTATCCACGTGGTCTGGAACAAGGCAATGACACGATTTGAAGACAAATTAGAAACGCGGTTTTGACCTGTCCATACCGCTTTGGGTGCGGTCATATTGGTTCGAACCGAGTCGATGTGCCAATCCCAAAGATCGTACCCCACGCGGACGGGTTGGTTCACTCTGGTTCCATCCGCCAGATCCATTGTGTACGCGGCAAATGGTGTTTCAGACGCCTGGGTGTTCTGAGCGTATCGGGCGGCGTGCAAAAAATGGATTTTGGACGCAAATGTGTCGACCGGAACCAGGATTTGGGAAGGCCATGGGCGGCTTTCATATTGTTCCCAGCCCCGCTGGACAGGCCCTCTCCAAGCTAATTGAACGATACCGCGAATGTCGTAATCCACATCCCCAATCCTGTGGATGCCTGCTGTGAGCTGGGCCATGTTGTTTCCCGGAAGACTGCCGTCAGACTTGAGGGATTTGTTGAGACCCATGTTGTAGTAGGGCGATAAGTCCAACAAGTGATCGGGGGTACGCGGCAGACGAGGTGATATCCCCAACTTCAGCAACCGGTTGTCCCGAAACAGATCATCTTCCCAATGCTCGAAGAAGTCGCGCACCCCCAGATGTCCTACCATCCAAACCAGAAGCGCCACACCGGCGGTCACCATCATTCTGGATTTCCGCAAAGTCTTGGTTCGAAGACGGCGATGCTCCCCAATCCTGGGTTCCAGTGAACGTAGCACTTCAGCTAATTCACCAGCCGAGGAGAATCGGCGTTCCGGATCGCCAGCCAAACATTTCGTCAGCACCCCGCGAAGGAGTGAATCCTCGATATCGCTCTCCCAATCCACAGAGGGGGTTTGATCGAAATCACCGGCCAAAAGCTGATAAAAAACCAGGCCGAGGGAGAACATGTCTGACTGTGGGGAGGCAGCCTGGCCTTCGATCAGTTCCGGGGCCATATAAAGAAAAGTTCCGCTCTGAAACTTGGCTTGTGGGGTGATCATGGTTTGTGTAAACCCGGGAACGTTGCGGCCCTCTTGCGCGAGGATCTGGCCAATTCCGAAATCCGCCAGTTTGACGCGCATGCCCGGAGGGCCGGAATGGACAAGGATATTAGCCGGCTTGACATCGCGATGCAGCACTCCGCAGCGGTGGGCGGCTTCAAGCGCTTCGGCGATCTGAGCAACGATTTCCAAGCGATCGTTTACCGAAGGAGCGCCAGGTCCGCCTTGACTGGCGCTCCACGTTTTCAGATCCAAGCCCTCGATATATTCCATCTGGATGTAATAAGGAGGGTGGCCGAATTCAAAGCCGCGAAGGGTAACGATGCGGGGGGATTGACCGAGTTCTCGCTTGAGAAGGGAAAAAAGCGAAGCCTCGCGGCGCAGGGATCGAACCCGATCCGGCTTGAAACAGAATTTGAAGACCGACTCTTCCCCTTCCTTCGCCGCCTGCCATACTTCGCCGAATCCGCCTTCGCCGAGACGTCGTGTCAGCTTCCAGTCCGTCCCGGGAACCTTCTGGTCGTTTGCCGGGCGCCATGAGCCGACGTCTTCTTCAAACACATCCGGAGCCCGAAACTCGCCGCCTGATTGGACTTTTGAAGAGGAAAGGAACGAGGCTTCGCCCGCCTCGCAGATCTCCACCCACTGAGAGGTCGGTTGATGCAGGAATCTCCCATGATTGAGCCACGACAATGATTCCAGAGAGCCTATTTCCAGGCCTCGAAGGATTGGACGCGCGCTGTCAAACGCCGCGCGAGTCATGAGAATTTGACCCGGTTGGGCCTGGCGTGCCAGAGATTCGCACAGGCAAAGCTCCAAGTTGCCCGATAGTTCAGCTCGAGACGCGCTTGTCTGGACATTGAACATGTGAATGCCGCTCGCCAGGGACCAACCCTTCGAGCGGCACTCGTAGTGAAGCCTCAACGCGGTGCGCAGCGCGTCCGATGGCTTTGTGAAAAGAGTCAACCGGTGGCCGTCGATCTGGAACACCGGAGCACTGGGCTTCGCAAACACATCGGCGGAATCCGCCCATGCTCAGACCTCAGTAAACCGACCCCTGGAGGGGAAAAAGGCGAGCAAGTCCAAATCCCTTAAATTTCCGAGAAGAGGTGGCTTGGGACATTGAGTCGAACGCGAGGGCGCGGGAGGGTGAGGAACAACGTTTGGCAC
>SYMW01000182.1 GCA_005805305.1 Verrucomicrobiales bacterium
CGGGTTCCCGTGCCGGAGACGAGCACGGTGGTCCTCACGGCGCTGCTGGGTGGAGCCGGCCTGTTTCGAGAAAGGCGGCGGTTCCGAACCTGGCTGGCGAGGTGGCGAGATTCTCGCGCTGAAGGCCAGGGCAATTCCTGAACTCTTCGTCAACCCTTTCTCACCCAGGCTTTAGCAAATCTCCACGAGGTTCAACTGCGGTTTTAAGGTTCATAGTCCAGTAGTGGTGCGGGAGTTTCCGACCGCGTCTTCCATTTCGGCAACGTGTTCGACGAGGCAATTCTTCCCTCTCGGAGTCATGACAAATCCTCATTGATTCTGGGGGTGAATCGCGCCATAGTTCCATCATTGCCAGCCGGGAGGCCTCGTGTAGGGTGGAGCCCATGACACACTTGATACAGCCCGTCTTTACCAGAGATGATCCTTGGCGAATTTTCAGGATCATGGCCGAGTTCGTCGACTCTTTCGAAACGATGTCGGGGCTCCAAAAAGCCGTCACTATTTTCGGTTCCGCGAGGACCAAACCGTCAGATCCGTTTTACATTTCCACAGAAGAGCTCGGACGAACCCTGGCGAAGAATGGCTATGCGGTCATTACTGGGGGTGGCCCTGGAATCATGGAAGCCGCGAACAAAGGGGCCGCGCGGGGCAAAGGACAATCCGTGGGCTTGAACATCACGCTTCCGCATGAGCAGAAAGGGAACCGATACGCAAACATGCCGATCAATTTCCACTATTTCTTTTCTCGAAAAGTGTGCTTCGTAAAGTATAGCATGGGGTTTGTCTTCATGCCGGGCGGATTCGGAACGTTGGACGAATTCTTTGAAGTTCTCACGTTGGTGCAAACGCATCGGATCTCCCGATTCCCTTTGATTCTATTTGGCACGGCTTATTGGAGCGGATTATTGGCATGGATTGAAGAGGTGTTGAAAAAAGAAGGATTCATCAGCCCGAAGGACACCAGTCTCGTTATTCTGACCGATTCGGTCGAGGAGGCCATGTCTGTGATTTTAGATTACACGCACCGAGTCGGGCCTCCCAAAACGATACCCCCCGCGTTCGCTTGATTCCGTGATCTATCAAACCACCAAACTTCCTGGCTGCGCCACGCTCGTCACGGCTGAAATGCCCCACATGACGAGTGCGACCATTGGAGTGTGGGTGCGGATCGGCGGTCGTTATGAAGCGGAGCCTCTCAACGGGGCCTGCCACTTCATTGAACACATGCTCTTCAAAGGCACGCGGCGCCGCAACGCGGCCGCGATCTCGGAAGCCATCGAGGGCATTGGGGGATATCTCAACGCGTTTACTTCCGAGGAAAGCACGTGCTTCTACTCCCGCGCCAGCCACGAGAAACTTCCCCACTTGATCGATGTCCTTGGTGACATGTTTTTGAATTCTGTGTTTGACTCTGCGGAGGTGGAGAAGGAACGGCAGGTCATCAAGGAAGAGGTCGCGATGTATCAAGACCAGCCTCACCACCTTGTCCTCGAACTGCTCAACGAACTCTGCTGGCCAAATCAACCCCTGGGCCGTTCGCTGACAGGAACTCTCGCTGGATTGGACAGGCTTTCCCGTGAAGTGCTGGTAAAATTCCACAAGCACGCCTATATCAGCGATTCAACCGTCATCTCGGTCGCCGGACGAATAAACCACGCTCAATTGGTCCAGCGATTGGAATCATTCGCCAAACGGATTCCACGCGGCGCAAGAACCCCGTTCTCCTCAGCCGTTCCTAACCAAGGAAAACCACGTTCCATCGTCTGCGCCAAGCCGGTCGAACAGTGCCAAATCGCGCTCGGGATCCGAACCTGTTCCAGGCACGACGATCGCAGATACGCCCTCCGGCTGCTGAATACGATTCTTGGCGAGAACATGAGCTCCCGCCTCTTCCAGACCATTCGAGAAGAACGAGGTTTGGCTTATTCGATTTATAGTTCTCTCTCCGCGTTCGATGACGTGGGGTTGCTCACGATTTCAGCCGGATTGGACCCGCAGCGGCTGGAGGAGGTTCTTGGTGTCGTGCTCGAGCAACTCCGAAGGATGAAGGAAAAGGCGCCGTACCAATCGGAATTGAAACGCGCCAGGGATTACGTGATTGGCCAGATGGATCTGAGTCTTGAGAACACTGAAAGCCAGATGAACTGGCTGGGCGAAAACATGGTCTGCTACGGCCATGTGATTTCGCCCGACGAAGTCAAACGGCGTCTCGCCAGCGTCACCGCTTCCGAAATCCGAGGCGCCGCCCTTTCTTTTTTTCAGGCTGACCATTTGAACCTGGCGGTTGTTGGCCCCTCCAAACACAGGAATAAAATCCAACAACTTCTCGAATCCAAGGCCTGTTGATCATGGCCGCAAGACCGCTGCGTTCACAATTGGAATTGGCAGGCGACGATTCCGCGTTATCCCGCCTCGCGGCTCGATTTGCCTCCCGGCCCGGGACTGTCCTCCTCGGAAGCGAAATGCAAGACCCTGCCAGGGGCCGGCACTCATTCCTGGCGGCCGATCCTTTCTTGACCTTCTCAAGCAAAGGTTCGCATTGCGAGTGGCGCACTCCTGGCGGAACTTGGAATCAATTTGGAAATCCGTGGCGCATTTTGCAAAGCCAGTTGGAGCGCTATGAGGTTCTTGATGAGATCGATCTCCCCTTCCCAACCGGTGGCTGCTTCGGCTTCTGCGGTTACGGCCTCCGCTATTTCGTCGAACCTAAACTCTCCCGCAAACCCATTTCCGACACGGTTCAACCAGATTGTTGGTTTGGGTTTTACGACAGTTTGATGGTGTGCGACCACCATTTGCGCAAATCCTGGATCCTCGCCACTGGATTGAATCTGGAGGGAACGAGATCCGCGGACAGAGCAAACCGTCAGATCGACAAGTGGCGGCGATGGCTCGGCGGAGGCCCGCCAGAGACTCTCTTGGAAACGGAGCCAGTTGTTCGCTCAACCGGTAGGAGGCAGCCGGGAGAAAGCCGCGGGTTGAGGATTCATTCCAACAGATCCCAGTCTGAGTTCGTCGAAGCCGTTGGGTCGGCGCGCAGGTTGATCCAAGCGGGGGACATCTATCAGGTCAATCTGAGCCATCGCCTCAGCACGCCTCAAGAGTGCTCGGCATGGGAGCTTTATCGAGCGCTCGCCAGATCGACCCCCGCTCCTTATGCGGCGCTGATTAACATGGGCCTGTGCCAGATCGTTTCGTCCTCGCCCGAGCTCTTTTTGCGTGCCAGCGGAGACCATGTCATCACCCGTCCAATCAAGGGTACCAGACCGCGCTCGAAAGACCCCGCCGAGGACGCACTGCTCACTTACGAGCTTCAATCCAGCCCAAAAGAGCTGGCCGAGCTTGTCATGATCACCGATCTCCTCCGAAATGACCTCGGTCGGGTCTGTCAATACGGAACGGTGCACGTGCCCGAGCTCGCCCGACTGGAGCGTTTCACCCATGTCCAACATCTGGTGTCCACGATCGAAGGCCATTTGCATCCGAGCCACACCCACTTCTCAGCGCTCGCATCCATGTTCCCGGGGGGAAGCGTCACCGGAGCCCCAAAATTCCGGGCTATGGAGATCATCGATGCGTTGGAACCTCACGATCGGGGCGCTTACACCGGTTCCGCGGGTTACTTAGGTTTCAATCGTGAAAGCCAGATGAACATCTTGATCCGAACCGCATTGTGCGCCGAGGGTGAAGTGACTTTCCACGTGGGTTCTGGCATTGTTGCCGACTCCGACCCAAACGCTGAATATGAGGAAACCCTGACGAAGGCCCGGGGATTCGTCGAGGCAATGCACTCACGCTCGTGGGAGCAATCGGTCGATCCTCTGAGACTTTAGATCCGCTTCCGGAGGTCGTCATTGCCGCGATGCCCCGGTAAGCGGCGCAGGAAACCTCGGGGCTCGGCCGACGATCGCATCCTGCAGCCGTTAGCCTTCAACCTTAAAACGGCAGTTGAACATCGTGGAGATTTGCAAAATCCTGGATGAGAAAGGTTTGACGAGGAGGGAGGCAACTCCCTCCTGGATCTGGATTTGAAGGGCTCCTCCGCCAAGGTTCCTACTCAGAATCTATGACAGTCTACCTCAATGGTGAGTTCGTCGACGAAAGGGAGGCCAGGATCTCCGTCTTGGATCGCGGGCTCCTGTACGGAGACGGATTCTTTGAAACGATACGTATTCACAATGGAGAGCCGTTTCGCTGGAGAAGCCACGCGGCGCGGATTGCCAAAGCGATAGAAGTCCTCCGATTTTCGATGAACCAGGACCTGCGGGGCCTCGATCAAGTGCTTCGTGAGGCCTCCAAGCGAAATGGTCAACCAAATGGTATTGCCCGGCTGCAGGTAACACGCGGCGTTGGTTCGCGCGGTTACTCTCCTCGCGGCGCGGGCCCTCCCACGATGCTGGTGACAATGCATAGCCCGGCTCTTTCGCCAGTCAAGCCATGGACGCTCATCACCGCTCGATCTGTTCGACTCCCCCCTCCCAACCCAATGAGCCCGTTCAAACACTCTAACCGGCTGGTCCAAATCTTGGCTCGCATAGAAGCGGACGATCAGTCGGCAAACGATGCGCTGTTGCTAGACCACCAGGGGGCGGTTGCCGAAACGAGCGCCGCTAATATTTTCTGGGTGCGACACGGAGTGGTCCAAACGCCGCCACTCGAAACGAATGCGCTCCCTGGAGTCACGCGCGCTCTAGTCATCGAACTCTGCGGCAGCCTGGGCCTCAGGTTTTCAGAGACCATGATGATGCCGGAAGAACTGGTTCTTGCTGACACCGTATTTTTGAGCCTCGCTTCCTACGGCATAGTCCCCGTCGAACGAATTGACGACACACCATTCCGCTCCACGACATCGGTGGATGCCTTGCGCGAGGCTTACGAACGCCAACTCGACCGGGAATGTCCCGCTCACTCCTTCCCCTAGTCTCTCCAAACAAAGTGACGGCAATCGCCGCCTCGAAAGCACGGGATCGAGCTTCCGATTAGCCTTAAAACTTCGGAACTCGGAAAAGAAGGGGAGAATCGTTGCCAACAAATCGCTTGCCATTTCCTTGAAATCCTCACTGCAACCAACCCACATGCCCCATCCCATGGGGAAAGGGCACGGAGCGAGGGCGTTGTTTTGAGGGAAACCAACACTCAATTCTTTTTCCCAAATTGCCTCAGAAAATCTGATGTCTGAAGATACGCGGCTGGAGCAGCGGTTCAAGTCAGCTTGAGTCTGGGTAGATCCTGAGTGTCCACCAACCCCACAGGCTCTTGACGGCTGTTAACCACCACGAGGTCGTCGATCCGCCGTTCATTGAAAACCTTCAGCGCCTCCACGGCGAGTGCGTCCTCGCGAATTCGAACCGGATCGCAGGTCATGACCTCTCCGAGGGGTTTGTTCAGGATTTGGAGGTTTTCAGACATCCCTCGGCGAAGATCCCCATCAGTGAAGACGCCGATCAGTTTTCCTCGCGCATTCACAACGGAAACACATCCCGAACGAGCATTCGTCATCACCAGCAATGCGTCGCGGACGATCATGTCTCGGGGTGCCACGGCGTTTCGA
>SYMW01000183.1 GCA_005805305.1 Verrucomicrobiales bacterium
AGCTTGCTCCAGCAAAGATCAGCCCACGAGGCCGCATCTCGCGCGCTGCCGCCATTGGTCCAAAAATTTGGATCACGCGGCCCAGTCTGCAAACTCGTATTGTCGCCGCAATCACCATGGCGAGTGGGGAGTTCGGTGCGGCTGATGGTCTTGTTGTCGACGCGGACAATAATCCCGACCGTATCCGGACCGTCTGGCAGCGTGTGCCCTGACCATGTGTCGAAGCTCACGGAAATGCCTGTCGTGGCTCCGCAGTCGGCACAGCCTGTTACCGCGAAATCAGCTTGAGAGTTCAAATCACCCAGCAATAGAGGATCGTTTGTCCGCGCAAAGTTCACTGAAAAGCCGTCCGCTGGAAGTTCGCCCGTGCTGTTGCCCACTCGCAGGTCGGTCTCAAGCTTGAAAGCCACCATGGCCGCTCCCCCGTCGAGGTCGGGAAACTTCAGCGCCCCGTATTGTGCGTTCTCGGCGTAGGTCAGGGCCAAGAAACCGCCGGGATTGCCACCCGAGGTGTTCCATGGTTTAGAGTTATTCCCTTTGATCTCGACGCCTTGGCTTGCGGGGTCGATGGAGAAATCAAACGCGACGGAGGCGGCCATGGATCGCGCCCCGCTAGCGAAAACGCAGACGGCAGTCAAAACAGCCAAGCTGCCGAAATTCAAAACGAGGTGTCGCATAATCAATGTTTCATCGATTTTGGACTCACGATCATCCACCCTGCCCAGCAACGCTACCCATCATTCGAAAATAAAATGATGCCTCCGCCCATGTCGTGGGCTGGGCCTCGTGTCGGTCCACGGCTCCCGCTTTCCGGAGCGTGCCAACATCGAAGCAACTCCGAGGGAGAATACGCAACCAAAAACGCTCCCGGATTACCTTGGCCGGAACGGCCCCGAAGCACAATCTCCTTGCCACTGCCATCAAGCTCCTTAAGATTTCAAAATCCTTGGTCGTGGAAGGCAATCGCGCAATCGCCGATTGAACATCAAGCCTCAGAAATCGTGGATCCCAGCGCGTTGGGGTGGATTGACGGGAGCGCTTCTCGCCACCGCTGCGGGGGTCCTGTTTTTTTCCTTCAAAGGGACACTGGCAGCCTCGTTCGGCTCAGCTACGATTTCCCCTTCGCCCTGAAATCTCCGACCAAGCCCGAGGAGGTGGTGGTCGTCTATTTGGATGAGGAATCTCACCGGGATTTGCAGCAACCTTTCACGGCCGTTTGGGATCGAAGCTTGCACGCCCGGCTGGTCGACGTGTTGCGCGAGGAAAAAGCGCGCGTGGTGGCATTTGATATCCTCTTTGTGGACCCCAACACGAACGCGCCAGACGCTGACGAACGGTTCGTGGCCGCTGTTCGAGCCCATGAGAAGGTCGTTTCGGCGGTCAATCATCTCTCAGGCGCCGCTCTCGAAGGGGTCAAATCGGAGACCCTGGAGGTTCCATTTGAGGCCCTGCTGAAGGCGTCCGCAGGACTGGGAAATGTGTCCCTTCAGCAACAGCCGGATTTCGGCATCCGGAAGCACACAGGGTTTTTGTTTGGCGTGGGAGGATTAGATGAAGTTCCCACCCTGGCGTGGGCCGCGGCAAGGTTGGCGGGAAGCCCCCACGCGCAACCGGGGGCCGAACGGAGCCGCCCCCGATGGATGAACTATTACGCCCCGCCCAGGGGCCTGAACAGCATTGGGTTTTCCAAGGTGCTCCAGCCGCACGGTTTTCCGCCAGGAATGTTCCGGGACAAGATCGTGTTTGTCGGCAGCAAGATTTCCGCGGGATTCACGGGTGACAGCAAAGACGAGTTCGCCACTCCCTATACTCGGTGGGGAATGGGGTTCGCCCCGGGAGTCGAAATCCACGCCACGCAATGTCTGAACTGGATGCGCGGGGATTGGCTGACTCGGTTTCCCGCTTGGATCGAATTGGCCGTCTTGCTCTCATTTGGGGCTGGATTCGGTTATGGCGCCACGCTGCTTCGGCCTTTCACCGCGGCCCTGCTGACTCTGGTCAGCGCGCTGGCCATCGGAAGCCTGGCCTGCGCCGCGGCGTGGTTCGCGAATGTTTGGTGGGCCTGGCTGGTGCTGGTGGCGGTGCAGATGCCGGTGGGACTGTTGTGGTCATGGCTCCACAGCTCTCTCCACTGGTACGCCGAGCGGCGCGTTCTCATGGAGTCGCTCTCGCTTTACATTTCCCCATCCCGCACGAAGGAGCTGCTCAAGCACCCGGAGCTGATGAAACCTGGCGCCAAGCTCCAGGAGGTGAGCATCCTCTTCACCGACATAAGCAACTATTCCCTGATCAGCGAGCACACGGTGCTCGCCGATCTGGACAAGATGTTGAACAGCTATTTTGAGAAGGCTCTGGCCGCGGTTCACGAGACCGATGGGACGGTCATCAAATTGATTGGCGACGCGATCTTTGCCGTCTGGAACACGCCGGAAAAGCAGAACAACAAGGAAGAACGGGCCTGCCGGACCGCGATCCGGCTCCACGAACAGTTGGTTCTCTACGAGGCGGACAACCAAAACTCGCCTCTGAAGACCCGGGCCGGCCTCCACACCGGGGAAGCGTTGGTTGGCAATTTTGGAAGCACCAAGAGGTTTGATTACACGGTGATGGGCGGCGCCGTGAACCTGGCCTCTCGCCTCGAAGGCTTGAATAAACACCTGGGAACCTCGATCCTCGCGTCGCGCGAATTTCAAAAGCCTATCGAGGACAGATTCACCATGCGACCCGTGGGAACCTTCAAAGTGAAAGGCATCGGACGCTCGGTGCAAGTGTGCGAGATCATTGGGGAGCTCAATATGATGGAAGCGACCCAACCTTGGCGGGACACCTTCGCCGCCGCGCTGAGAAAATTCAAACGCCGCGAATTCGATGGTGCGGCAATGGGCTTTCAGGAAACGCTGAGACTCAAACCCGAAGACGGGCCAAGCAAATTCTACCTCAAGGAAATCAAAAATCTGCTGACGGATCCCCCGGATGAAAACTGGACCGGAGAAGTCAGCATGGGTGAAAAATGAGGTGCTCCAGGAGGGATCAATATTGATTTCACGAACAGACGGCGGAACCGAACGGCAATTCTATTGGAACATTATGAAGCACTTCCCCAATCCCCTTCTGATCATCGCCTGGTGCGCCTGGCTGCTGTCTTGGCACGCGTCTTCGTCCTTCGCCGCGACGGCCCAGGCTGAGGCGCAAGGCGCCATCATCGCCGTTTCCGGCAAGGTCGAGCACTCAAAAGCGGGGACGGTGGTTTGGGCGGCGGCCGCGCAGGACCATCCTCTCGGCGTTGGAGACAAAGTGCGAACGTCGGTCCAGAGCCGGGCCACGATACGCCTCCCCAATCTCACGGTCCTGCGCTTGAACGAACGGACCACGGTGGAGATTCAGAAGCCCGCCGGCACAGCCCCAGCGTCCAAGTCCACACTCAGCATCACCGCGGGAGCAGCTTATTTCTTTGGTCGCGGAAAGCCGGGAGAGATTGAGATCCGAACTCCGACGGCCACCGGCGCGATCCGTGGCACGGAGTTCAACCTGGAGGTGAAGGATGACGGCGCGACGGTCTTCACTCTGGTCGAAGGTGAGATGGACGTGATGAACGAACTCGGGAGCGTGCCCCTGAAGCCGGGGGAACAGGCATCGGCCACGAGCGGCTCAAAACCCCGTGTGAGCCCGGCGCTCCAAGTGGCGAACGTGATCCAATGGTCGCTCTACTACCCCGGCGTCCTAGACCCCGGTGAACTCGAGTTCAGCGCGCCGGAAGCACAAGCCCTCGCCTCATCGCTGAAAGCTTACAAGGAAGGCGACCTGCTGGGCGCTCTGGACGCGCTCCCGCCTCCGGAGGGTTCGTCGCAGGCGCGAAAGATTTACGAATCGGCTTTGCTCGTGTTCTCGGGACAAGTCGACCAGGCAACCCAGCGACTGCCTCAAACGAGCCAGGTTGTCGCCAAAAATGCGCCCTTGATCGCCGCCCTGGAAACCCTGGTCGCCACGGTGAAAAACCAACCGGCGCCTGGCGCGGACCAAGACCTGGGCCCGAGCTCGACCGCGAGTCCCTCTCTGCTGCTGGCGCGTTCTTATTGGCTCCAATCTCGGTTCCAGCTCGACGAGGCCCTCCGTCTCACGGAACAAGCCATTAAACTCTCGCCGGAATTCGGCTTCGCCTGGGAACGGCTGGCCGAACTCCAGTTCGGTTTCGGTCGCGTGCCGGAGTCGAAAGAGGCGTTGAAACGAGCCCTGGAACTCTCGCCGAAGAACGCCCAAGCCTGGGCGCTCCAAGGGTTCCTCTACGCCGCCGAAAACAAGATCCCGCGGGCGCGCGAGTCGTTCGAACAGGCAATCCGTCTGGATCCGAACCTGGGCAACGCCTGGCTGGGCCGGGGACTTTCCAAAATCCGAAAAGGGGATGTCACGGGCGGCGTGGAGGATTTGCAGACCGCGTCGGCGCTGGAGCCCAATCGGGGCATGCTGCGCAGTTATCTCGGCAAAGCTTTTGGCGCGGCGCATGATTCCTCCAACGCGCTTCGAGAACTGCGGCAAGCTCTCTTGCTGGACCCGGGCGATCCCACAGGATGGCTCTATTCCGCTTTGTTGAAATATGACCACCACCAGATTAACGGAGCCGTGGAGGATCTCGAACACGCTCTCACGTTAAACACCAACCGAGTGCTTTACCGGTCCCGATTCCTCCTCGACCAGGACAAAGCCGTGAGCAGCGTCAACCTGGCGAATTTTTATCTCCGCGCGGGGCTCGCCGACGTGAGCGTGCAGGAGGCGTCGCGGGCCGTCGTGTATGATTATGCAAACGCGTCCGCGCATCGGTTCCTGGCTGACAGCTTCAACGCGTTGCGCGACCCCACTCGATTCAACCTGCGGCATGAATCCGTATGGTTCAATGAAACCCTGCTTTCGGACCTGCTTTCGCCCGTGGGGGGAGGCTCCCTCTCGCAGCACGTCTCGCAATACGAGTACTCGAAGCTGCTGGAGAGAGACCGGTTTGGTTTCAATTCCTCCACGTCAGCGCGCAGCGACGGCCAATATATCCAGTATGCTTCTCAGTTTGGCACGTTTGGGAACACAAGCTATTCCTTGGATTTGGAATATCAAAGCAACGAGGGTGTCCGGCCCAATAACGAGTTGTCCCGCATCGAGTGGTATTCCAAGTTCAAGCAGCAGTTGACCGCCCAAGACTCGATTTTCTTCCTCGCGAAGTATCAGGACTACACATCCGGAGACAACTTCCAATACTACGATCCCAACAAAGCCCGGCCCAAGTTCAATTATGACGAGTTCCAGTCCCCGTATCTGGTCGGAGCCTATCATCGGGAGTGGTCTCCAGGAATCCACACGCTCCTTCTGGCGGGGGGATTGAACAACGAGCAGCGGTTCGGCGATTCCATCGTGTCCATTCCCTTGCTCGAAAAGAATGCGGCCGGGCAGATCACTCGCATTCGGACTCCCACTTTCGACGTCGATTACGGCAGCGATTTTTCGTTTTACAACACCGAGCTGAATCAAATCGCGCAGTTCGACCGCAATACGCTGGTGTTTGGCGTGCGCTACCAGGTCGGCGAGTTTGAAAACCGAAACCGGCTGGATGTGACCCAAGGCAGCGCTTTCGGATTGCTGTTTCCCAAGCCGGCCACAGACGCCTCGTTCACGGAAGATTTCGAGAGGACCGCCGGATACGCCTATTACACGCGGGCGCTCTGGGATCAACTCTATCTCACCGCGGGATTCTCATACGATTGGATGCGATTCCCCTTGAATCACCGCCTGGTGCCCCTCTCCGGAGTGGAATCGGAAGATGACCGCTTGAGCCCTAAGGCGTCGCTGGTTTGGATTCCTAACGGCACGATCAGTCTTCGCGCCATGTACAGCCGTTTCCTCGGGGGCGTCAGCTTCGACGAAAGCTACCGGCTGGAGCCCACCCAGCTCGCTGGTTTTGGTCAAGCCTATCGCACCATCATTTCTGAATCCATCGTCGGATCCGTCTCAGGGCCAAGGTATGAAGTGGCCGGAACGGGTATCGATCTCAAATTCAAGAGCCGAACCTACGCGGGGATCCAAGCGGAACTCCTGCGTTCTCAAATCGACAGCCCGGTTGGCGCCTTCAATCTCCCGTTGCCCATCCGGTCCACGACACTGGATCGGGATCTCGATTATGAGGAGAAAGTGGCGAGTCTTTACGTCCAGCAGTTGCTGGGAGAAGAGTGGTCCGTGGGAGGATCTTACACGTTGCGCGACTCCGACCTGCACACCGTCTTTCCAGAAATCCCAAGGGCTCTATCCGCAAGCGCCGACAAAACAGAGAGCGCCACCATGCATCGGATCAACGCAAACGTGCTGTTCAACCATCACTCGGGCTTTTATTCGCGGCTAGACTCGAATTGGATGATCCAAAGCAACCGTGGCTACACCCCGGATATTCCCGGCGACAGCGCCCACCAATTGGACTTCTCGATAGGATACAGGTTCCCCCGCCAGATAGGCTCGCTCCTCCTCACCCTCGCCAACCTCACGGATCAGGATTACAGGCTGAACCCATTGAATTTATACACAGAAATGCCGCGGGAGCGTGTTCTGATGGCGCGGTTGCGATTGCACTTCTAAAGATCCTCGGATTCAGTTCTAAAGTGTGGAATGAACTCTCCCCACCAGGCCACTCCCAAGCGCCTTTGGTGGCTGAGGATCGCCGCCGCCGCGGCGATCTTGGGGTGTGGCGTCCTGATTTCAAGGCTGAAACAGCCGGAGGAAGGCGTTGCCACGGCCCCAAGCGCACCCGCGCCCGACGCTGCGCGGAAGCCTCAGGCCGAAACCTCTAAAGGCGGCGGCACGGCTGAGGTTGAACTCCTCCTGAAGCTTGCCGTTTCGAAGCTTGGCGCTGCTCAATCTGCAAAAAGCGCCGGCGATTCCCTCATCGATCTCCGCGCGGCCTTGGGCCGGCTGCCCCCCGGAGAGGCGTCGCGCGTGGTGCAAGAGTTCCTCAACTCTGGAGCGGATTCCAGCACGCGTGCTCCGTTTGCTCTTGGTCCCGGAGGATCATTGGCGAGCGCGCCCACGCTCAGGTCGTTCTTATTGGATTACTTGGAGCAAATTGATCCCGGCGCGGCGGCAAGGATTGGCAGGGAGATTTTGGGCAAGATGGAGTCCGCGGACGAATGGGCGTTGGCGCTTCGGAGCGTCGCCAAGTTCGAACCGTCCGATACCACCCGTGACTGGCTCGCCTCGAAGGTGAGGCAACTCCTCAGACACGAGCCTTGGCTTCAAGATCCCAGTGTCGGCTGTCTTGAAGCTTTCGATGTCGCCGTCCATCTCGGAGGGTCCTCTCTCATCCCCGACCTCACGCGCCTGCTGCGTATGACTAACAATCAAGCCGTGGCGCACGCCGCGTTTCTTGCGGCGGACAGGCTGGCACGGAGCGATCCGGAACCCGTGCTGGCATCGTTGCTCCCGGATTTCGACATGATGAACGGCAGGGAATCGACACGAGCAGGCTACTTCGCCAAAGCGGACATTTCGCAGGCGGCGCAGCGTGAGTTGCTCGAAAAGTATTTGTTGCACCCACAGTTGGGGGAATCCGAGCTGGAGGCCTTCGCCGACGCGTTTCCAAGCGAGAATTCCATGGTGAGCCATAATCTGCTCACTGAGACACGACCGAGATCGGGAGCCGAGATCCGGAGCCGAGACGCCGCGTCCCTGCAGGTCGTCCATCGCTGGATGCACGATCCTCGTTTCCAGGAAATACGCCCCCAACTCAACAGCATTCGCATCCGGCTCGAAGGATTTCTCGGCCGCAAACCGGACCGGACTCCCTGACGCATCGCTGAGCCGTGACAATCTAGCGAAAGGTGGGGCTGCGCTGCCGCGCAGTCTGGATGGCGGGGCGGGTCATTTCGCGGTCTCTTGTTTTTCCCTAAAAACGACAGTTGTACATCGTGGAGATTTGCACAAGCCTGGATGAGGCGTAGCCGATGGCGGCGGATGCCGTGGGCGTGGAAACAATCGACCTGAGACGACTCAGATAATCATGTTGCCGGGTGGACGTCATCCTCGTCGTGGAGTTTTGCTTGAAGGTGGGTGCATGACAGAATTCTTCCACTGGGAGCGCTGGCGTCCCGCCGGCGTGGCGGGTGATTCAGCGCCCAGAGGAGCCGGCGAGACGCCGACGCTCCCAGAGCCTGCCGCCGGTTGTCTAATGAGATCCCTTGCACTCAAGCACGGTATTGGAGCGCAATCCTCCCCAATGAAGAACTCTGTCAAGCGCCTCTTGAAGGTAATTTGGCTGACCAGGGCTGAATAAGCAAAGCAGCTGTAATGGGCGGATTGTGTCCGGTCGCCCACGCTCGATAGCTCGGCGGCTTCGAGCGGGGAAGTCAACGGTGGAGCTGAAGTGGATCGCCGAGCGTTTGAGCAGGCGCACCAAAACTTACCTGAATACATGTTGTATTGGCAGTGCCGCAACATTCATAAAACATTAAACTCTTGACTGACCCCTTTGCATGGGTGGGCGTGGCTTCACTGGCCAGCCAGGCTCTGGGGTTGGCGGCGGCGCGGATTTCGGCGGGCTGGCAGCGGAAGTACGGCCACGGCATTGAATTGCTCGAGGCCTTTGTCGATGGGAAACGTTTCCGAGGCACACTCAAGCTCCGGAGCACCACCGGAGGTCCACTGCTTTTCCAATACAATTTCAATCAACACCCAAATCCGCCACCCTTCTACATCGATTCATTTCCGTCCGTCAGTCCCTTGAGGTCCTTCCGCAATCAAGATGAGAATTTCTGAATCACAAACAT
>SYMW01000184.1 GCA_005805305.1 Verrucomicrobiales bacterium
ACAGATTACCGCAGCCATCGAAACCCAACCTTTCTGGGCAAACGGATATATCGAAATGGAATGGTGAGATCTGACGCCTCTGACGCGAGGCCGTCAAACAAATTCAGAGCCCCCCCCTCCCCGCTGCTTCCAGCCCCCTAATTCAACGGGACGAATTGCCTTTCCCTGCCTTTGAAACGGCACCAGTGAGTGAACCCAATCTCCCGCGCCAGATTGATGGCGTAGGCGAAGTCGGCGCCGACCTCCGACGGAGCGTGCGCGTCGGAGCCGAAAGTAATTCGCACTCCATGTTTCCTCGCGAGTTTCAGGAAAGCGGGCGAGGGATAAATTTCTTTGCAATCCTTCCGGAGACCCGCGGTGTTAAGTTCGATAGCCACGTCGCAATCCGCCGCCGCCTGGAGAAAAGTGTTGAACAGAGGGGTGCAATCTTCTCTTGGATAAAAACAGAACTTTTTGCATAGATCGGCGTGGCCAATGATCTCGAACAGGCCTGAGGTTGCGGCTTGGGTGAGTCGTTGAAAATAAAGACTCCAAACTTCAAATGGATCGTGCTTCCTCCACTCGCTCAACTTCTTTGGATTATCCAAGTCCCAGTGGCCGGAAACATAATGCACGGAACCAATGAAATAATCCCAGTCGTGGCGGGAAGCCAGGTCCTTGATCCATCCTTCGAGTCCAGGAATAAAGTCCACTTCCAAACCCAGAAGCACGGAGAAATCAGGATGGGCGGCTCGGGCGGCATTGACTTTCGCGACATATTCGACGAGATCGGCTTGGGCCATCCTCCAGTCATCCCAATCGTCCCGAGGCATCGGGCTGTGATCGGACATGCCTATCTCCGAAAGGCCCAGCGCCTTCGCTTGCGCCACATAATCGGTGGGGTCCCCGACCGCGTGATGGCACAACGGCGTGTGCATATGATAGTCTGAAGTCCAATTCATCGGACCCGATGATTCAGACAAAGCGCCGGGTGAGTAAACCTAAAAAGAAGCCTCCCTCCTCAATCAACCGACTTGGATTTTGAGCCGCGTTTCCATTCCTGCTTCGGAGGTTCAGGGAGGTCCAAGGCTCGGAACCAAGTTCGGAAATGCTTCTTGGACACACTTTCAAGCTGGTCGGCGCCCAATTTTGCGACCACCTCTTTGGCGGCGGCATCGACCGCCGCCGAGGCCCCTTTCGGGAGGCGGAGTCGAATTGATTTTTCCAGGGCGCCAAGCCGGGTGACGAATTCGTGCCTCGCAAGAATCGACGCCGCCGCCACCGCGGCATCCGACTCCGCTTTATGGCGTTGAACCAGTTCGATCGACTGGCCAAGGCTCATCAGTGCCTTCGCCACCGTCTGCTTGTCCTGGGCGAACTGGTCGCTGATGGCGCGAACGGGCTTTGGGTTCATCTGGTGTTGCTTCAGCATCAAATTCTCGATCACCCGAGCATGACCCCAAGCGAGAATGCGATTCACGCTGCGCATAGTGACGTAGAGCCGGTTGTAAGCCGGATTGCCTATCGGCACCACACTCCAAACACAGCCCGGAGTCGACTTGATGAGCTCCGCCAAATCCGCAATCCTCTTATCGCTCCCAATGTTCTTCGAATCTTGTATCCCGGCTTCCTTCCAGGATTGAATCACCGCCTCATTCACATACACTCCCGCGATGCAAAGTGGCCCGAAAAAATCGCCTTTACCGCTTTCGTCAATTCCCAGGCGAGGAAGGAATTGTTCAGGATGAAGGACCGACTCATAGCCAATCCCCGCCCGCTTGAGGATCAAGGGCTCGAGGACGAATTCGACGAAGTCCCGTGTTCCCTTGCCTTGAACCACCAATTTCCCGCTCTCGTACAGGACGAGATTCACCTTTTCACGCCTGGCGGCAAGCGAGGCGTGCGCCGGCGGCGTCATCAGCTCATAATCGTGATTCTTCAAGTAAACCTTCAACTCCAGCGCTTCCCCTGGGGTCAGCGGACAAGTGTGCGTGGTGGCGGCAATCGAACTCACGAGATGATTCTATCGGTCGAAGTGATATGATGCGACAACAGCTTTCAGGCTTCGAATCCAGCCGGGAGAGTTTCGTTCGGCTGTTAGCATCCTGGTTTCGCGGCGCCGCTAGGGAATTGCCGTGGCGCAAGACCCGGGATCCTTACGCGATTTGGGTGGCTGAAGTGATGCTGCAGCAAACTCAAGCGCGAACGGTGGTGGGCTATTGGGAGCGATGGATGCGGATCCTGCCGACCCCCTCGGATCTGGCGTCGGCATCTACGGAACGGATTCTGAAGCTCTGGGAGGGGTTGGGCTATTATTCCCGGGCGATGAATCTCAGGCGCGCCGCCCAAATGATCCAAGAACGGTGGAACGGGGTCTTCCCAAGCCAGGAAGCGCAATTGCTGGAATTGCCAGGGGTGGGACGCTACACGGCGGGCGCCATCGGGAGCATCGCCTTTGGAAAGGCCGTGCCGATCGTCGATGGAAATGTGGCGCGCGTCTTGGCGCGCTATCTTGGCATTCAAGAAAACATTCAAGCCCGAGCCTCCGTGGACCAGCTTTGGGCGGAAGCCCGATTGCTTGTGGAGGAGGCCGCCAGGCAAGGACACGAGGGACTGTTGCCGCCAACCCCAGTTCGAACCGTCACGGGAGATTTTAACGAAGCTTTGATGGAGCTGGGGGCGGTGGTCTGCACGGTGGCAACCCCACGTTGCGGTGATTGTCCGGTTAATGCCGGTTGTTTCGCGCGCGCGAACGGCGTTGCCCATGAACTTCCGAGATCAGCGCCCAAGCCCAAGACCTTCAACTCCCGAAACGTGGCGTTGCTCCTGGAGTTTAACGGCCGGCTTTTGGTGCAGAAACGCCCCAAAACAGGGGTAAACGCCAATTTCTGGCAGTTCCCTCAAATGTCAGCGCCGGGAACCGCCGCACTGACCACAAGCCGCGTGAGACGGTTGTTTGGCTTAGGTCACGAGTATGCACTAGCGCGAGTGGCCTCCATCCGGCACTCGGTCACTCGCCATCGCATCGTGCTCGAAGTGTTCCACGGGAGCGGGCGTGGGAACGAGCTGCTTGGCGGCGAATCCTCCCGATGGGTGACCAAGAGCCAGTTATCGCGCCTGCCGCTAACCGCCGCACACCGGCGAATCGCCAAGCATCCAGGAGTGGCTCCTGGCCCCTGAGGGTTCGTGCAAAAATAACTTCCGGTTTTGGCGGCACCGCAGCCCTGCCTTTAGCTGAATGGTCACGGTTTAGAATAAATTGCCCCCTTGACTCACCGCGCTTCCTTCAGCGAGCTTTGGCCTATGTATAAGATGATCGGCGGCGATGGCCGGGAATACGGGCCCGTGGCTGCGGAGCAAATACGGGTCTGGATGCTCGAAGGCCGGTTGAACGCTCAAACGTTGCTTCAAATCGATGGGACCGAGGGCTGGAGGCCCGCCGCAAGCTTTTCGGAGTTTCAGGACCTCTTTTCTACCACGGAGGAAAAGGACACGTTGACGGACCCACCCCTGCCGAGAGACACTTGCGAACCTGGACCGGGCAAGCTGAGCGTCCTTCGGTGCCTGGCGGGGGGCGTCGATCTATTGCTGAAGAATTTCGGCCTCTTCTGCGGCGCCTCCCTCCTCGCTTGGGTCATGCAAATGCTGCTGATGTCGATCCCGGTGATCGGCGGCTTATTGAACATGTCGTTCTATGGCATCATTTATGGCGGGTTGTTCATGGTCTTTTTGAAACGCCTGCGCGGACTCCCGGCTCGCGTCTCGGACTCTCTGAATGGATTTCATCTCGGTGTGGCCCAATTGGTTTTGGCGGGCCTTTTCACCCAGGTGCTGAGTTCCTTTGGCTTGCTTCTCTTCGTCTTGCCCGGGATCTACCTCATCGTGGCCTGGACTTTCGCCCTGCCTTTGGTGGCTGATCGTGGCATGGAATTCTGGTCCGCCATGGAGGTCAGCCGCAAAACAGTGCATCGGTGCTGGTTCCGCGTCGCCATGGTCTCGGTCATTGCTTTTCTCCCGGTACTCGCGGTCTTGTTCTACAACTACTTGAGGACGGTCCGCGAGACCGTCGCCTTGGTGTCGGAGGGCGGGATCAATGTGGAACGGCTCCAGCAAGTTCTGGAGGCCGCAAACTCAAGAGCCATGTTGCAGCAAGTGGTTCTTCTGTTCGCATTGCCCTTGGGCGGCGGGATGATCATGCAAGCCTATGAGGATCTTTTCGGGGCCTCCGCAGGCGATAAAGAATAAACCCGTCACCGCGAAAGCTTGCCTGATCGCCAACGCAATCGTATTGCCTGGCCTCGGCAGCCTGATGCGTGGCAGGAAGGCAGGCTATCTCCAAGTCACGGCAAGTCTCATAGGTCTGCTCCTCTCCATCTACGCGACAAAGAATTTGGTGCAATTCATTGGAAAAGCCGACATCTCCCCCACGGATACTGAAGCCGCCATTGCCTTTGTTCGCGAGGCGGGAAAGGAATTGAGCCTGGCAGGCGCGGGCCTTGCCATCCTCGGCTTTGCCTGGCTGTGGTCCCTGCTCACCAGCTGGTCCCTGTTCAAGGAAGATCGCGAAGCCAAAAGGACCCTCGAAAAGTGCGAACCCTCTCCACGGATCGACGCGCAACGCCATCCAGCGCCATGACCATCACAATCAAAAAGATCGTTGAGATGCACCCGGCTCTCTGAAAACCTTGTCCAGTCCCGCGCCGAGAGAGGTTGCCGAAAGACCCTAAGCACCCACCCGACTCCTTTCGAAAAGGAAGGCTCCCCCTCTGCTAATATGGGCGATCAGCTCGGCGTGGCTCAATTTCGAAAGAATAGAAAGATCAAATCGGTAAGGAAGCAACAGATCATCCAATTCGTTCTCGAGCCCCGTCACAAGGCTGTCATCAAGCCCGTCCCCAAGGAGGACGATGTCGATGTCCGAACCAGGGCGGTGGATTCCTTTGGCCCTTGATCCATAGAGCACCACTTTCTCAATCGCCGGAAATCGGAGGAACACTCCCTCAATTCGCGACAGCTCAGATTCGGTTAGCCCAAAACTCATTCCGCGGTGTCCTTCGCTTGAATCTGCCGCAACCGCGCATGCGCTTTCATGAATTCCTCCGTGTAGTTTAGCCTCAATGCCGTTAAGAAATAGGAAGCGCGGCATGGTGTAAATCGTAAGTAATTAATAATAAACAACTTATGACTTGTACTTTTCGGTACCGCCCTTTACTA
>SYMW01000185.1 GCA_005805305.1 Verrucomicrobiales bacterium
AAATAAGCATATTATAGAATGATGTAAAGATACTTATTACTATACATGTGGCCACATATTGGAAAAATCAAAATTGATGAAACCCGCATGAAATCGAATCAGAACAGCATTTTTTGACGAAAACAGGGGGGTAAAGTGCGCCTTAAATGAACCAAGGGCCGGGTCCGCGCGGAAATCCGCAATCTTCTTCGCCACCGTCAAGACCGTCTCCTGCACCACGTCCTGCGCCTCGGACTGCGTCAGCCCGGCCTTCAGGGCGACGCTGTGGATCAGTCGATGGTACGTGTCGTAGAAATCCTGCCAGCTCTCCTGGTCGCCCCAATCCTTGAGCCGGCCCAGCAGACTCACCCGGGTCGGCAAAAACTCGTCGCTCTCTTCGCTCATGGCCGCAAATCTGTTCGCCATCATCTGAAAGATGTTATCCCCCGGCGAGAGCGCTTTCTTTCAGGAAAAAATCGAGTCTGCAGGGTTTCTTCCGCCCCTTTTGGATTCGCTCAATGACCCTGGGAGGGTGTCGTGGATACTGAGGAGATGGCTGATTAGCGAGAGAACTTTCGGGCGATCTCGCGCGGAGTCGCGATAATGGGCGGAGCGAGTTCAAAACCGTGCAAAAGCCAGGTGAGTTCCTGGTGATCGATGCCCCGCAGGTGTTCGTCGCTGCTCAACAGGAGTCCGCACGACATCATTGCCGCTTCGGCGAGAATCATCGAATCGTGAACCTCCTTCGCTGGCAACAGTCCACCGGCGCGGAATTTGCCAGCCAAGGCTTCAACCTCGACGTTCGATACGGGAAGTTCCAGCAGAGGACGACACCGCCGCCTTTCACTCCGAATTTGCTGGATCGCCTCGCGGGCGAGTCGCCGTGTCTGATCCGTAGAACCGGCCTCGGCAAGAAATGCCAGTTCATCCAGGACGCTGGGCAGCACGAGTTCGTCCGCTTCGGGCAGTCGGGAGCCGATGATAGCCATGGCCTCGGCCACGGCATCGACTTCGCCGGCAAGGTCGAGCAGGACGTTCGTGTCAATGGCCAGGCGCAGCGGCTTCACGCCCGTAAAGAAGTTCGGCGGCGCGTTGGCGAAGGCGATTGCGTTGGGCCGATGAAAGCTTGTTCATCAAGGGGCGATGCTTTTCGACGATGACGGTTCCCGGAGTCTTTTTTTCCGCGCTCATCTTCGCAATCTTCACAAGTTTTTTATCCCATCCAGGTCGTCAAAAGTCAATCGCCTCATGTCGTCTCAAAACGCCACCGGAAACGTGTTCGCGACACCTCAAATATGTGATCCCCCGGCGAGTGCGCTTTCTTTCAGGAAAAAAAAGTTAAAATTGTTTGAAAGAAACCACCGGCCCGGGGGGATTGCATCGTTGTGAACAATCACCAAACCGAAGGAACAAAATGAATCCCCGCCTCCTCTCTATGCTCGCACTGGTCGCCGCCGGCCTGACGACGGCCTCAGCCCAATCCACCTTCACCAAAGTCACCACCGGCCAGATCGTCACCGATACCGGCCACTTTATGGGAGCCGCGTGGGGTGACTACGACAAGGATGGCTTTATCGACCTCGCAGTCAGCAGCGCGGGCAATCTTCAGAACAGGCTTTATCGGAACAACCGGGATGGAACGTTCGCGGCCATCACGGGCCAGCCGATCGTGAATGATCGGAACGACTGCTTCGGTTTGGCCTGGGCTGACTACGACAACGACGGGAACCTGGATATCTTCTTTGCAAATTGGGAGTCGGCGGCGCGCGGACCGAAGGACTTGCTCTACCGAAACAAGGAGGATGGCACCTTCGCCAGCGTGACGACCGGGCCCATCGTGAATGACAGCATCTACAGCGGCGGCGGGGCCTGGGGGGATTATGATCAGGACGGATGGCTTGATCTGGTGGTCGCGGGGTCAGGGATACCGGGCCAGAACGAGCAACTTTACCACGGCAACGGCGATGGCTCCTTCACGCGCATCGCCACGGGGCCAATCGTCACCGCCGGGGGCACCTCGGAACCGCTCGGCTGGAGCGACATGGACAACGATGGTGATTTGGACCTGTTCATCGCCAATGCGAACAGCCCTGGGGAAAGCGACTTCCTCTTCCGCAACAACGGCGCCGGTTCGTTCACGCGCATCACCACCGGGCCTGTGGTCACCGACCGCGCCACTTCAAACGGTGCTGCCTGGGGCAACTACGACAATGACGGGGATATGGACCTCATCGCATCATGCAGCCTTGGCGCCAAAGATCGCCTTTATCGGAACGATGGGACGGGCAGCTTCGAATTGATCAGCACCACTGAGATGACTCAGGATACAGCCAACAGCGTAGGCCTTGCCTGGGGTGATTACGACAATGATGGCTGGCTGGACCTCTTTGTCGCACACTCCTCTTTCGGAAAGCCCACTCCCAACCGCCTTTTTCATAATCGAGGGGATGGCACATTTGAAGCCGTGACCGAAGGCGACATCGTCGCTGACGGGGGGCTTTCTCTTGGGTGCGCCTGGGGAGACTACGATAACGATGGATTCCTCGATCTCTTCGTGGCCAACGCAACTTTTGACGTGGTGCGGTCCAACTTTCTCTACCGGAACAACGGCAACGCCAACCGCTGGTTGCTCGTCCGGCTCATCGGCAGCGTTTCCAACCGGTCCGCCATCGGCGCCAAGGTTCGGGCCAAGTCCACCACGGGCGGCAAATCCATCGAGCAATTGCGCGAACTCGGCGGAGGCACCATGAATCAAAATGATCTCCGGGCCCACTTCGGCCTTGGTGACGCCATCCAGGTGGAGACGCTCCGCATCGAATGGCCCTCCGGCATCGTTCAAGAATTCAAGAACGTGCCGCCGGGACAAATCCTTACTATCGTGGAACCGCCTCGCCTTCGCGCCAGCGAACCCGGTCGCATTCAAGTCCTCGGCGCCCGAGACATCGATTACAATGTTGAAGTGTCAAACGATCTCACAGAATGGGTCGAAAAGAGTCCTGTCAGAGGCGGTTCGGTGTTCGTTGACCCCGACAGCAGTTCCCTTCCCGTTCGCTACTACCGGGCGCTCGTAAGCTTAAGATAATTCAAA
This sequence comes from Verrucomicrobiales bacterium, assembly GCA_005805305.1. GTDB lineage: Bacteria > Verrucomicrobiota > Verrucomicrobiia > Limisphaerales > F1-80-MAGS106 > F1-80-MAGS106. Next base: position 3,068 of record SYMW01000185.1, read on the forward strand.
ATTCAACCGGCTGAAATATGACCTTGGATGCTTCTTAATAGCGCCGTAACTGTCGAAGAATGCCTCTAATAATCTTCCGGGAGCACACCGGAAAGCTCACTCGACCTGGAACGTGGCTTTATCTTCTACCCGCAACATTCGCAACAGCGACTGGAAACGCGGGTCGAATCGGTAAGCTTTCCACGAGTTCGGGCTCCGAATTCCCGTGGCGTAGTACTCCCGATTTTCAATGCTCTTGGTCAGGCACTCAATGACCTTGTCGGGTTGGCCCAGTCGATCATAGATCTCTGCCTGGTCGTGCCAGCGAAAATACTTCCCCGAATTCTCGTCGATCACGGAGAGCCAGGCCTTCCAATAACCACCCCAGCCGGACTTCGCGTGGGCCAGGCGCAACTCCTTTACCGAATCCGGCGTTGCACCGTGTTGCTTCGGCAAGCGTGCGTGAAGGAATTTTCGGCGGTCGGCATGCTGGGGTGCGTCATGAGCACACCTGAATTTGATTCCGCCGATCTCCGCCGTCTCCAATCCCAGCTGACCGCCTGGCGGAATCGCCAGACGGGG
>SYMW01000186.1 GCA_005805305.1 Verrucomicrobiales bacterium
GGCGAACATGGAAATGCCGCCGTGCAGCTTGGCGATGTTGTTTATCAACTCCATGATCACGACGGTCTTGCCAACTCCCGCGCCGCCAAAGGCCCCGACCTTGCCGCCCTTCAAAAACGGACAGATCAAGTCGATCACTTTGATCCCTGTGGTCAGGATTTGAGGCGACGTCGACTGATCTACGAGCGGTGGCGCGAGGCGGTGGATCGGATTGTATTTATCCGCCTTGACAGGGCCTTGCTCGTCGACGGGATCGCCGGTCACGTTAAAAACCCGGCCCATGACCGCTTGGCCGACGGGCATGGAAATGGGCTTTCCAGTGTCTAAGAGCTCCATGCCGCGCTTGAGTCCTTCGGTGGAACTCATGGCCACAGCGCGAACCCAATTGTCGCCGAGATGCTGCTGCACTTCGAGCGTGAGGCGGGTCTTGCCCAGACCTGGCGCGTCGAACTCGAGCGTCAGCGCGTTGTAGATGGCCGGCAGCAGGTCGGTGAATTCCGCATCCACCACGGGGCCGATGATTTGGACGATTTTGCCTTTGTTCATGGACGTAAATTAACCCATCGCCATTTGGGCGGTGGTGATTTCCAAAAGTTCCTTCGTGATGTTGGCCTGACGCAGCTTGTTGTACTCGAGGGTCAAATCTTTAATGATCTGCTTGGCGTTGTCGGTGGCATTCTTCATTGCGACCATTCGGGCGCTGTGCTCGGATGCCTTGGCTTCCAACAAAAACTGGTAAACGAGAAAATTGAGATAATGAGGAAGCATGTTACCCAGCACCGATCCGGCATCGGGCTCGAACAAATACTCAACGTCCTTCTTCTGAAGGACGGTCCCCCCCCCTTCCCCGGACACGCCTGCTTCGACCCCTTGGATTTCCCGAATCGGAAGCAATCGCCGCACCTCAGGCTTTTGGACCAGCGTGTTAATGAAGTTTGTGAAGATGACCTCCACACAATCCACTTCGCCATCCAAGAAGAGCTTCTGAACAAATTTGGAGATGGATCGAGCCTCGTTGAAAGCAGGCGAGTCTTTGTAGGTGAACTCGGCGCCGAGGTTCCGCTTGACGCGAGAGACGAACTGGCCGCCCTTCCTGCCGGCGCACACATAGACTGTGGTGTCCTTGTCAAATTTCGCAGCCTCGCGAAGCAGGTTCGAATTCAACGCGCCGCACAAGCCCTTGTCAGTCGTGATCAGCACAACGGCCGTCTTTTTGATGGGCCGCACCGCCATCAAGGGGTGTGAGAAATCGCCCGCGTTCTCCGCCACGGCGGCCAGCACATCGTTCATCAGCGTCGCGTAGGGGCGGCCCGCCAGCGCGGCCAGCTGCGCCTTGCGCATCTTGGACGAAGCGACCATCTGCATCGCCTTTGTAATCTGCGCCGTGTTCTTGATCGACTTGATCCGGCGGCGTATATCGCGCGTGCTGGGCATGGTGGCTGTTTGTGGGTCGAGTCAGGTTCGAGGGCTGGAAAAAAGGCGCCCTGTTCAACTCTCAACGATAGCTTTGTTTGAAATCCGTCACCGCTGTTTTCAATTCCGCCGCCAAGGGGTCGCTCACGGCTTTCTCGGCGCGTATTTTTTCAAGCAACGCTGTTTTTCGAGTCGCCAGATAATCCCCGAATTTGATCTGCCAATCCTTAACCTTTTCAACGGCCACATCGTCGAGGAAGTTATTCTGCATGGCCCACAAAACGGCCACCTGCATTTCCACCGCGATGGGATTGTATTGGATCTGCTTGAATAATTCGACGATGCGCTTGCCGCGCTCGAGCGTCGCCTGGGTTTTCGCATCCAGATCGGATCCAAACTGCGCGAATGCCGCCAGTTCGCGAAACTGCGCGAGATCCAGCTTGATGCGCCCGGCCACTTGCTTCATGGCTTTGATTTGAGCCGCCGAACCAACGCGCGACACCGACAACCCAACCGAGATGGCCGGGCGGATGCCTTGGTAAAACAAATCGGTTTCCAAATAAATCTGGCCGTCGGTGATGGAAATCACGTTCGTGGGGATATAAGCCGAAACGTCGCCCGCTTGGGTCTCGATGATCGGCAACGCGGTCAGAGAACCGTTTCCATTTTTCTCGCTGACACGGGCGCTGCGCTCCAGCAAGCGGCTGTGCAGATAAAAAACATCCCCAGGATAGGCTTCCCGGCCGGAGGGACGCTTCAGAATCAATGACACCTGCCGATAGGCCACGGCCTGCTTGGAAAGGTCATCGTAGATGATCAAGGCGTCCATGCCGTTGTCCATGAACCATTCCCCGATCGCCGCCCCGGCAAAAGGCGCCAAATACTGGTTTGCCGCGGAATCCGACGCCGCGGCGACCACCACGATCGTGTCTTCCATCGCCCCGGTCTTTTCCAATTCGGCAATCACACGCGCGACATTGGATTGCTTCTGCCCCACGGCCACGTAAATGTTGTAAACGGGCCTAAAATCTTTGCCGCCACCGCTCCGACCCACCTTGTTCATGCGGGCTTGATTGATCATGGTGTCAACCCCTATGGTCGTTTTCCCGGTGGATCGATCACCGATGATCAATTCGCGCTGGCCGCGTCCGATCGGGATCATCGCATCGATGGCCATGATTCCTGTCTGCAACGGCTGGCTGACGGATTTGCGCTTAATGATCCCGGGAGCGATCTTTTCGACAGGGTAATAGACGTCGCTCTTGATCGGGCCTTTGCCATCGAGAGGCCGGCCCAGGGTGTCCACGACCCGGCCCAACAGCTCCTTGCCCACCGGCACGGAGAGCAGCTTGCCGGTGGTCCGGACCTCAGCCCCTTCCTTGATCGAAAGGTAGTCCCCGAGGACGACGACGCCGACCTCAGTCTCCTCGAGGTTGAGCGCCAGGCCAATGACACCATTGCCAAAGTCCAACATCTCGTTGGCCATCGCGTCGGTCAGTCCCTCCACCTTGGCGACGCCATCGCTGATCTCACGGACTACGCCTACGTTCTGGCGATTGACCGATGCCTTCGCGCCCGTGATCTGTTGCTCAATTTCTTCAAGTAAGGTGCTCATAAAACCATCAAAATCGATGCAGCGGGATCCTTTTCAACGGAACCTGTTGCTGCCCTTCCACATCCCATCCGTGCTGTCGCCCATCGTGGCTTCAACCCGGGCTAAAAACTTTCGGCGAGACTGTTAAGCCTCGCCAGCACGGACCCATCAAAAACGTCGCTGCCTATCTGCACACGAAGACCGCCAATGAGGCCGGGGTTCACTTCGAATGACAGGTGGAGACCGGACCCATACCGCGCCAGGAGCGCACGCTCCACGCGTTGCTGTCCGGCGGCGCCCAACGGGATCGAGCTCTGCACCACCGCCGTCCGGCGGTCCAGATCCAGTTTGATCAAACGCTTAAAATGCTCCAAAATGCCCATGAATCCCCTGGGCTTGGTATTGAGCATGGCCTGGACGACCCCGCGGACCCGTTGATCGTCAACGACGCCCTCGATTTGGCAACTCCTAAACAGGCGTTTGGCGTCGCGCCGTGACTGCTTCGAAATCTTCATTCAGGCCAGTGGGATTTGCGATTCGCCGTCGGTCAAGCAATGGAGGCCTAAACCGCCAGTTGCTTGGTGGTTTCTTCGTTCAACCGTTGATGATCTTCCGGCGTTAGAATCTTCCCTGTGACTCTGGCGCTGGTCGAAACCACCAATCGCCCCACCTCCCGGCGCAATTCAGCGAGCATTCTCGCATGATCCGCGGCCGCCGCCTGGCGTGCCTTCGAGATAATCTGTTCGGCGGCGGCGATGGCCTTTTGGGTTTCAATCTCCTGGACCCGCGCGGCGGCGGCTCGGGCTTCCTCGATCATTTTGGTCGCCTGCGCGTCCGCTTTGTTGATCACTTCGAGGCGCATGGCTTCGGTTCGAGCCAACTCGCTCTTGATCCTATCCGCGTTTGCCAAACCTTCCTGAATGCGTTGCCGCCGTTCCTCAAGCAGCGACAAGATCGGCTTGTAGGCAAACTTGTTCAGTAGAAAAGCGACCAGTGCGAAACTGATGACCTGGGAAAAGAAGAGGGGCCCGTTCCACCCGAAGGTCTGTTTGATTTGGTCCACCACCTCAAAAGGGCCTCCGGGCGCCGCGGCCGCCAAAATAAACAAAGTTTTCATGGGAACGATTTAAAAAGTGAAACCCCGATCGCGGCTCGCGCGCTCGGGGCAGGCAATTACTGGCCCTTCGCCAAGTAGATGGCGAAAAACACAATTCCTTCAGCCAAGGCCGAGCTAATGATGGCTTGGGTGAGGATTTTGCCGGCAGCGCCTGGATTTCTCCCTACCGCTTCCGATGCTTTCATGCCGATGAACCCCACGCCGAGGGCAGAACCGAGAGCGGCCAACCCGATGTGGATGTTTCCTGTTAGTGTTGCAAACAACATGTGCGTTACCTTTCTGTGTTGTCGCCCGCCCCGGCAGTCTGGCCACCGTCTGACGGACGAAATTCTAATCGCTAATGCGAGGCTGCTTTGGCGCCGTGACCATCGCCGTGGCCCGGCTGGTGCGCCCCCGCCTCGTGCCCGTGCTCCTCGGAGTGCTGGCACATCAGTGCCGTGAAAATCGCGGTCAGCAGCATGAACACAAGAGCTTGCACGAAACCGACTATCAACTCCATGAAGTAAAATGGAAGCGCGATCAACCAGCCCAAGTAGGTTCCGCCCATCAAGGCCATCGCCTCAAGGAGATTCTCCCCCGCAAAGATGTTGCCGAACAGACGAAATGAAAGCGACACCGGACGGAACGCGATCGAAAAGAGCTCGAGAACCCCGACCGCAATGAACACTAAGCCCAGCAACAGCTTCGCAATCCCTTTCGCATCGCCGGGATATCCGAAAATGTGCTTGATGAATCCCCCGACTCCGTTCGCCTGAATCGACCACCAAAACCAGCACGCGAAGAACGTCAGCGCCATGGCCGAGGTCATATTCAAATCCGCGTTGCCACCCCGAAGAATCGGCGTCGAGATGTGGTGCAGATGGCCGGTCGCATCCGGCGTCCCCCAGCCAATGCTGCCGACGCCCGGGATCAACCCAAACCAGTTCGTAAAGAGAATAAAAATGAAGAGCGTCGCCGAGAACCAGAAAGTTTTCCTGACGAGTTCAGGCCCCACAATATCTTTAAGAAAATCGTACAGACTTTCCACCATCCATTCCCAAAAGTTCTGAAGCCCGGAAGGGACGGCATCCATGTTTCGCGTCGCCATGCGGGCCAGCAGAATCAAAGCCAAAGCCACAGTCCACGTAATGACCATCGAGTTGTTGATCTGGAAGAATCCAAGATCCACGAGCACCGAAGCGGAAGGCAGAATGCCGGAGTGATGTCCTTCCTGGGCATGGGCGGCCGTGTTGGCCGCTTCTGCGCTCGCCCCGCCGGCGACCTGCGCGGCAACGGCGCGCCCAGCCTCCAGCTCGGCCGCCGAGACGCCTAAGCACCCGGCCTCGGGCGCGAACCCGCAAAGCGCGAAAACCAGCAACAAAATTTTGAGAGACTGCATTGATCTTTTAGGCTGAAAGCCCAGACGACAACCCCGAACAAATACCCTTCCCGAAGGAGGGGCGTCGCGCAAAACGGCAGGAAAAGTGCCGCATCGTGAAATTTTTCACAAGCGTTTTCTTTATCTTTGTGGGCACAACTCGAAAACCGCGCTTCCTCGATTGGATTTCAAACCTTGTAAGCCTCTCGTTGAATTCACTCCCAACCCTCCCCCTAAAGGCGCATCGTCCATCCAGCAGCGGCCATGGCTTTAAATCCTCCGATCAGCGACGCGACGTTAGTATAGCCCATCTTCTGGGCGGCATCCGCGGAGAGCGCGGACCGAAATCCACCGCCACAATAGAGGATCAGTTCCCGATCCATCTCGGGGAAGCGCTTCTCAATATCTCGCTCCAGAATTCCCTTGCCCAGATGAATCGCTTCGGCAGCATGACCTGCCTGCCATTCTCCGTCCTCTCGCACATCAACCAACACCGCCGATGGATTGGTGGCAAGACGAATCCGGGCTTCCTCCACGGTGATCTCTTTGACTCTCGATTTAGCCTCGTTGACCAAACTCAAGAATTGCTTCGCATGATCCATAAAAACTTTTCATCTGAGCGCGCACGCGCCATGCCCACCTTGACAGTCCCGGCGCGCTCCGTCCAGCCTGGACGCTTGACCTGACAAGCCCAGCAATCAATCTCCGCTCATGGCTATCAACACACCCAAGCGAGTCCGGCTTTTCGTCAAACCCTACTGCGGATGGTGCCACGAGGCTCAAGACTGGCTGGAAACGAAAAAGATCCCTCATGAGGTCATCGACGTGACCGCAAGCGCCTCGGCTTGGAATGAGATGAGAACGCTGTCCGGTCAATCCAAGGCGCCGGTGTTGGAGGTGGACGGTGAAATCCTCGCCGATTTCGACGTTGAGGAATTGGAGGAGTTCTGGAATCAAACCCCGGGGTGAATGAGGATCGAGGTTCGCCGAATTCGCGAGCCAGAATTGCTCAGGAATCGTTCGGCGATACAGTTTGCCGACGGGGACGCGCCAACGAGGCGACGACGGACAAGGAAAGCGCGCCCGCCACAACACCAAGAGCGACGAGTGTGTTGATCTTCCATGCCGTGTGCGCGAGCAGCATCTTGACCCCCACAAATCCGAGAATGAAACCCAATCCTTGCCTCAAATAGCAAAACTTGTCCATGACACCCGCGAGCACGAAATAGAGGGAGCGCAGTCCCAGGATGGCGAACACGTTCGATGTGTACACGATAAAAGGATCGAGCGAGATGGCGAACACCGCGGGAATGGAGTCGACGGCAAACACCAGGTCACTCACCTCCACGCAGACCAGGACGACCAGCAATGGTGTGGCCATCTGGCGACCATTCACGCGCACCACAAACTGGTCCTCATGATAATCTCGTGTGACCGGCACAAAACGGGTGAAGGCACGGACAACGGGATTCTTTTCGGGATGCACTTCCTCATCCTTTCCGAAAAGCATTTTCAAGCCCGTAATCACAAGAAAAGCTCCAAACAGATAGAGTATCCATCCGAACTTATTGATGAGCGTCACTCCCAAAGCAATCATGACCAAGCGCAAAACCAGCGCTCCAAGAATGCCCCAGAACAAGACCTTGTGCTGCCAAGGGGTGGGCACCGCGAAATACGAAAAAATCAGCGCAAACACGAACACATTATCGGCGCTCAAAGAGTACTCGATAAGCCATGCGGTGAAAAACTCCACCCCCTTCTGCGGCCCGCTGAAGCGCCAGACGCCGGCGCCGAAGCAAAGCGCCAGAGTCACCCACACCGCGGTCCAGCCCAGGGCCTCCTTGAATGAGACGGTTCGCGACCGCCGATGAAAAACACCAAGGTCCAGCGCGAGCATAGCCAGCACAAAAACCCCGAAACCAATCCAAGGCAAAAGGGGGGAGGTCATGAGAGGATCAATGTGCCGGACTCCCCTCCAGCCGCCTGGGAAACGCCCTGGGAATGGAGCTGCTTAAGAGAAGCGTAGCACCGCCAAGAATGGCCGCGATCTGCCCGTCCGCCGATCGGGGCGCCCTCAAGCTGGCACTCGCCCAATTGCTTGCCGCGCGCGAAAACCACCCGTTGGAGGGAATCGCCATCCTCAGCGCTGGGGATTCGAAGAAGTCGCAAAATCATTAGGGTTGGGTGTAAGTAGACTGCAAACCGAGCGGAATGCCTAATCCCCAAAAAATTAGCAAAAACGCCGTCCAACAGACGAGGAAGGCCAAGGAATAGGGAAGCATCATCGACATGAGCGTGCCTATGCCTGCGCCTTTCACATAGCGCTGGCAATAAACTACAATCAAAGGAAAATAAGGAAGCAGCGGAGTGATGATGTTGGTGCTTGAGTCTCCGACGCGATATGCAGCCTGTGTCAATTCGGGGGAGATTCCCACTTGCATGAGCATGGGCACGAAGATGGGCGACAGCAATGCCCACTTTGCGGAAGCCGATCCGATCAAGAGATTGACCAAGGTCGTCATTCCTATGATGCCGACAATGGTGACCTGTCCAGGCAACTGGAAGCTCTCGAGCATGCGGGCGCCTTTGACGGCCAGCAAAGCGCCGACGTTCGAGTCGCGGAAAACCATTGTGAATTGAGCCGCCGCAAACGCCATGACCAGGTAGTACCCCATTCCACTCATCGCCTTGCTCATCCCGGAGATCACATCACGATGGCTTTTGGTGGTGCCTCCCACCCATCCGAAAACAACTCCCGGGATGAGGAAAAGCAGAAAAATCAGGGGCACGATCGAATCCATCAAAGGAGCGCCACGCTCTGTCAATGTGCCCTTCGCGGAGCGCAAAGGGGAGGTGGCGGGCGCGGCGGCGAGCGCTAGCAGCAACACTCCAATCCCCATGGCAATCAATCCAGCGATCAAAGCTCGACGCTCGGAAGTCGAGAGGACGTCCATCCGAGGAACGTCTCGAGGGTCCCCGTCCACTGCCAAACGAGCCAGCCGAGGTTCTACGAGGCGGTCCGTGATGAACCAGCCGAGGCCGATGATCACGACGCACGAGGCGCTCGTGAAATACCAATTGCACAATGGATTCACAGCTCGGCCAGGCTCGATGATTTGAGCCGCCGATTGAGTGAAGCCTTGCAACAGGGGATCCAACATGGAGGGAAGGAAATTCGCGCTAAACCCTCCTGACACCCCGGCGAACGCCGCCGCGATGCCCGCCAGGGGATGCCGGCCCGCCGCGGCGAAAATCACGCCACCAAGCGGAATCACCACCACGTAGCCTGCGTCGCCCGCGGAATGGCTTAAGATCGCCACAAGCAGCAGCATCGGTGTGAGCAGCTTTTTCGCGGTAATGCTCAAAAGCGCTTTCAGCGCGGCGTTCACAAACCCCGTGTGCTCCGCAACCCCGACACCTAACATCGCCACGAGCACCACCCCTAGAGGCGGAAATTCGACGAAAGTTTTAACCATCTTTGCCAGAAAAGCGGCCAAAGAAGGCCCCGCGAGCTGGTTCTTCACCTGGATCGGATGCTCGGCGGTTACATTCCCGGCGGCGTCGCGAACCACGGTGGTGGGGTCTATCTCGGTGAACTTGATGGGCGCCAGCACGGCAGACGCAATCCAAGTCAGCACCAACGCGACTAAAAAAAGGACGGCGGGGTCCGGCAGTTTATTGCCAGCCCATTCAATCTTGTCCAACGCGCGCTGGCTCCAAGAACGAGTTTGTGAGGGTGGAGATTTCATAGCGACAGGGCTGCGGGCTTGCAGTCGTTCAGGATTGAACTAGCGTTTGGCGCATGACGTTTCGCGTTCTGCGATGGTTGCACAGCTGCGGCATATCGCGCAGGAAGCTCAAAGGCACACTGGCACATCGATGGCTGGGCAACCGGATTTTCAGCAAAGAACTGTGGGCTTTTCGAAGAGAGTCTATGGCCCGTGGATGGCTGATAGGTTCGCTGGTGGGCGCGACCCCCTTCTTGGGCTTCCAACTGCTGATTGGACTTCCCTCCGCGATCTACATGCGAGCCAACTTGTTCGTGGTGACCGCGCTGGTGCTGTCGACAAATCCAGTCACTGCTGTCTTCTTTTATCCATTTGCCTTCCTGGTTGGGTGCTGGTGCCTTGGCCGGCCCCCGGAAGACTTTCATTGGGATCATGGCTCCGTGTGGAAAGCCGGCGGCCCCTTGTTCCTGGGTTGCGCCGTAATTGGCCTGGTCGTTGGATTGACCGGTTACCTTCTGATCCTTAGGTTCTGGAAAGACCGGCCAACGCCCGAATCGCCTGCCGTCAAACGAGGCAAAACCGAGGCATGAGTCCCCGCTTCGCCCCCACATACTCCGCGGCGTGCCACCCCCATCAATGACCAAATCCAAGAGTTGAATCCCGTCCATCGCAACGTTCATCCCTAAAACGTCAGTTGAACCTCGTGGAGATTTGCTAAAGCCTGAATGAGAAAAGTTTGAGGCAGAGCGAGGAATATCCCTTGTGAATCTGGTGAGTGATTCGGAAGAACTTTATCGCCAGGATCTTGCGAAGATTCGACAGGGGCAACTGCCGTTTTAAGGTTCATAGGTTGGTTGTGATTTTAAGTATTTGATGGCAACAAATCCTCCGACGCCGAGCGCGAAAAACGCCTAGACACACCAATCGAAGTACTTTTCCACCAACACTTTGATCGGTGGTCCAAAAAGTATAGCACTCCGCCCACCGCGAAAAAGCGTGCCGAACGGCCCAAGACGGAGGCGCTGGCCAGTGTCCAAAAATCCACATTGAACACTCCCGCCGCGACCGTGAAGACTTTATAGGGAATGGGCGTGAAAGCCGCCGCCAGTAGAGCCAGAAACGCGTTGCCTTGATAGAGAACTTGAACCTTGTCAAATAACTCTTGGGAAAAAACAAAGGGGATGAACAGACCTCGCACGGCTTGCCATGCCGCAAACCCGATCAGGTAACCAAACATCCCCCCAAGCACGGATCCCACCGAGCAACTCAGGGCAAAGCGAAACGACTTTTTGGGAGAGCCAACACATAGTGCCAGGAGCAGGACGTCAGGCGGGATGGGAAAGAATGAGGATTCTATGAATGCGATGCAAAACAAAGCCCTCGAACCACCCGGTCGATCAGCCCATCCAACGGTCCATTCATAAAGACGACGAATGAGATTCGGCCGAAATCCTCCCGCCGTGGAAGCGGCATTGACGTTCATGGCAATCCTCCCTGTATGGCAAACGGCGGGAACCGGTTAAACCCACCGCGCAACGAATGGTGAAAAGGCGAAAATGCCTCGCACATGGCCGAGAATTCGTGGGCAGCCTCCCAAACCCAGTCACGAAAAAAGACGCGGGCTTCTCCAAACAGAATCTGAATCCGGATGCTCATGCCGCCGAGGCGCTGAGTTGCACAACTCCCAAACGCCGCCACACCCAAGCGCGCAACCCACCTGTAATTGCGAGGATTCCTCCAATGCTGGCGCCTACCCGGCGCCGCCACTCCCCGCTCGGTTCTTCACGGAACACGAATCGCGGCAACACTATAAAATCATTGAATGTAAGTGGTTCGCGGCGGTGGATTCTTTGGGCGTGAGATCCTTTTACCTTCCTCTTGAAATCGTCGACTTGCCGCCGGTATGCGCGATGCCTCCAAAATCCAGTGCCGGAAAAATTGGTCCAGGCCTCATGGGCGGCGATCGCGGGTGTCAAAAAGCTCAACCAGCTCACAATCTCTTGCTGGCGCTCGAGTTGAATATCGAACCCTTTGAGAACCGGCCCGATAGCACGGCTCGAATCGTCCTGCACGACGAGATAGATCGCGGCGAAGTCTCGCTGCTGATCAGGAGGAGCGAGCTCAGGATGGTCACGACAAAAAGAATGCAACAATTCGCCGCCGCGCGCGGCTGCATCGCCCGAGGCCGCCCGGGTCCTGGCTATGTGCTCAGGCCGGGAAGGCGTCGGATAAGCCTTTTCAACCGCAATGTCCATCAAAGTCGGCACGACAAAAACGAGAAGGATACAGACAGCCCCAAAAAATGTTGCCGCGCCCGCGGAACTGCGGGAGACGGAGTTGACCACAATCGCCAAACCAACCCAAAATAATCCATAAGCCATCACAACAGCGAATGCCAAGCCCGAGCGAGGCGACGCCCTCCCCGGAAGCCAGGCCCACGCGGCCAAGATGGACAAGAATGCAAGACCCATGGTAGGAAGCGCGCGGATCAAGCCGCGTGCGACCAACCACGGGCAGGGCGCCATTCCTTGGGCCAGCGCACAACCTGAGTGTGCCAGCCTCGCGATCCCCGGCCAGCAAATCATACAAGAGTGCCAACAGCGCTAAGGGGTAAAGCCACACGATCGCGAAAGCAAGGTCAAAGCGGCCATCCAACAAGTGCGAGGGATTCTGCAGCTCCGGGCGAGTATCACCCAACGTTTTCCACGGATTCGTGCTGGGGCACCAGATCAGATTGCCCCATGGCCAGTAAGGGAAATGGCCCCTCCGGCGTCACCGCGACCGAACCTACACCACCGTGCGACATTGGAACTGCTTAGTGAGCTTGATGGTCTCCACCATCAGACAGCCCATCGCGCCCCAGCCCCTCCAGCGCCGTCTCATACGCCGGAATCAAAGCCGCGGAGTTATCCACTTGGATTTTGAGGTCCCGCAGCAACCCATCACCCACGCCGTATATCCAGCCATGAACAGACAAAGGTTGCCCACGCTCCCAAGCATCGCTCGCAATGCTCGTTTGACAGAGGTTTCCAACTTGCTCAATCACGTTCAATTCGCACAACCGGCGCGCCCGACTCGCCTCGTCGGATATCTCGTCCAACATGGAGGCGTGTTTCACTCGAACATCTTGCACATACCGCAGCCAGTTATCCACCAGGCCGAATCTTTGGCCACGCAATGTGGCGATCACGCCACCGCACTCGTAGTGTCCGCAAACGATGACGTGCCTGACTTGCAATACATCCACCGCAAATTGCACTGCGGAAAGGCAGTTCAAGTCCGAATGCGCCACCACGTTGGCGACGTTGCGGTGAACGAACACTTCACCCGGCAAAAGGCCAATGATCTGATTGGCGGGCACTCGACTATCCGAACATCCGATCCATAAATAATCAGGTCTTTGTTGCTTGGTAAGCTTCCCAAAGAACTCGGGATCTTGGGCCTTGATTCGTTCCGCCCACAACCGGTTGTTCGCGAAGAGATGTTGGAGCGCGCGCATGGGTTTCAAACTTTAGACCCGCTTTCCATCAAGCAAGCCCACATCCTGAGATGGTCGCTAAATCTTTCGCAGCCGGCGAGCCTCGTAAGCGATCTGCAGAACCCTCGAAGAATACCCGTTTTATTCCAGTTCACCGATTTCTGACCTGCCGGGTTCGATCTCATAATCCATTCCGAATCTTCCGCCCGCGTTCTTGCGGCTTTTTTATGCCGCCGAAGGCACTTTCCTCAGCATGGAGGAAAGTCCGCGGTTTGTCGCCGAATTAGACTTTTGCGGTTTGCATTCCACTCTTTAGTATTGATTGAATCTTCCCCTGACGAGGCGTTTCTTAATTATCCTCAGTTCCGCTTTGAGTTGTGCAATCGCGAAAGAAGGCGGCCTGAAAAGGCCCGCCGACAAGGTGCGCGTATCGCAGCCGACCTTCAGCACCCAAATCGCCGCGCTTGAAACGGCGTTAGGGGAGAGATTTTCCCAGCAAACCGGCCGGAATCTAGCCCTGACCGAAGAGGGACACCAATCGCTGACTTACGCGGAAGAGA
>SYMW01000187.1 GCA_005805305.1 Verrucomicrobiales bacterium
CAACCACGAATCCCCGCGCCGTGGCGAGACCTTTGTCACCCGGAAGATCACGCGCGCCGTCGCGCATATCAAGGCGGGGCTGCAAGACAAACTGTTTCTCGGCAATCTTGAGGCCAAACGGGACTGGGGATATGCCAAGGAATACGTCGAAGCCATGTGGCTGATGCTGCAGCAGGATTCGCCCGACGATTATGTCATTGCCACCCACGAAACCCACTCCGTCCGCGAGTTTCTGGAACGCGCGTTCGGTCATGTGGGTCTCGATTACCGTGATCACGTGGAGATAGACTCGCGTTACCACCGGCCCACGGAGGTGGAGTTGTTGATCGGGGATTATTCCAAAGCAAAACAAAAGCTGGGATGGCAGCCAAAAACCCGCTTTGAGGACCTTGTCACGCTGATGGTCGATGCCGATGTTGCGCTCTTGGAAGCGCACCGCAGCGGGAAGATTGATGTGCGCGATTGAGACGGTCACCCGGCTCACGGACCGACCAGCAAACGCGGCGTCGAAATCGAGACATGAAACGAGCGTTGATCACGGGAGTCACCGGCCAGGACGGCTCGTATCTCACGGAATTCCTGTTGGCCAAGGGCTACGAAGTGCATGGAGTGGTCCGGCGAACGAGCAGTCTGGAACGATCACGTTTGAAGCATTTGTTTTCAAACACTGAGATCTATGGCCAGCAGCTTTTTCTGCATTACGCGGACTTGGACGACCCGACGACCCTCCGCCGCGTGTTATTCAAGGTGAAGCCGGAGGAGATTTACCACCTCGCGGGACAGAGCCACGTCGGCCTGAGTTTTGAGATACCCGAGTCCACTTGTGAACTGACCGCGATGGGAACCTTGAGATTGTTGGAAATGATTCGCGATCTTCCGGAGCCGACCCGGCTTTTCCACGCGGCCTCCAGCGAGATATTCGGTCAGCCGGCTGAATCTCCCCAAAGCGAACTCACGCCCATGGCACCCGTGAATCCGTATGGGTGCGCGAAGGCGTTTGCCACCCGAATGGTGGCGGTGTACCGAAGCGCCTTCGGGATCTTCGGGTGCAATGGGATCATGTATAATCATGAATCCCCGAGGCGCGGAGAGAATTTCGTGACTCGCAAGATCTGCCGTGCCGCGGCGGAGATCAAAAGGGGGCGGTTGAAGGAACTTGTTCTTGGGGATTTGGGAGCGTCCCGCGACTGGGGCGACGCGCGGGATTACGTTCGTGGAATGTGGTTGATGCTGCAGCAACCACAGCCGGGAGACTACGTGCTAGCGACGGGACGATTGCATTCTGTTCGAGACATCCTGGACGTGGCATTCCAGACCGTGCAATTGAATTGGCCCGAGTGGGTGCGACAAGACGCTCGGTTCCTGCGACCCAGCGAACCGATGAGGCTGATTGGAAATCCATCCAAAGCGCGGGAAAAACTTGGGTGGGTTCCCGAAAGCACTTTCGGGGATCTCATCCGGGAGATGACGCTGGCGGAGTTGGGCGGGACTTGAGCCCTAAAACGGCAGATGAACATCGTGGAGATTTCTGGACTGGGGGGATGACGAGTTGGGCGGCTACGAACATCTTTCCGTTCAGCGTGGTGCGCCCGCGTGTTGTTGTTCCAGAAAGTCCCTGTAAGCGAGCCGGATTCCATGTTCCAAAGAGGTGCTGGGTTTCCACCCCAGGGCACGGATGCGAGAGCAATCCAAGAGCTTGCGTGGAGTGCCATCCGGCCGGCTGGCATCCCACTCGATGGTTCCCTGAAATTCCACCGCCTCGCGCACCGCTTCAGCGAGCTCACGAATTGTGATGTCGGCGCCCGCCCCCACGTTCAAGGGCGCCTCTTCGTCGTAGCGGCTCATCAACGCCACACAAGCCTCCGCCAAATCATCCGCGAACAAGAATTCGCGTCGCGGGCTCCCGCTGCCCCAGCAGGCAACGGTCGAGTGCCCGGCGACTTTCGCTTCGTGGAACCGGCGGATGAGCCCGGGGATCACATGTGAATTGCTCGGATGATAATTGTCGCCCACGCCATAGAGGTTGCACGGCATGACGCTGATGAATTGGCATCCGTGCTGGCGCCGGTAGGCCTGGCACATCTTGATCCCGGCGATTTTAGCGACGGCATACCACTCATTTGTTGGTTCTAGCAACCCGGTGAGCAGGGCCTCTTCCGGGATGGGCTGCGGGGCGTATTTGGGGTAGATGCACGAGCTGCCCAAGAAAAGAAGCTTCCTGACACCCGCCTTGAACGCCCCGTGAATCAGGTTGTTCTGGATTTGCAAATTCTCATAAAGGAAGGTGGCGGGCTGAGTGTCGTTGGCGAGAATGCCTCCAACCTTGGCGGCAGCCACGAATACATACTCGGGCTTGTTGTCCCGGTAAAACCGCCCCACAGCCTCAGCGTCCAGAAGATCCAACTCCTGTCTGGTGCGGCCCCGCAGATTTGTGAATCCTAGGCGTTCGAGCCGACGCCAAATCGAGCTGCCCACCATTCCCCGATGACCCGCGACGTAAACGCAGGCCGCGCGCGCGATTTCTCCCGGCTCGAGCTTGGTCGATTGCATGCGGATAAACTCGCCGACTTCCCCTCGGGGGTAAATCAGAAAATCAATCGTTGTCGCGCACCGCCCACCATGCGACGTGCATCTTAGAGTTGACGGCTCCGGTGGATTCAACTCAATGCCATGGAGAACTCTTGGACACACCGCATCGCGCGCGTTTGCCGCTGTTGTTGTTGTCGAGCCTTGGCCCTTGGCTTAGCCGTGACTCTGCAACACTCGGCAGGGCTGCGCTGCCGCGCATCCGAGATTGTGTTGAGTCAAATTGAAGATTCTCGCAGCTCTCAATGAACCTTAAAACGGCAGTTGCCCCTGGCGAATCTTCGTAAACCATTGGAGATAAAGTTTTTCTGAATCACTCACCAGATCCATAAGGGATCTGCCTCCCTCTTCGTCAAGCCTTTCTCCTGCGGGCTTTTTAGATCTCCACAACAGCGCATCAGCAACCATTGATGACGTCGTGTTTAGTTCCACGCTCCATCGCGGGATCGGCAGTAGCGCGCGGTTCTCCGAGACGGTTGGCCCGATGACGGATGGGCTTCCCTTCTTGAATTTCGCCAACCAGAGTAGCTTCCGGCCGAAGCCGCGACGCGGTCGTCAACAAATCGCTTTCATTCGCAGCCGGTTCCCAATTAGGATTTTCGCCGCATGAAGATTGGCATTGTCGGTTTGGGTTATGTGGGACTTCCCCTATCGCTCCAGTTTGCGCGATCCGGAGTTTCCGTCGTTGGTTTGGACATCGACTCGGCGAAAGTCGACGCGATCAACGCGGGGCGAAGCTACATCAAGCATATCGAGGCGGATGTCGTGGCGAAAGCGGTCCACAGCGGCGCGTTTCGCGCCTCCACGGATTTCTCCGAGATCCAGAGGCTGGACGCCGTCGTCATCTGCGTGCCGACGCCGTTGAACAAGAATCGGGAGCCCGACATCAGCTTCATCATCAAGACCGGCGAAGTGGTCGCGCCTCATATGCGCTCTGGAATCTTGATCGTCTTGGAGTCGACGACCTATCCAGGCACGACTGACGAAGACTTGCGATCGGTGCTCGAGAAGGGGTCGGGGCTGAAAGCCGGAATCGACTTCTACCTGGCCTTTTCCCCGGAGCGGGAAGATCCCGGCAACCCGGCCAGCAAAGTGGCGGACATCCCCAAAGTGGTGGGGGGCCTGACCCCGGCCTGCCTCGAGCGGGCTAAGGCGCTTTATGGCGCGGCCATCAAAACCATCGTTCCCGTGAGCTCTTGCCGCGCTGCGGAAGCCACCAAACTGCTGGAGAATATTTTCCGAAGCGTCAACATCGCCTTGGTCAACGAGCTCAAAATGGTTTATTCCGCCATGGGGATCGATGTTTGGGAGGTCATCCACGCGGCCAAAACCA
>SYMW01000188.1 GCA_005805305.1 Verrucomicrobiales bacterium
ACACGAGCGCGACTGTGCTGAAAGCCAGTCGCAGCAGCATCTCAGGCTCGCTATCACGCCAAACCTGCTGCGGCTGGTGCTTCGCACACAACCGCGCTCCGGGCTGCCAGCCAAATTCACCGTCAACCTGCGGATGCACTGTCGAGCCATTTGGGCCGATGGCCCAGCTTGACACCCCCTCTTTCATTGCTATTCTCTCCGGCTCCGCTGAGGTCAGCGTCCGGGGTCAAAGAGTTCGTTTGGTCCGAGGAATCACTGAAACAGATCATTTAGAAACGCATGAAACGCCAATATCAACCATCGAAGATCCGGCGCCAACGGCAGCACGGTTTTATGAATAGGATGTCCAAGAAGAGCGGGCGAGCGATTCTGTCGAACCGCCGCCGGGTGGGCCGCAAACGCCTCACACCAGTCTAGATAGGCGGATCAGGGAGCACGGAAAGCCCATGACACTTTCGGCTGCCAGCCTACGGTTCCCGAGGGCGTCACGGATTCGGCGCGGTTCGGATTTCCGCCGTACCCAAGCGCTTGGGAATCGGGTGGTGTGCGGGTGCTTGATCGCCAACTGGCGAGCTTTGGAGGCTGGGGGTGCGGGCCGTTTGGGGGTGGTGGCAAGCCGTCGCATCGGCGCGGCAGTCGTCCGAAACCGGGCGAGGCGATTATTGAAAGAGGTTTACCGCCTGAATCGAGCCGCCATTCTGAAGCCGGTGGATTTGGTTCTCGTGGCTCGCAAGTCCATCGCCAGCAGCTCGTTTCAAGAGGTGCGCCGGGATCTGCTCCGAGCGATGCGCAGTGCCGGTTTGGCGGCTTAAACGATATTCGTGAAATTACTCCGTCCAGGGCTCCAAATCATTTCAAGGGTTCCGCAAAAGTTGGTGATATTTTTGTTGCATGTTTATCGTTGGACCATGTCGCCATTCAAGCATGCGGTGCTGGGCTCGTCCGGGTGTTGCCGGTTTTCGCCCACGTGTTCGCGTTATGCGCTGGACGCGGTGAGCCGGTTCGGTGTTGCCCGCGGTGGAGTTCTCTCATTGAAACGAATTTGCCGATGTCACCCTTGGGGGGGATGCGGGGACGACCCGGTGCCTGCTAATAGTTTGTCGGAAGCCATTCTTCAGCCCTCGCCATCACCAGTCACCTCGGCTGCGAGAGGCTCGCGGTGGCGCTAGACACTTTTTTCTACCATGGACCGAAAAGGCATCGTCATCCTGACTTTATCATTCTTGTTGCTCGTCGGATGGTATCCCATGATCGGAAGACTCTATCCGCCAGCGCCTCGGCCTGGCGGCACGAATGTGGTCCATGCGGGGAGCGTGACAAATCAGATCGGGCAAGCGGCGCCGGAGTCGCTGAGGAACGGCGCCCGATCAACCGAGTCGGTGGCGCCGCAATCGGTTCCTAATCCCTCGCACCTTCCAAACTCGGGGTCGTTTGGGGTTCGATTCCCATCCTCCGCCCTGGAGCAATCGGTGGAACTTAGAAATGGCCTCGTGAGGATTGTGCTGACTTCCTTCGGGGGTGGCATCAAGGCCGCTGAACTTCTCAAGTATCGCGAGTCGACGGCGTGCGATAAGAAGAGCGGTTCGACGAACGCGGCTCCCACGAGTTTCGTCAAGCTGAACGCGAGATCTGAAGCGCCTGCGATGTCGTTGTTGGGGGGGGCGGGGATTGAGGGAGACGGAATTTTCAATCTCGTGAAGACCACAGCGGGGGCGCGGGCCGAGAAGGCGCTGACAAACGGACTTCATGTGGTGAAGGAGTTCACACTCGGCAGCAACTACCTCATGTCCATCACCACGCGCATCGAGAACCGGTCCCAGCAAGCGGTGGGCGTGCCCGCCCACGAGTGGGTGGTTGGCACGGCTGCTCAGACGCATTCGATTGATGACGCCCGTCATTTTCTAGTGCATTGGTTCAACGGGACGAAGGCTTTCAAGGTGGACGAGTCGTGGTTCAAGAATTATTCCTTGGGCTGCGTTCCGGGGACGCCCCGAGACAAGTATTTGGAGGGGCAAACCGATGTTCGTTGGGCGGCCGTGAACAGCCAGTTTTTTACGATGGCGGCGATGACCGCCACCAATTCCCCGGCCGCGCAAGTGCTCGCCCGGCACATGGAGATGCCGGCGCCTACGGTGGCGCAACTTGCTGCGGATCCGAAGCTTCACCAAAAGCCGATCGGTTATCAGGCAAGCTTGGTTTATCCCGCGGCGGTTCTCCAGCCAAGCGGGGTGGTGGAGCGGCGATTCGAATTCTACGCGGGGCCGAAGGAGTACAAGACGTTGGCGAAAATTGGCCAAGATCGAAACAACGAGTTCGACTTGATCATGGATTTTGGGAATTTCTTTGGATTGTTTTCGAAGGCGCTCCTGCTTTCGATGAATCTCATCGCCTCGAAAGGGTTGCCGTATGGAATGGCCATCATCGTGATCACGGTGGCCATCAAGCTGCTTTTCTGGCCCTTGACGAAAGCCTCGACTCAATCGATGAAGCGCATGGCTGCGCTCCAGCCGCAGATGAAGGCGTTGCAGGAGAAATACAAGGATGATCCCAAGAAGATGAACACGAAGCTCATGGAGTTCATGCGGGAGAACAAGGTGAGTCCGTTGGGGGGCTGCCTTCCGATGCTGCTGCAGATCCCGGTTTTCATAGGCTTTTTCTTTATGATCCAGAGCGCGATTGAGCTGCGAGGCGCGGGATTTCTGTGGGCGTGCGATTTGTCGCAGCCAGACACGGTCGCGGTTCTCCTGGGCATGCCCCTCAACATTCTCCCTCTATTGATGGGGGCGACGCAGCTCTGGCAGATACGACTGACCCCACCCTCGCCAGGCATGGATCCGGTGCAGCAGAAAATCATGCAATACATGCCGCTGATGTTCATGGTCTTTTTGTATCAGTATGCCGCGGGTTTGACTCTTTACTGGACGGTGCAGAATCTGTTAAGCATTGCCCAAATGAAGCTGACGAAGAACGAGCCCGCCACGCCGGCGGGAGTTCCCGTCGCACCCGCGGCGATGCCGCGGCGAAGAAAATAGCCAGGTTTCACACACGCCACTTCAATCCACGCCATTCATCGACAATCCCATGCCAGCCGAACCCAAAGCCCTGCTTGAGGAAGTGCTCCGACTTCTCGGTTTCCAGGTGACGATCGAGGAGCATCACCATGAGGAAGGTTTGTTTTTGGATGTGAGATCCGATGACTCAGGGCGACTCATAGGGCGTCAGGGGCAGACCTTGAGCGATTTGCAGTACATCGTGAACCGGATGCTGTTCAAACTGGATCCCGAAGCGCCCAAGATCACGGTCGACGTGGGTGGTTACCGGGAGCAAGCCCGCGAGTCCCTGGTGAAGAAGGCTCTTGAGGCTGCGGAGAAAGTGCGGCGTTGGGGAGATGTTGTGGAGTTGGAGCCCATGAGCGCTTTCGATCGCCGCGTGGTGCACAATGCCCTGAAAGACGATCCCACGGTGGAAACACACAGCGTGGAAGTGGAAGGCACCGAAAAGAAGGTTATCTTGCTGCGTCCCCGCCACTGACGCCACGAGCCTTCGCAGCCGCGCGGCCCGTGCCGGCGCGCCCAGGTCTCTTGCCATTTCCAACGGACCCATGGGTGAATACAAAGTCCAGTTCGAAGTTTTCGAAGGCCCGCTGGACCTGCTTCTGTACCTCGTCAAGAAGCAGGAAGTCGACATTTACGACGTCAACCTGACGAAGCTGGCGACGGATTTCCTCGATTGCATCGAGGCGATGAGCCAACTGGACTTGGAGGTCGCTGGTGACTTCCTGGTGATGGCGTCCACTCTGGTTTACATCAAGAGCCGTGAACTTTTGCCTTCAGACCAGCAGGTCGCCGTCGAGGCGGAGCCGGACGATGAGGATCCGAAGTGGGAACTGATCCGGCAGTTGGTGGAATATAAGAAATTCAAGGACGCGGCGGCGACCTTCCAAAGCCTCGAGGTGGCGCAGGAAGGCGTTTTTCCACACTCAGCCGCGAAGATTAAGTTTGATCAGGAGCCAGCCGCGGCCCGTGCCACGGTTTCCGTCTTTGACCTGGTCTCAGCGGTGGCGGCGATTTTAAAACGGGTTCAGGCCCGGGATCAGTCATCCGATATTTTCGCTGATCGTTGGTCAGTGAGCGAGAAGATCGAGCTTCTGAGGCAGGAGATCACGGTGCGCCGGACCATGCGTTTTTCCGAGCTATTCGCGGAGGCGGCCAGCCGAGTTGAAATCGTCGTTACTTTTCTGGCCACGCTCGAATTGATCAGGCTCAAAGTCCTGGCATGCGCGCAGAGCGAGGCGTTTGGCGAGATAGAACTCTCCCTTGCCCCCGACCCTTCCCTGGAGGCCGGGGCTTCCCTGGCCGCGGCACATGCCGCGGGGGAATCTCCGTCGGTGACCGGGTTGCAGGAAACCTCTGCTGCCGGCGATTCCGCGCAGGCCTCGGGGGTGCCCGACCATGAGGAGAATCCGGCGCCGCGGCTTTCGTGACTATGGAACTCAAAAACATTTTGGAGACGGTTCTGTTCTTCTCTCAAAAGCCGCTCACGCCGAAGGAGATTCAAGGCATTCTTGAATCCACCGCGAGTTCGTCTGAAGAGGAGGGAGGCAAGGAGTTCAGGAAGATCAAAGTGGATGTGATCCAGGGAAATTTGGACTCGCTGCGGGAGGATTTCGAGAACGGCGCGAAGGGGTATCGTTTGGTTTGTGTCGCGGGTGCCTGGCAGTTCGTGAACCGTCCCGAATACGCGCCATGGCTTCGAACACTTGTGGGCGAGGCAAGCCGCCCGCCTCGGCTCTCCCAGCCGGGGCTGGAAACGTTGGCCATCGTGGCGTACCGGCAGCCTGTCACGCGGGCCGAAATCGAGCAGATCCGGGGCGTCTCCGTGGACGGAGTGATGCAAACCTTATTGGAGCGAGGGTTGATCGAAAACGCAGGGCGCGCCGAAGTGGTTGGCCGCCCGATGACCTACGCCACCACGCAGCAATTTCTCCAATATTTTGGGTTAAGCAATCTGGCCGATCTTCCCGCCGCGGACGAATTGCGCCGAATACCCGTAACCCACCCTGAGGCCCTGGTGACAGCGGAGCCGAGCCCCGCGCCTTCCGCCGTCGAAGCCGTCATTTCAGAAACGGGGGAACTGAAACCGCCCAAAGCATGAATATTAGCGAAAACCGCGAGGCGATCGACGTTCTGGACGCCCAGATTGTCAAGCTTCTGAATCAGCGCACGCGGCACGTATTGGAAATCGGCGCCATAAAACTGAAAGCGGGCGAGGAGATCTACGCACCGCACAGGGAGCGCGTCGTCCTCCAGCGTATCTGCCGCCTCAACAAGGGGCCCATCACGAATGACTCTTTACGAGCGATTTATCGGGAAATCATGTCGAGCGCGCTGTCGCTCGAGAAATCCATCACGATCGCTTATCTGGGGCCGGAGGCCACCTACACCCACCAGGCCGCGATCCGCAGATTTGGGAGCAGCCTCAAATACGCCTCGCTCAAGACGATCACCGATGTGTTCTCTGAAGTGGTGAAGAACAAAGCGGATTACGGGGTGGTGCCTGTCGAAAACTCGACTGAAGGAGTGGTCACCCACACGCTCGACATGTTCATCGACAGCGACCTGAAGATTGTCGCCCAAATTGTTCTCCCCATCTCCCATTGTTTCATTAGTCACGCTCGGCGAGAGCAGATCAGCCGGCTGTATGTTCATCCTCAGACCCTGGCGCAGTGCCGCGGTTGGCTGCACCGGAATTTTCCCCATGCCGAAGTTCTGGAAACGTCGTCCAACGCCAGGAGTGCCGAGAGCGCTTCGCAACAGAAAGAGGCCGGCGCCATCGCGGGATTGCTCGCGGCCGAAAAATATGGCGTGCCGGTGCTGGAGCAGGATATTCAGGACAACACGAATAACGCCACGCGATTCTTGGTTTTAGGAAGGCAGTGCAGCCCTCCGACAGGGCACGACCGCACGAGTCTGATGTTCAGCATTCGCGATGAGGTGGGTGCCCTACATCGGGCCTTGGCCCCTTTCAGAACTCAGCGATTGAACATGACCAAGATTGAATCGCGCCCGAGCAAGAGGAAGGCGTGGGAATACTTCTTTTTCGTGGATTTTGACGGTCACGTAAAAGACCGGAAAGTGGCTCAAGCGATCAATCTGCTGCAGGACCGGTGCACTTTCGTGAAAGTTCTCGGATCCTATCCAAACACGGACTGAGCGCGCGCGTGATGGGTGCAAGCCCTCCCTAGGCGGGGCCGCACGAGTCCCTGCCCGAATCCTTTTTTCAGCACCGGTGTTGATTCCTAGGTGGTCCGATCGACGAAATCGAACATCAAGTTGGCAGATTATGAGATATTTATTTGAGATGAAATGGTGCGCTGGGTTGCTGGCGTCTTGCTCTGTGGTGTTGGCTCAGCCGGTCCCTCCTCCCTTGCCGGGGGATCCGCGAGGCGCCCTTCCTCCTCCCCCCGCGGGCCAGCGACTGATGCCTCCAGGCCTTCCCAATGTCAGCGAGGAGCAGCGGGCGCCTTTGCGCGAATACATCGAGGCGGTGGCCAAGGCGCGCCAAGACACGGCTGCGCGGCAGGACCAAGCCAAGCGCGCGGTGGCGGACGCCATTTTTGCGGAGAAATTCGACGAGCAAACCATACGCGCACGGATTGACGCCCTTTCCAAGGTGGAGGCGGATTATCAGGTGGCCCGCGCCGCCGCGTTCGCGAAGGTGCGGCCTGTCCTCTCTCCGGAACAGATCGAGGTCATGAAAAGCAACTTTGACGACGGCATGCGAACTCGCTTGCAAAGCGTGATCAACCGTCCTGGGCTAGGGCAGGACGCCGCCGCAGGAGCCTTCAGGCAACTGCCTGGGTCCGTCAATCAACCCGGGGTTCAACCGCCGCTTGGACTTCCCCCGGTGGGGCTTACTCCATCGCTTCCAAAAGGGCCTCCATCCCCGCCGAAGTCGCCGAAGTAGTCAGGCGACAGAGCCTCCGCGCCGAACCCACTCGACCAGCCCGCCCGTGTGGAAATCGATGATGAGGAATTGGTGGCCCGGGCTGTGCGTGGCGATGACAATGCTTTTGAAACCTTGATAGCAAGACATCAGGCCCGGGTGTTTTCGACCGTCCGGCGGTATGCCCGCCGTGAGCACGAGATTCCGGACATCGCCCAGGATGTATTTTTAAAGGCGCATCAAAAGCTCGCGACGTTCCGTGGAGAGTCGCCATTCGAGCATTGGCTCATGCGGCTTGCGGTGCGAACCTGCTATGACGCTTTAAGGAAGCATCAGCGCAATCGAGAGAGTGCTTTCACAGATCTTGACGATGCCGAGACTGACTGGCTGGATCGTCTTGCGGTGGCCCCGGAGAAGGCGGGACACGAGGAGGATGCCGCCCGTTCGCTCGTAAAACGGCTTCTTGACCAATTAACCCCGGCCTCCAGGCTGGTCGTTACGCTGCTGGAAATCGAGGGGCGGACCGTGAAAGAGATCGCGGATCTTACGGGATGGTCCTCCACTGCCGTGAAGGTGCGAGCTTTCCGGGCGCGGCGCGAAATGCGTCGGCGCGCGGCGCGGCTGGCTCTTGGAAAATATCTGTAACCCCTCGATGCCCTGGCGGCGTCTTAGGTTTTGCCTATGAACACTGACATTCTGCTCCGGAAGCTCATGAGCGCGGCTCGTCAGCCCGGCAAGGACTGGTCGGTGCCTGATGCTTTTGAAAAACGCGTCCTGGCTTCTCTGCGGCAGGGCCGGATCCGTCCCGCATTTCCCGCTGTCGATTGGGCGGCTGGCCTCTGGCGGGTCTCCGTCTCCTGCGTGGCGCTGGCCGCAGTGCTCGGAGCCTGCTGCCTCTCGTTTCCGGGCGCAGCGCTCGGCGGGGAAGATCTTGGCGTCGCCCTGGAGGCGGTCCTGTGGAGCGGGGCGGAGGAGGCCTTGGAGGTTTTGTGAAGGAATGGAGGATTGTCTTGGCGGCTCTAGTCATTTTTGCCTCCGGCGTGGTGACAGGGGCACTGACTTTCATGCTCTCGAAGCAGTTGAGCGGGAAGCGCGATGGCGGGCCCTTTGTGTCCCAAAACCCGCGGGCTGGGTTGACGCCGGGAAGTTTCAATCCGCGTCACGAAGCGCAAATTCGAGACTTGATGCGACGCATGGATGGCACACTCGAACTGACGCCGGATCAGCGCGAGCGCATCCTGGGCATCGTCACGAACAGCCAGCACCGGATGCAACAAATATTCCAGGAAATGGCCCCTCGCACCCGCGAGGAATTTCGCGCCCTCCATGGTCGAATCCGGTCGGAACTTCAACCCTGGCAGCAGCGGGAATTCGACCGATTGACCCGGCCTAGAAATCGCCCTCACGATGGATCCGGCACGTTCCGGTCCCGGCCCGGAACGAACTCCGACCCCATCTCCAAGACACCTTGACGGGGAGATGCTCCTTGGGTACTGCATCGGCCGGGCTGTGCTGCCGTGGCTTCGTATCAGCCGTGACTGGGCAATACTCGGTAGGGCCCCGTTGCCGTGATAGTGTTCAGTCAAATTGAATTGACCCAGTTTTCAATCGCCATTGAATCGTGAGAAAAACGAGAGGCTGCGAAATGACCGGCCACGCTGTGCCATCCGGCCTGCGGGGCAGCGCAGCTCTCCCTTGAGTTGAATTGTTATATATTTGCCGAGATGCCCTATGGACACGCCAAACGGATTCCCAGCTAGTGTGGATGAGTATATAGCCACTTTTCCTGAAGATGTTCGGGATGTGCTGGATCAGCTCCGGTGCACCATTCGCCAGGCGGCCCCCGGCGCCGAGGAGGTGATCAAATACAGAATCCCGACGTTTGTGTTCCACGGCAATCTCGTGCATTTCGCGGCTTTCAAGAACCACGTTGGGTTCTATCCAACCCCTTCCGCCATCGAAGCGTTTAAAGAGCGCCTCTCCGAGTATCAGTGGGCGAAGGGTTCGGTTCAGTTCCCTCTCGAAAAACCCATGCCGCTCGAGTTGATACGCAGCATCGTGGAATTCAGGGTCGCGGAAGCTCTCCGGAAAGTGGAGGACGCCAAGGGGAAAAAGACGCGGAGGAAAGGAGGGTGACCTGGGCGGTCTCGGATGACAACGCATCGGAAGCGCTATTTCAGAGTCAACAGATAAGCGATCAAGTCCCGGATTTCGAATCGATTCAAGATTTCTCCCATGGCGGGCATCGCGGAAATGGTGCTTTTGGAGACGCTTTCGATGGTTGAGCGCGAAACGGCGATGATTTCGCCGCTTGCCTGTTTGATCGTGACGGCCTGGGCCGTCTCCTGAATTTTTGCTCCCTCGATGGTTTCGTTGTTTCTCAGGAAGAGCGTCGTGTTTTCAAATCCTGTCGCCAACTGAGCGCTCGGGTTGACCAGTGATTCGAGCAGGGATTCGGGACTGGACCGGAGGGCGATTCCGGCGAGGGGGGGGCCGGCTTGAAACCCTTCTCCCCCCGCTTCGTGGCACCGCACGCATTGGGCGCCCACGTGCGTGCGAAAGATGTCCCGCCCCTTGAGGGCATCTCCTCCCGAGAGGGTGAGACGGTATTTCGCGAGGGAATCCTGGGGATTGAGCGAACTCTCGTGCTGGATCACCGCGGATTTGAAAGCCAGATCCGGACTTGCGCGCATCGCTTCCACGACATCGAGCGCGAGTTCCGGAGGCAATTGACCCGTTTTGAACGCGCGCCATGCAGTCACGAGAAAATCGATGGCGATGGGTGAGTTCGAAGGAGCCATCAGGCGAAGGATCGTCCGCCGTTCTTGAATGGAGGTCGTTTTGGAACGTGTTTTTGCCGAGGCAAAGAATTCTTCGGGGCTGGTTTGGGCGAGAACACTCCAGGCGGCCTCCCGGAGCTCGACCTCGGGCGCATCGAGAACTTGCGTGAGAACGCCGGGGAGGCGCTCAGGACTTTGCCTGGCGAGCAAGGACAGCGCCTGGGTTCGCGCTACGAGCCCGAGTTCTGTCGCGCGAATCCACTCGATCACACGTTCGGGGCTCAATTCGATGCGGTTCTTGAGCAAGACCCGCGTCAAGGCTTCTGCCATTTCTTTCCCGGAACCTCGCAGCAGGCTGAACGCATTTTCCTTGATCAACCGTTCTGGAAGCGGGCTGGCACGCGGTGCTTGAAAGCGAACCATGCCTTCGACTCGATCAATGTATGGCGTTTGGTTCCACGAGGCCAGCGACTCGAGGGCTTCGACACGCACAGATTCGCTTCGCCCGGAATCCGATGCGCACCGGAGAAGCCGCTCGGCATGTTCCGCGCGGCCGAGTCTCAGGTTGGCTTCGATGGCACGGCGCGTGACCCCCTCGTTTTCGTTGGGCGCCACTTCGTCGAGCAAAGCCGCCAAGCTTGGGAGCAGCTCCAGGATGGAGTCGTCATCGTGAATCGCTCGCGCCGCCTCGCGCCGCACCAGCGGATCTCCATCGCGGAGGAACGGGCCGACCGCGCTGGATCGGAGACGCCTCAGCGCCACGACAGCCGCCAGGCGAACCGAGACCGAGGGGTGGGAATGAAGTTGAGAGAGCTGCTCGATGTCGCCCATTCCAAGCAGTCCCATGACACCCGCATGCCGGATAAACGCGTCTTCGTTTCGATTCTCCGCCAGGAGTGTGACCAAGGGATCGAGCGCCGATTTGTCTCCGATCTTGCCGAGAGCGAGCGCCGCGTGAAAGCGAACTCTGAGGTTCGAGTCCGCGAGCCGGGTGATCAACTCCGGAGTGGCGCGGCGCATTCGGAGCTCTCCCGCGACTTTGGCGGCCTGGGCGCGGAGCTCCGCATCAGGATCTCCGAGCGGCAGTTGCTCCACGCGGAGAGGGCTTTTCAACTGGCGGAGTCCCCAGAGCGCGTGAAGGCGGGTGAACCGAGTAGAGGCAGTGGAGTTTGCCAAGGCGATCAGGGTTCGCGCGTCCTTTCGGCGAGTCAGCTCGAACTGAGCTCTCAGCCGCACACGCATGTCCGGGTGGCCCAAGAGTTGGCAGAGGACGCCGGTATCGCGTTCGCGCATTCCTTCGGCGAGCAGCTCTTTTACTTGCCGGCGAATTGGGGATCCCGCCGAAGCCGGTGTGTCCAGTTTCCAAATCGCGCCCTTCCCGTTCGGCGCCCACATGCCATCCCAATCCGCGACATACAGCGCTCCGTCCGGGCTGAAGTTTACCGCGCTCGCCATCATGCCGGAGAGGAAGATATGTTCATCGATCATTTCGAAGGAGGCGCCTTTTGGGGATGTCCTGAACGCCGTCACTTTTCGGACCGGGAATTGAGCGAGGAAGAAGTGTCCGGCGTAATCTTGATTCAATGCCGTGCCTGGATTGTATTGAAACCCTGAAGGTCCGACCGAGTAATTCATCAATGGAGGCGTGATATGGGCTGGTTGTCCCTGGAAATGAGGCACCCACATGCGATCGGCCGTCCAGGGATTGTAGACAGGCTGTCCCGTCACTTTCGCCCAACCCGGGTCGCGGAACTGCCAGTGCAAACGCCAACCGGAGTCGCTGCCTTCTGTGATATAAACGAACCGTTCACGCTCGTCCTCCAGGTCGCCGTCGTTATCAACCGAGAACAGGTTCCCAAAATCGTCGAAGGCGATTTCCTGGACGTTTCTGAGTCCGGTGGCGAATACTTCAAGTTCGGATCCATCGGGGTTCATGCGGAGGACGCCGCCGGTGTTCGGGTGGTGCAACCGTTTTCCTTCGAGGGTCGTCACCGAGAACCCGTTGTCGCCATGGGAGAAATAAATCTTGCCGTCGGGACCCATAGTCAGGCCATGCAGATCGTGGCCGTCGAATGCCGCATGGACTCCGAAACCCCGGAACAGGGATGCCTTGCTTTCAGCAATACCGTCCTTGTCAGCGTCCTGGAGCCTCCAAAGGTCGGGGTACACCGTCGCCAAAACAGTTCCTCCCCAGGGCATCACACCCGCGAGCACGCCATTGATTTCCTCATTGAATCCCTCAAAAAAGAGCCGTGAACGAGTCGCCTTGCCCGTTCCGTTCGGATCCTCGAGCAGCCGAATCCTTTCCTTGACGGACATCAGATCCTTCCAATCGTGGTTGCCGTCGCGGTTGGAGTCTGCCAGCCATCGTGCGTTTCGAGAGCTCAACTCGGGCGCCATTTTCGATCGGAAGAAGCGGCGCAAATCATCGACCGATTGGTTGGCGAGATCGTCCACCAGCCAGTCGGGATGTGCTCGAATATCAATATCCACGGTGCTGCGCCGGGCCGTTTCCGCGACATACAATCGTCCAAGATCGTCGAAAGCGAGCGCGACAGGATCAGCCACCATGGGTTCTCGAGCCCAAAGGGTGAGGTCAAATCCTCGGCGTGGAGCGACTCCGGGCGGCGCTTGCGCTAGAATGAGTTGAGGAGCCAAAAGTGACAGCAGCAACGCCTGGGCTTGACACCGTGCAAGGAACCATGTCGACGGCATGTCGAAGATAAGGGCTCCAAGGAAACGGAGCATCCAATGGCCCGGCGCCCGGGAGCCTGAATGTCGGTCGCGAGTCACGGGTTCAATTGAGCTGTTGTAAGAGTCCAGGCGACTCCACGATGAATGTTCTTCCTTTGGAGCCAGGGGATTCATTCAAGCTGATCCGATCCTTTTCAATCGCCAAGCTGCCGACGCCCGCGAAATCGGTCGGAACTTTGAGCAAGAACACCGCGTAAGACTTGATCATGGATTGGTTCGCGTCGAGAAACTCGAACAACGGCCGCCCAAAGATTCGGCCCTTTTTGGTGAGGATGGGAAAAGGCTGGTGCAGGCCTGTGGATCCAAACTCCAGGCCTCGAGCGGATGGTCTGCCCTCGCGGACATCGCGCCAGAGGCTGACCCAAGGATAGTCGGAGGTTTTCCAGACATAACCGATGAGCAGCCCTTTGCCTGGGGTCACGGCCGTCACCCAGCCATGGGCGGCATCGATGGCGTATGACACCACGTTGGGTGCGGGGTCATCCGCCAGCCGGCGCATATCCACACGCTGGCCATTCGGTTTAAGCGCGTTGGGCCACTCGAATGACGGTTCCTCGGGTGTGGCGGCAGAGGCGTTCCCTTGGGCGAAGCCTTTGACGCCGTTGCAATCGACGATCGTGGACTCGTCCAGAAACGGAGGCCCAATGGTGGGGTGCTGAACACAGTTGAGCACTCGGCCCAGCTTGTTCTTGTTCGAGATCTGCTCGCGAACCATAAAGACCGCGAATTCCCGCGAGGAACGAATGGTGCGGTGGATCGCAAGGCCCGCCAGGGGTAGGGAGGCCGACATCTCCGCCTGCATGAAATCGCCATCCGCCGCGGGTTCCGAAACCGTGGTCCACTCGACGCGCGCCGCCTCACCATGATACGGCATGCCGTTGGCGCCCTCGGCGTCGGAGGGAGGGCCCCACCGGTCCAGGCACAGGAAGTGGCCAAATCCCCGAATCGATGGATCCCCTTCCTCGGGCGTGGCCCATTGGAGTGGGTTCAGGGGCAGATCATTGAAGTGGAAGTTGGCGATCGATCCGCCTGCAAGATCGACTACCAGGAGGGTTTGAACTCCTCGGAAGACAAGCGATTTTCTTCCTTTCACGCTCTCCTGGGCCTGGATCGAGGAAGCCGGGAAGCTCAGCGCGAGACCGAGCGCCAGAATAAGCTGCATGATTGAATTGGGTGTGCTTACTTTTGGTTTCTCCGAGACAGGCATTGCCAAATTCTATCGACTTGACCGCGACAGGCAAGACTGGGGATTTTTTTACTCCAACGTTATGGCGACCAAAAACGGGGCGGCTTCCTTCATGTTCGAAACAAAATCGAGATGCGAAATCTCGATTCCGGGCCGCGGGTTTTTCCAAAGCACGTGGAGGAGGCGCCCATGCGGTCCCGTTGATGGCCTTGATTCCCAAGCGATATCGAATTCCGAGTCTCCGAGCGGCTTTTCGAGTTGGTCTTCCATATTCCAGACGTTGCCACCGAAAACAATCTGGATCTCCTCGGTTTGGCCGTCGATGTAGTGAACCAGATAATGCCCGACCTTGGTGCCTGATTCGGCGGCACCCTCCGCCCCGTGCAGTATATGGAACTGGCTTGCCACGCGGCCGATGCCGATCCCTTTTACGACTGCTGGATACAAATGATCCTGTTGGGATTCGTGCGAACTGTCGAGCAACACTCGTCCGCGGATATCGTAAGGTATGCCTTGCAGAGTGCGAGTGCCTCCTTCCAATGCTCGCAGGCTTCCACCCCCACGAACAAGCCTGTCGTTCAAGCGGTGCCGCAGTGAAGCATTGTAATGATTCGAAAGGTCAATTTGGGACGAATTCGCCACATCGTCTCGTGAAGCGAATGTGTTTGGGTCCCGACATGCCTCGCGAGCTTGCTCGAGTTTCCCCATCAAGCGCAGCACTCCCGCTCGATCCATGAGGAGATCCCCCCCAAGCACTTTCATCCCACGACCATCTTTTGTCATCAACTCGATCGACTTCTCGAACGCGTTGGATGCCAACGTGTGAAGTCCGGTCTTTTGAAGCAAGCAGCCACGAGCGATCCATAAGTTGATCGAATTGGAGTGGACTGTCAGGGGCTTTTCGAAACCCTTCAAATGGGCTGCAACCAGGCTGTCGACACTGGCTATGTCGAGCACGCGGTACATGGTTTCGCTGTCCGCATGCGCAACGTCCACGGCGCGATCAAAGAGAGTGAGAGCCTGTGCGCGTTTCGAGCCGTCATTTTCACTCGCCTCCCTGAATCGATGGGCCAGGCGCGCCAAAGCCGGCCCGTTCGTGGGCGATACCCAGAGCACATCCTGCAAACTCCCCACGACTTCCCCTTCGAGGATCAACCGCAGATGCGCGGCTGTGGAGGATCCGACTGCCATCGGTGAGATCGTTCTCGTGGATCGATCCTCGAACATCCACCGGGCACACAACTCGAAGTAGCCCTGGGATGCGGACGATCCGATCCGCTTCCGCACCTCCCTCAACCCAACGCCAGAAGACGGCACGAACGAATTCTCCCTGGTCCAATGGCCTCCGAGGAACTCCTCAGCCAGGGTGGACAGCCAGGACGGAGGTCGTTGACCAGGAGTGGGAACTTGCAACTCCACTCGCGCGGCGTCCCCCAGCACGAGCAACGACGTACCATCGTTGCTGAACTCTAGCCAATGAACGTCTTGGCTCAAATTGCGTGGCTCGGTTAATGGCAGGCCCGTTTTGACGTCCCAGAACCGCACGGTTCCCGGTCTCACAGCCGTGGCCATTCGGAGACCATCCGGACTGATCGCCAAGTGGGTAATCGGCTGTGGATGTCGCATCGGTCCAGAAACAGACTCCCCCGATCTCGCGTCCCAAATCCGGACAGTCCTGTCTTCGCAACTTATGGCAATCATTCGCCCATCCGGACTGAACATGGCGAACACGATCTCGGCATCTTGCATGAGTGCAGGCGTGACGGGACGGCCATTTTGCGCGTCCCAGATCCTCACGCTGAAGTCCTTGCAGGCGGTGACGACTCTGCGTCCGTCCGGGCTAAACTGAGCAAATAACACCGCCTCGGGATGCGGCATTGGAGCAGTCATGGCGTTCCCATTCACTCCATTCCAGATCCGCGCGACGCCGTCATCGGATGCGGTCAAGACATGGCTGCCGTCAGGACTAAACTCCACGTCGCGCAATGGCCCTTGATGCCGCATGGGCGCGCCCAGCAGTTCGCCGGTGCTTCGACTCCAAAGCCTCGCCTCAGAGTCTCTCGAAGCCGTGACAATCCTAGTTGCGTCCGGACTGAACTCCGCCTGGAGAACGTAGGCTGGATGCGGCAACGGATTGCCCACCGGCTTGGCGCTTCGGATCTCCCAGACCTGGGCGGTGCGGTCGTCCGAAGCCGTGACGACCCATTTCCCATCGCCGCTAACGTGCGTCGAGTTGATCCTCTCCTGATACTGGATCACGCCGTTCACCCTGCCGTCTTCAAGCACTGTGCCCTTGTATTGAGAGGTGAAAGTGCCCCGGACAGAAATCCGACCATCCTTCGTGTATTCATGGGATTGGATCAGGTATTGGTTGGATGGAGGGCCGGCCATCGAGGCGCCGTTCCTGATGTCCCACATTCTGGCCGTCTTGTCCGCCGAGATGGTCAGAAGCCGCGCCCCTTCGCGGCTGAATTGAACCCCGCGCAACTTGTTCCCGTGACGAATCGCTTCGATGAGCGGCGCCCCAGTCCAGGCATCCCAGACCCGGGCAGTGAAATCGGACGACGCGGTCGCCACCCGCAGTCCGTCCGGACTGAACACCGCCGCCCGAACCTGATCGGCGTGTTTCATCGGCGGCGTGATCGGCTTGCCTGTCGTCGCCTCCCACACCTGCGCAGTTTCGTCCCAAGACGCGGTCACAACTCTGCCTCCGTCGGGGCTGAACACAACCGTTCGAACTTGTGCGCCATGTTGCATCGGTTCTCCGATTGGCTGGCCTGTGTGCGCGTTCCACAATCTGGCGACCGCGTCGTCCGACGCGGTCGCGATCCGGTCGCCATCCGGGCTGAACACCACGGAGACCGCGTTTCTGGAGTCCGCCATGGGCGCGAAAGCAGGTTTCCAAGTGCCGACTTCCCACACGGTGGTTGGCGAACCCTCAGCGCCAACAACCACCCGCTTGCCATCCGGACTGAATTGGCAGTCGTACACCTCTCCTTTCGCGATCCGAAGCTCGGCCTTCCGCTCTCCGGTCGTGGAGTCCCAAAAGCAGGCCGTGCCGTCCCTGGACACGGTGGCTACCCATTGCCCATCCGGACTGAAACGCGCGCGGTTGACCCAGGCCGCGTGCCTCAACGGCGGAGTCACCGCCACGCCGGTGGCGGCATTCCAGACGCGCGCCGTGTGATCGAACGAAGCGGTGGCGATTCTCGCCCCGTCCGGGCTGAAACAAGCGAATCGCACATGGCCAGCATGTGGCAAAGGAGGCGAGATCGGTTCACCCGACATGGCATTCCAGACGCGCGCCGTGCCATCAGCTGATGCCGTCACGATGCGATCGCCGACCGGGCTGAATTCAGCCCAGAAGACCTCCCCTTCGTGCCGCATGGGAGCCGAGATTGGCATTGGAAAATTGCGATCGGTCAGCGCGCTCATCAATCGCATGGCGGCCAACTCGTTGGCCGGATCCTGACGCAGGATGGCCGCCAATTGTGCCACTCCCATGGCGGCATTGCCCTTGGCAAATTCCTCGTCGACTCGAAGGTAAGCAGCACCTCGTTCGGTTTCGATGAGTTTCCTGGCCAGAGCCAGTTCGCGATCGCCTGCTTCGATCCGGCGCTGCTGGCCCTGAAGTTGGTTTTGAACCACCTTTCGATAGCCCCAATTCCACGCCAGAGCGCCGACGCTGAGCGCGAGCAACGCCGCGATCGAGATTCTGAATCGCCTTTCGCGTTGCCTCGTCCGTGCTTCAAGCCTCAACGAACGCCCCTGCTGCAATGTCCCCAAGTCGTTGAGCATCTCCGTCACCGAGCGATACCGTTCGTCGGGCTTGATGGCGCAAGCGCGCTGGACGACCTGATTCAGTTCAATGATCCCTTCCCAAGCGGGCGTACCCTTCAATGACAGCGGGAGCTCGGGACAGCGGCTGGCTTCAAGTCCAGTGCTGGCGACATACAAAACTTTCCCAGCACTGTAGATGTCACCGCGCGTCGTCCCCGGGCCTTCAGGGGGGATAAAGCCCGGTGTCCCCACCAATGACTTCGCGTACAACGAGGCAACCATCGTTCCGGGATCCCCCAATCGCGGTTTGCGGTCCACGAACAGGATGTTTCTGGGAGAAATATCCCGATGAACCAGTACTTCCCCGTTCGAATGAAGGCGCAACAATCCTGACCCAATGGCCAGCCCCAGATCGAGGCACGCTCCGAAAGGCAATCGGTGTTGCTCGGCCAACAACGCCGCCAAAGTACTGGATTTGTAAGTCGCCGCGTCGAACTCGAACGTCGGGGCCGGAACTTCGGCGGCGAATCCTCCCAACGAGCGCGCGTCGTCGGCGAGTTCCATCACATAGTAAAAATAGCCCTGTGTCTCGTTGATCCCGACATGCAGCACGGCCACCAACGATTCTCCGGTTCGCGAGAGCGGCTCGAAATTCCTGATCCCATTGAATTCCCGATGATAAGGGCGTTCCCCATCGAGTCCGGAACGCCTCACCACCTTCACCGCCCGAAAAACCCCCGTGACACTCTTTGCCAGCCACACCTCGCCGTAAGCGCCGCCGTCGAATTTTCGAATCAGTTCATGATCGGGGATGAGTGGCGCAACAACGGAACCGCCGCCTCGAACCGGACCCAACTCCTGCCCGCTCCGCGAATCTCCGTTCTCCTCTGGCATGCCAAAAGCTTAGGAACCAAAGGCCTTGGACGC
The DNA here is from genome assembly GCA_005805305.1 of Verrucomicrobiales bacterium. Lineage (GTDB taxonomy): Bacteria > Verrucomicrobiota > Verrucomicrobiia > Limisphaerales > F1-80-MAGS106 > F1-80-MAGS106. The sequence continues at coordinate 18,373 of SYMW01000188.1, forward strand.
AAGGGCGCAACCAACCTCTAGATTCTAACGACCGCCAAAGCCGCGACAGTCAACTTGGTGCTCCGCCGCATCGGTTCTTTCCACCAGACGTCGGGTTTCTTTCTGAACCAAATGGCTGACCCGGTTTTTGGCCAGGTAGACTTGCATCCGGCTCACGTTCAACTGATCGCAAACCTCTTTGGCGCTCATTTCGTTGAGGACGTACATCTGGAAGATTTGAAACTGCTTCAGGGACACCTTCCGTTTGACGTTGTCGATGGCGGCTTCGAAAAGCAACTCCCGCCACCGCCGCTCCACCTCCTCGTCCGGCAGAACCGCTGCTTCATCGGGCAACTGATTCAAGACGTCTTCCCCGCCCCCGCTTCGGTCACGATCCCGTCGGTTGCTCTTTGCGAATTGCTCGCCGATTTTCCAGCGGACGAGGTTCAGCAGCCAGCCTCGGAAACGACCTCCTTCGGGATGGTACCGCCTGCTTTCATCCCGCATGTTGAAGGCAGCCTTCAGCAACACTGCCTGGAGAACTTCCTCGGCATCCGCCTCCCTCAGCCCCGCTTTTCGCGCGATCGCCAGAATGATGGGCGAATAAAGCTTTCCGAATTCTCCCCACTTGTCCGCATCATCCCAATCCCCAAGACCGCCCACCAAACTGTTTCGTGTCGTAGGGAAACCAGAACCGGCGCCCGTTGATTTCGCTGCCATAATCAAATAAAGATCGAAAAGACTCCGATCTTTCAATAACTCATCAGCAACACCGTTCGATTTCCAATTTGACGGCTCCAAAGTTCTCCAGGACGTGCGCCTTGCCCGAAAGAGGAGAAACAGTGCGAAAGAATTCAAACCAACAATCCGGCACTCTTCTTTCGTCCTGTTTCGTTCCTTTGGGCAACACTCCGTTCCCATTGGACCTTACGACCGCCGATCGAGATCAGTGTGCCTGCACCTGGCGACGGCCGGCATCCCGGGAAGGCTGAAGGCACCAACTCTCCCCATCCCTTTTCTCCGGGTCTGGTGGAGGAGCGTGCCCGACTTGTCCACCAGAACCTGTCGGGCGGCGAGAGGAAGGCCCACGCGGAGGCGCCGGGCAAGAGCCAAGCTGAACTCATATAAATTCCCAGCAACTTTTTTTGAAAGGATCGGCCGAGTTCCGTCTTTTAGGAGAGTATGCCGACCGCGTTCCTGTGCGTTTGAGATCCGGACGCCGATCAGGATGCCACCAGCGCCGGCTCACTTAAACCGAAATATTGCAACCCCATGAAGTTATGAATACGCACACAAGCGCCCTACCCTTGACACCGCTCCGGGTCTCACCGTTTTCCGTGGATTCCCTAATTGCTCTACTGGACAATCGCCTTAAATGGCTCGGAAGCTTCGTTGCGTACGTCCTGACGAAAATTCGTCGCGCCCACCGCATGGTGGTGCTGTTGCTGGCATTGACATTTGCCTCCTCCGCCAACGCTTCACTGATGCAATACACGTTTCAAGGGCTGTGGACTGAAGGCACCGGCACCATCTCCCTAATTCTCGATCCACTGCAGCAATTCAACCCGTCAACTTACCCCGTTGGCCACACCTTCCCCCTTGCCGCAAATGGACAAACAATCCCCCTTGATAGTTCTCCTCCTGTTGCGTGGGGAGCGAACACTTCCACTCTCACCATCTACGGTGATGTTCCAGGTTTCTGGCAAGTAAGGATCCGCGACTCCGCGAACCAACTTCTGCCGAGCGTTTCGAATTATCTAACCCCCGTCACAGGGCCCTGGACGGGTCAGCAAATCGTCGATTCGCTTGAAAACGGGGTCGTGTTTGACTTGATCAGCACGAGTCCGGTTCCCGAGCCTTCAACTTACCTCGCCGGACTGAGCGCTCTGGCGGTTCTTGGGCTTTCTTGGAGGAAGCGAAAATAGGGGTCGGTGAAAGGGCTTGTTCCGCAGCGTGCTGGTTGCTTCGCCGTTTGTCGGCATCATTCGTTCGGCATTTTTCAAGCGGTAGCGCGGATTCAAAAGTTGCCGAAGCTTGTCGACAACGCCTCGAATTTTTCGAAAGTCTCGGGGAAACCGCCGGGGAACTTCGCTTTATCATCGAGAAAACTACACAGAAGTTCGATCTGGGTCGTGAGGAGATTGGCTGCTGCTTGTGTCCCCTGCGAATTAATTCCTGCCGCAACGATGATTGTCTTGTTGTTGATCGGTTCCTTGACCTTAGCGACAATGCCGTTAAGAAATAGGGGGCGCGGCATGGCGTAAATTGTAAGTAGTTAATAATAAACAACTTATGACTTGTACTTTTCGGTACCGCCCTTTACTACGCTTGGGATGCTACCGACATTATGTCCCTCGCCCACCGGATTCAAGCAAAGCTTTCTGAGCCTCGTGCCCAGCGACTGGGTCGCGGAGCTTGTCGCCCGAGAACCATTGCCAGCGGGACGAAAGGCGTGCCTCGCGGTGGCTGACTTGGTGA
>SYMW01000189.1 GCA_005805305.1 Verrucomicrobiales bacterium
AAACGCGAAAATGCTCAACCCCTTGCAAACATTAGGGAATCAGTCCTTTTCCAGTGGAGGTTGCGGAATCGCTGCCCTGTTCACCTTTGCCAAAAGAATCGAAAACGAACAGAGACACTCGACATCCACTCGATACGGAAGCTCTGGGCTGCTTTGTTCGAGGAAAAGTTTATAAGGGTCATGTTGGTGACTCATGAGTTGGCCTGCCTCTGTGCTTTCAAACGCACCGCCCAAGTCTATGCAAGCTCGTTGCTTTGCCACCAAAGAGGTGTATCGTCGAACCTATCCAACCATTGAATTCGCACCATTCATGAAAACGCCTTCGACCGGACGCCGAGCTTTTACGCTCATTGAGTTGCTCGTCGTGATTGCCATCATCGCCATCTTGGCGGGGATGCTCCTGCCAGCCTTGGCGAAAGCCAAAACCAAAGCTCAAGGCATCAAGTGCCTCAGCAACATGAAACAACTCCAGCTTGCCTTTCAGCTCTACGCCGACGATAACGCTGGGACATTCTTCCCGAACACCTACGGCGGCGATGGCTGGGTTCGAGATTCAGTCGATTTCAACGGAAGCAACCCGGCCAATTGGGATCCACAGACCCTGCTCGATCCCAAGAGAGCCGTTCTCGGCCCCTACACTAAAGATGTTGGCATCTATCAATGCCCTGGCGACTGGACTACGGTTAAGCGGCCAACTGTGGGCGCTGTGCGGCGCATTCGCAGCGTCGCAGCCAGTCAGGCTGTGGGAACCTGGACCGATGGCAAAACTCCCACTTTTGGCTACTGGCTCGACTCAGGCATGGTGGGCGGGTCTGCCTCCAATCCGGGAGGGAAATGGAAAGTATTCGCCCGCGAAAGCGATGTCCTCAAATCGTCTCAAATTTGGGTCTTCACGGATGAACACCCGGCGAGCATCAACGACGGAGGCTTCGGGGTTCGAATGCCGAACAATTTTGCGGACACCAAAACTCAAGGATGGGTGGATTACCCCGCCGGCTTTCATAACAACGCAGGCGCCTATTCGTTTATGGACGGGCATGCGGAGATCCGCAAATGGCTCGAGCATACGTCCAAAGGCCCTAGCGGCTTGGGGAATAAAACCACCGATTTGTCGAAAATCCACAACGGACGGATCGCCAATAACCGGGATATTTGGTGGCTGGCACAACGCACTTCCACAATGGACAACGGCACGGACCCATGGGACTAAGAAAGTGCCCGAATGATCACACGCCGCTTCCCGCAAATCCAACCGCGCACATCATGAATCCACGAATCACGAAAAAAGCGGACCACTCAACTGTACGGCGCCCGCAGACAACGCGGGCGTTCACCCTCATTGAATTGCTCGTCGTCATTGCCATTATAGCGATCCTTGCGGGCATGCTCTTGCCATCGTTGGCCAAAGCCAAAGCAAAAGGCCAGGGCATCTCCTGCTTAAGCAATTTGAAACAGATTCAACTCGGCGTGAACATGTACCCCGATGACAACTCTGGTTTCATGGTAAAGCCCGGCAACAGCGGCACTGAACTCTATGCGTGGGTGCAAGGGTGGCTCGACTTCAATCCCGCCACCACGGACAACACGAACATATCCCAGCTGGTTGATCCGAGAAAAGCCGCCCTGGCGCCCTACGTGCCCTCGGCTGCGGTCTACAAATGCCCCGCCGATCGGAGCAGCGTCAAAATCGCCGGGAAGGTTCACCCTCGAGTTCGAAGCATGGGGATGAGCCAGGCAATCGGCGGACCAGGCGGCTGGCTTCAACCTTCAAGCTACAACGAGGGTCAAAAGCGTTACAAAGCGTTTGTCAAGGAAGGCGATCTTCAAGCGGCCGGCGCCACGAAAGTCTATGTGCTGCTGGACGAGCATCCGGACAGCATTAACGCGGGAGGATTCGCCAATATGATGGTGGAATCTCCGGCAACGGCCCGGATCATTGATTTTCCGGCGAGCTATCATAACGGGGCGGCGGGGATCTCCTTCGCCGATGGTCATGCGGAAATTCGCAAATGGGTGGATGCCAGAACCAAGGCCAGGGTCACCAACACGGGATCCATGGGCTTGAATGTCGCTTCAGCGAACAATCAAGATATGATCTGGCTCTCTGAACGGACCACGGTGAGGAACGACGGCCAATAGCGCGGCTCACTTCGCATCCAATAATTTCTTCGCGGCAGCGCGCACGCCATCCACAAGCTCTGGCGGCGACAACGGAATGGCACTGCCGCCCCAGCCCAACACCCAGCGCTGCACCTCCACGAGACTGGACAGTTTGAGTCGAAGTTCCAACCCGCCATCCTTTAACTCCGTCAGCTTTTGAGAGGGATGCCAGCGTTTTTCGCGAATGTAGTCCGACACCGCCTCGGAAAATTGGATCCGCACCAAATACTCGACGTTACCGCTCAGCACCCCGAAGCTGTGCTCGAGCTCTTTCTCGATCGAAAAATCCTGTGGCCGGGGAAAGACTTCTCCTGTCAACTTGACTGAACGAATCCTGGCCGGAGCAAACGTGCGGATGCCCCGCCGTAGATGGCAGTAAGCGAATAGAAACCATTCCCCGTTCACATTCGCCAAATGGTAGGGATCGACCACTCGATCTTCAGGATGCTTTCTTCCAGGCTTGCGATAGGCCAGCAAGAGTTGTTGTCGCCGAGCGGCCGCCCTGGCCAGCAAATCAAGGATCTCCAGATCCAAGAGCGGCTCTGCGGTCGTACGAAAAGACAGCGTGGCATCCCAATCGGCCCAATTGATGGAGACGGTGTCGGGCAGGGACTGGGAAATTTTCTTAAAAGCGCTCACCAACGCTTTCTCAAAGGGAGTGCCCCGATATTGTTGGAGGGATTTTTCCGCGGCTAGCAAGGCGAACAGTTCTCCCTCGGTGACCTTGAGACTTGGGAATGAAGTCACGGATTCGGTGTAAGCATAACCGAACCTAGAGGCATCGTACGCGATCGGCAATCCCAACCGATCCCGCATGAAATCCAGGTCTCTTTGGATGGACTTTCTCGAAACCTCCAGTTTGGCGGCTAAACGGGAGGCATTGGGGAAGGAACCCGATTGGATGGCTTCATGGATCTGAAGCATGCGCTCCAAGGGAGGCCGGGAATGAGTGCCTGTCGACCCATAAGACGGATCCTGAAGCCTCTTCAAACGCGCCATGGCCCGCTCCCCTTCAACAACAGGGCCGCGTGCCTACACCAATTTCGCCAGCAACTCGTCGTTCGTCTTATTCTTCTTAAGGGCGGAAATCAGGGTTTCCATCGCTTCCACTGGATTCAAATCCACCATCATCCGGCGCAGCTTTCGGATGGCTTCAATATTCTTGCCAGCAAACAGTTTCTCCTCTTTGCGAGTCCCGCTCTTGGGGATGTCAATGGCTGGAAACAACCGGCGCTCCGCGAGCTTCCGATCAAGGATCAACTCCATGTTGCCTGTTCCCTTGAACTCTTGAAAAATAAGCTCGTCCATTCGCGATCCTGTGTCTACCAGTGCCGTCGCAATAATGGTCAGGGACCCGCCTTCCTCGATCTTGCGCGCGGAGGCGAACATCTTGCGCGGAATTTCCAATGCTCGAGCGTCGACGCCGCCAGTCATGGTGCGTCCACTCCCGCCATGCACACTGTTGTAAGCCCTGGCCACCCGCGTGATTGAATCCAACAGGACGAGGACATCCTTGCCGGCTTCCACGCTCCGCCGGCATCGCTCGATCATGAACCGCGATAGCCGGACATGGGTTTCCAAGTCCTGATCGTTGGAGGAAGCCACCACTTCCGCTTTCACCGACCGCTGGAAATCAGTGACTTCTTCGGGTCGCTCATCGATGAGGAGAACCATGACGTCCACATCGGGATGATTGGTTGTGACAGCGTTGGCGATCTGCTTCAAAATAGTGGTTTTGCCAGTCCGTGGAGGAGCCACAATCAGCCCCCTTGTGCCTTTCCCAATAGGAGTGACCAAGTCGATAATGCGAGTCTCAAGCACATCCGGGGTGGTCTCAAGATTGAACTTCACGAGCGGATCAATAGTCGTCAAGTTCTCGAAACGCATCGCTTTCGTATATTCCACGAAAGGCATCCCGTTCACCTTGTCCACCTCTTTAAGCTGGGGGCTGCTGCCTCGATGTGGGGGCTGCAAATTACCTCCAACGCGACATCCCTCGCGCAGGAAATTCTTCTTGATCGTGTCCGGCGTGACAAAAATATCGGAGGGCTTTGGTTGAAAATGATTCTCCGCCGACCGCAAGAATCCAAATCCCTTCTCGGAGATCTCCAAAAAGCCGGTGCCATACTCCGGCGTTGCTGCGTTGCTCATAAATTGACCGTAAAAATGCCTAACAAACCTTTGTCCACAAATAACAGCCATGAGACTGCTTGCGAACTTGAGTTAGGGAGAACCGCCGTTTAGAAAATTAAGAAATCCTAAAGCAAACAGGCGGTTAGACCTGTGACGGCCTCCATATTGATCGTCAACGGGTTGAGAACGCAACACTAAAATAATCCTTTTCCTCGCCCCAGGAACTTCATCCGCCGCAAGGAGAAGGCCAGCTTCAGTTCACCCGGGGGCAAACAGTGTCGTGGTTCATCTTTGTGGAAGAGAGCTTCGGTGGCTCCAGGATGATCTAGGACGATCCAGCAGATTGGCGGCAAACATCCTCTTGAGCCCGTGCCGCAACGTGCCATGCGTTCTGTTTTGCGTTGATTCACACCACGCATGGCTTCATTCTGCGGCGCAGGAATGGCGCTCCTCAAACCACAGGGAGTGAAGGTCATCATGAAATCTACCCAGTCTAAATCCAATTCTCGACCCGCGAAAACAGCAAAGGACAAGCCGAAGACTTCGCTTAAAACCGTGGCCGCCAAATCCAAGCCTCAGACCGCGAAAGTGGCCGCCAAAGCTGCAAAAAAGGACCCTGCCGGCACGTTGAAAAGCCAGGGCAAAAGTGCCCCCAAAAAGGAAGCTAAACCGGTGAAACCGGATTCCCTCCCCAAGGTGGCCGCTCGGAAATCCGACCCCATCGCGCCAAAACAGTCTTCCTCCAAAGTTGACCCAACTGCCAAGAAGGCGGCCTCCGAGAAACTGGGACGAACTCGAGGCGAAACCACCAAGGCGCAACCCCCGGATCTGACCACGATCAAGGAGGAAAATCCGAGTTCGGCTACGGCGTCCTCCAAGATTCTTCCCGCAAAACGAGCTGAATCCGCTCCAAAAAGTCCTCCTCCGAAAATGGTGCCTGGGAGTCAACCGAAAGTAACCATGAAAAAGCCGGCGCTCCCGGCGATCCTCTTCGAAGCGGACCCCCCAACCCCGCCGAAGATCCTTCCACGACCGGTGCCTCCAGTGCCGTCGGCCTCGACAGCAGAAACTGCCGCTGAGATAGAACCCGAAACCAAGCCCGAGTCCAAACCCCTGGACACCATTGAACCGGCAACCGAAATCGTGCTTGTCGATCCAGCCCCCACCCCGTTTGAACCAACGAGGCTTTCAGGCAAACTCATGCTCGTGGCGCAAAACCCTGAAACACTATTTGTTTACTGCGACATGGCAGGCTCTGCCCTGGAGCAGGCCCGCCGCGAAGCAATTGGCAACCGGCTCTATATCCGCATTCACCCAGATCACGAATCCGATGCCACCAGTCAGCCGTCTCAGGAATTGGAGTTCCCAACAGGAACGCAAGGCGTTTTCGTCCCAATCCCCCGAGCCGAATCGGTCTACAAAGCCGAACTAGGCGGCTACGCCGATGATGAACGCCGAGTATGGATTTCTCTGTTGATCTCGGAACCCGCGGCAGTCCCAAAACCAGACATCGCTCCCTTGGTTGCTGAGGATGCCCGGTTCGGCGATATTCTTTACCTTCTGCGATCCGCTGTCGAGAAGCAGATACCCCTCGTGGAAGTCGTGCAGCATTTGCACCTCACGGGACAGCTTCGCACCGAAGAAATTGTCATGCTGGCTGAGCTGCCTTGGCCTCCGGATCATGCGTCCATGCTGAAAGAACTCGGCCTTTCAGCAAAGGACTGGTCGAGGCCGAGCTCAATGGAGTTCTTGAAACCGCTCCCCGCACCGAAGCAAGCTCCGAAATCTCTCTTGCCGTCGCGACATCGAAAAATGCTTCCCACATCTCCAAAGCCAGGGGCGGAATTAGGAGCGGGACAGTTTCAGGGTGATAAGTCGGGGAAAGAGTTCTGGTTCAACGTGAATGTCGAAATCGTGGTTTACGGCGCCACCGAACCCGGGGCGGAAGTGAAGATTGCCGGACGCCCGATCAAACTGTCGAGGGACGGATCTTTTTCGGTGCGCTACGCTCTTCCCGACGGCGCCTATGGAATGGATGCCAGCGCCACCGCGGCCGATCGATCTGAGGAACGGCTGGTGCATCTCCACTTCTCGAGGGCCACCGCCAAGGATGGCGAAGTCGGCACACATCCTCAAGACACAGCCCTGCGACCGCCCGGCTAATCCTGATCTCTGATCGAGATGCTCGAAACCGAAAACCCGGCAACGCCCCCTCAAGCGGGGATCGACAATGACCGTGGCCATTCGATGCGGAGCCTGTCTGCCATCCCAGGGCGCGGATGAAGCAGCACATCCAAGCCGGCACGCAGGGGGGTCTGGCTGTGGTTCTCCACGCGCATTTACCATTTGTGCGCCACCCCGAACATCCCAGATTTCTGGAAGAATCCTGGCTCTTCCAAGCCGTCACCGATGTGTATCTTCCCTTATTGGGACTCCTCAAAGGCTGGGAGCAAGACAAGGTACCCGCACGATTGACTCTCTCCATCTCGCCCACTCTAGCAGCGATGCTCTCCGATCGCATGCTTATGTCGAAAACGGGAGACTATATCGAGTCCAGATTAGAATTGGCGGAGAAGGAGCTGCACCGAACCGCTTGGATGCCCGAATTCCACCCCCTGGCCCAGTATTACTACGAATTCTACTCGGCGGCTAAAGAGGACTTCAACAATTACCGAGGCGCATTCCTGGAATCATTCGCGTCCCACCAAGAATCGGGAACGGTAGAACTGATTACGACCGCAGCCACGCATGCGGTGCTCCCGCTGCTGAGCCCAAATTCGGGCTCCATCGAGGGGCAAATACGCACCGCGCTGCGAGCTCATAGAAAGTGGGCCGGCAGATCACCTAAAGGATTTTGGCTGCCAGAATGCGCTTACTCACCGCGGCTTGACGAAACTCTGCGCGGTGAAGGGATCGATTGGGTGATTGTGGACACTCATTCGATCCAACAATCTCACGCCACCTCACGAGGCGAGTTCGATCACCCTGTTTTCACTCCCAGTGGCCTGGCCGTGTTCACCCGCGATCCGCAGTCTTCAGCTCAAGTTTGGAGCCGGGAATGTGGCTATCCCGGCGATCCCAACTATCGAGACTTCTACCGAGATGTCGGCTTTGATCTCGAACAAAACTACATCGAGCCCTATCTGCCTTGTCCCGGTCATCGCGGATTCACGGGTCTTAAATACCACAGAATCACTGGACCAAGCGTGGAAAAAGGACCTTATGACCCCGGCATTGCCCAATCCATGGCCGCCACACATGCATCCCATTTCGTAGCATCAAGGCTCATGCACCTCCGGCTGACAGACCGGAACGGTTCAGCCACGGCAGCCCCAATTCTGATTGCCCCTTTCGATGCGGAATTATTCGGACATTGGTGGCATGAAGGGCCGCGATTCCTGGATCTCGTGGCGCGCCAAGCCAGCAGTTTGAAATCCCGTCTCAAGCTCCTGACACCTTCAGATCACTTGGAAAATTCAGTTATCCGCCGCGACTCCGAAGCCAAAAGACAACCCACGACCTCAAGCTGGGGCGAAGGAGGTTATTGGGAAGTGTGGCTGAACAAGAGGAACGCTTGGATGTACCCTAGGATGCGGCAGGCCGAAGACCGATTCGCCGCGCTGCTTGCAAAGCATCGCTCTCCCAATAGCTCCGTCGCCGAGGCCTTCCGCCGAGCCGCCGCCCAATTGCTTCTCGCCCAGTCCAGTGACTGGGCCTTCATGATTCGCCCCGCCTCCGAGAACCAATATGCAAGCAGACGATTTCTCGAGCATCTCAACCGGTTTCATTCCATAGCCGATTGGATCGAGACCCCGCTTTCCGCCGTCGGCCCTCAGTTTACAGAACAGGAGATCTTTCCGTTATTGGATCTCGACGATTGGCGCCCTCCCCAACCCCGGAAGATGAAGCATGTCAAACCGGCTGAAAAATAAAAACGGCACGCTTCGCAAAGCGTGCCGTTAAGAATCGAAGGACGAATTATTCGACCTTTACCTGAATCGTTTTCTTCTGCGCCTTTTCGTTCTTCACCAGATGAACCTGAAGGATCCCATCCTTGAACTCGGCGCTCACCTTCTCAGGGTTGGTGTCTTCAGGCAGTTGGAAGCTTCTCGAAAAACTTCCGTAGACTCTCTCCACCCGATGGAATTTCTTCCCTTTCTCTTCCTGCTCCAACTTCCGCTCGCCAGACAAGGTGAGAATTCCATCCTCCACCTTCACCGAAACATCCTCTCGACGCAGTTCGGGCAGTTCCGCCTTGATGACGAACTCCTTTTCGTCTTCTGAGATGTCAACCAGCGGCGTCCAATCAGCTATCGTCGCTCCCGTCGCATCGCCATCTTGACGTCGCGCTCCAAGTGATCGCCCAAAGATTGAGCTGAATCGGTTCTGCAGATCTTCCATTTCCCGAAATGGACTCCAATGTGTCAAGTTTGTCATGTTGTTCTCTTTCTCTTTAGGTTTTTTGGCCGGTCTTCAACCATCGACCCTAGAACCACTTAGCTCTGTCATCGACTCATGTGAAGCCGCACTCATAATTTCTTTACAACATGTTTTGTTCCAAGAGCCACAATGACTCATATCAATCGTGTAAATATCGTATCATAAACTACATACGTAACTACATATCAACCAAAAAGAAAATCGATGCGAACTTGTAATAGAGTCATTATGGCTCACCAGTGCCATAGTGTGATTTATTCAGCAACACGGGGATTCAGTGGCCGGGACTGAACTGGAGTTGTGACACGACGAAAAAGCGAACCTTCCTAGAAGGTGCCGTCCTTGGTAACACCTAACCTTAAAATTGTCTCAGAGCTTTCCCTTCAGAATTAATTTCGAGGTTCGAGAGGACTCTCACCCTCGCAATCGAGGGTTCCCGGAGTGACGTTTTCCTGGGCATATAGCCTTTATTCCAACGAAAACAGCGAGGAACCCCGGTTTTAGGGCTTAATTATCTGGTATTGAAAGGTTAAATTTGGATCAGAAGAATCCAAATACCAGGATGACGGGGTTCGAAGGGGGCTATTTCTCGCAATGTTGACGAAGATACTCTTCAAGAAATCTCATCGCCTCCCGGAATTCCACTTCAATAAGGGCCATCAGGGGGGTCGCGTTGTCGAGCGCTCCATGCTTGAGATCCCGATCTAAATCCGCCAGAAGGTTCATTAACCGGCTGGCTCCCAAATTTGCAGCACTTCCTTTTAGAGCGTGAGCGCACGCGTGCATCTGCTTGACATCGCGGGATTTCCATGCTTCGACGAGGCCTCGGTAACGAACCGGTGAATCGCTCAAAAATAGACCGAGCACCTCACGCAAAGGATCCGGGTTGTCCGGCCCTGCCAGTTCTCTTAACTCCTCAAGAATGCCTAAATCGAATCCATCTGACCCTCCAGGATTCGAACCGCCACTGCGGGAATCAACCCCGCATTCAGAGTTCCTGAGCGGATCGGGCGTCATATGGGAGTCGCTTTCCGACTCGGTGTTCCATGAAAAAGATTGAACTTCATTTCAAGACGATACGGGCTGCCGCCACGACTTTCCAGAAAACATTGATTGAAACGAGGTGTCTCCTATTCTCGTCGCACGACTTATGGCGGCATGTATCCAAACATTAGGCTTGATAGCCGGAAATCGCTCCCTGCCAATAATTTTGGCTCGCGAGGCTCGCGCCAAAGGCATTCCACGAATCGTGGCAGTGGCGTTCGAGAACGAAACGGATCCCGCGCTCTCATCGTTGGTGGATGATATCAAATGGCTGAAGGTCGGCAGGCTTTCGGCCCTCATCGACGCCTTCCATGCGTGGAACGTCAAGCATTGCGTGATGGCGGGGCAGATCGCTCCGAAAAACCTCTTTGATTTGCGGCCCGACTTGCGCGCCATGAAGCTTCTGTTCAAGATCAAAGAGAAGAACGCGCACAGCTTGTTTGGAGCCATTGCCGATGAACTTCTGGATGACGGCATCGAATTGATCTCCCCAATCCCATGGCTGGAATCCCTCATGCCAGCCGCGGGCTTTCTCATTGGGCCGAACCTGAACACCGACCAAATCTCCGATGTGCGGTTTGGAGCCCGCATTGCCCGGGAAATATCGAGGCTGGAGATTGGACAAACTGTCGTCGTTAAGGCAGGCACAGTCATGGCCGTCGAGGGCTTTGAAGGAACCGACGCCTGTCTGCGAAGAGGAGGCGAGCTCGCTGGAAAAAGTAAGGAGGCGGTCGCCGTGAAAGTCGCCAAACTGGGGCACGATATGCGGTTCGACATTCCCTGCGTCGGCCCCACCACGATTGAGACGTGCGTCGCCTGTGGCATACAGGTCTTGGCAATCGAGGCGAAACGAACCCTAATCCTTGAAGACCATGACATTCGGAATCTGGCGGCAAAATCGCGATTCACATTGACCACATTTGAATGAGATATCGACGATTGAACCTCTTCCCGAATACGGCCCCACGTGCTCACTAAAGTTACCCCCCTCCCGATCCTCATCACCCTTTGCCACGTGGCCTGGGCGGCATCGACACAGCCAGCACGCACTCCTGGAATTCAATGCGGAGACGGTTACCCAGGCTTTTGAAATCTTCACGATGTTCAACTGCCGTTTTAAGGATCATTTCTACGATCTCACGGAAGGCAATCCCAAGGGGGTGGTCGTGCATCTTAAAAGTTCGCGCTTCCGACTGGCGCAGGGCGCCCAGGCCCATTAAGGTCACCCCATGATCGTCAAACTCGCTTACGGAGAACGTCATCTGGGGATCGAATTCCCGGAGGAACGCACAACAGTGATCGAGCCGTCCAATCAACCGGGATTAGAAGACGAACGCGGCGCTGTTGTGGCAGCGTTGAACCATCCCGTGTCGGCTCCCCCCCTCCTGGATTGGATCACTCCCAAGTCACGAGTCTGCATTCTCTTCACTGACATCACGCGAGCCACCCCGAATGACCGGATCATCCCATGGCTGTTGGAGCACCTTTCCAAGACTCCCCGGGAGAACATCACGCTCTTGAATCAACTCGGCACCCACCGCCCGAACACCCGCACGGAATTGGAGAAGATGCTCACGCCAGAGGTCGTCGCGAACTATCGCGTCGTCAACCACGAACCCGAGAATCCCGAGGCTTTGCGCCAGTTGGGAGTGACGCGAACGGGAGTGTCGGCGATGATCAACCGCCATGCCGTGGAAGCCGATGTGCGGATCGTCACCGGCTTCATCGAACCCCACTTTTTCGCCGGCTTCAGCGGAGGTCCGAAAGGAATCATGCCGGGAGTGGCCGGCCTGGAGACGGTCATGAGCAACCACGGAGTGCATCATATCGGAGATCCTCGAGCTGCATTCGGAGTCACCGATGGCAACCCACTTTGGGAGGAACTGCGGGACATCGCCTTGCGCGCGGGGCGAAGTTTTCTCCTGAATGTCACCTTGAATCATGCAAGGCAAATCACCGGCGTGTTCGCAGGCGATCTTCTCGCCGCCCACAAAAGAGGAACGGATTTTGTGCGGCGGTCGGCGATGCAGCGGGTCAAATCCCCTTTCGATATCGTCGTGACGACCAACAGCGGGTATCCGCTGGACATGAATCTCTACCAAGGCGTCAAAGGAATGAGCGCCGGAGCGCGCATTTTGCAGGAGGGAGGATTGCTCATCTTGGCCTGCGAATGCCGCGAGGGAGTCCCAGCCGGAAGCCCTCTAGACAAGCTGCTGCGAAGCGCCGGGAGCGCGGAGGAAATACTCACCCTGCTCAGCACTCCCGGATTCGTCCGTGCCGAGCAATGGCAGGCACAGATTCAAGCCTTGATTCAGCGCAAGGCCAGAGTGCTCGTGCACAGCTCTTTGTCGGATGACATCATTCGCGCCGCGCACTTGACACCCTGCCACGACATCGAGTTCGAAGTGAAAAAGGAGCTCGCAAGGAAGGGTCCGGAAGCTCGAGTGGCGGTGCTGCCACAGGGTCCTCTAACCATACCCTACCTCGCATGAGTTTCCTTTGAGGGAGATTAATTCCCCAGACTCGAAGCCAAGGGTTTGCGTTGCTTCGGACTTCCTGGCCAACCCGTCCGCTCGGTCTCTTTGTGGAAGGAGCCGCCGATGGGTTCATGCTCAAAACGGCAGTTGAACATCGTGGAGATTTGCAACAGCCTAAAGGAGAAAGGCTTGACGAGGAGGGAGGCATCTCCCTTGTGGATCTGGTGAGTGATTCGGAAAAACTTTATCGCCAGGATCTTGCGAGGATTCGCCTTGGGCAACCGCCGTTTTAATGTTCATTTGCTTGCTGCCTCAGAAGCACGATCTTCGCTCCGGACCCCGCCGAAGAATTGAGGGCGGCATTCATGCTGTCCATCAAGGACGGCACTTGAGGTGGGGCTTTATCGGCGCTGGACGAAACCGCTGAGGGCGTCGAACTCTCCGCGCCAAGCGCCGAGCGCAAAGCTCCTTCAACCAGTTCACCGCAATGAATCTTCATCGGAGGCAAAGGCCCGAGTTCCGCGGCGAACTCGGCGCCGCGCATCGAAAGAGCCTGCTCCGGTGTTTTTCCTTTGATCAACTCTGTCGCCAGGCTCGCGATCGCAATTGCGGTCTCGCATCCAAAGGATTGAAAAGAAGCGCGGTCGATGACTTTTCTCCCGTCGACTTCGCGAAACTTCACCCACATTCGCAACATTTCCCCGCAGGCCGCGCTGCCTACGGTGCCCACCGCATCCGCTCCTTCCATTTCTCCCACATTGACGGGATTCTGGATCGTCGCCCGAATTTTTTGTTGCAGTTCCGATGACATAAATAAGACCTCTCAGTAATGGACTTCGTAACGAGGCACGCGGCTGTCCACCTCGCGAGCCCACGCATCGATGCCTCCACGAAGACCGAAGATCGAAGTGAAACCATGGCCCGCGAAATAGGCGGCGGCGTCAAGCGCCCCTTTTCCCACGTGATCAATGATGACGACCCGGCCTTCGCGCGGCCAATGCCCCATCATCTCCTGCATGACAGCCTGGGACAGAAACAAGGATCCTGGAATCGAGGCGGTCTCAAACTCCTCGCGGGATCGAATGTCAACAAGTCGAGTCGTCGCGCCTTCTTTCATCCACCCTGACAGCAACGCTGGCTCGATCAAAAGCCGCAAATCATCCTCATGACTCTTCTTGATGTCGGCGAGCACGACGATTGGATCCAGATTGTTGTTGCGACGGCAAAGCTCATCGAGGGTTTCCCCGGGCTGAAAACCGCAACTTGAACATCCTCCGATGTGGTATTTTCGGAAGAGCGCTCGTTGAGCGCCAGGAAACGATCGCAGCACGTCTTGCATGGCGGACCCCGGCCCTATCATATGGTCGTCAACGCTCACGGCCGTCTAGATGCCGGGATTGCTTCCGAAAAAGCGCCGAATCTCAATCAGCACATCGAGGAGCTGATCCACTTCTTCCCGGGTGTTATAAAAGTAGAAACTGGCCCTTGCCGTGGAAGGAACCCCAAGCTTTTTCATCAGCGGCTGATTGCAATGATGGCCGCCGCGCAGCGCGATGCCTTTCTGATCCGCGAACGTGACCAAGTCATGGGCATGAACTTCCTCCAGCAAAAAACTCACCAACCCTCCCCGGCCGGACGGAGGGCCAAAAAGTCGAATTCCTTGAATGTTGGAAAGCTGCGCGTAGGCATAAACAGCTAAATCCTGATCGTGCTCAAAAATGGCTTTGCGCCCAATGCCATCCAGGTAATCCATGGCGGCATGCAAGCCGACGACACCCGCAATGTCCGGCGTCCCCGCTTCGAAGCGATGCGGGGGTTTCGCGTAAGTCGTCTTGAAGAAATCAACGGTCTGAATCATCTCGCCCCCCCCTTGGTACGGGGGAAGGGATTCCAGCAGAGGCAAACGTCCGTAAAGCACTCCAATGCCCGTCGGGCCGCACATCTTGTGCCCGGAAAACGCCAGGAAGTCGCAACCCAGCGCCTGGACATCAAGCTTCAAGTGACCGGCGCTCTGGGCCGCATCGATCACGGTCACGGCGCCGGCGGCTCGAGCCTTGCCGCACAGTTCAGCGACTGGGTTGATGACTCCGAGCGTGTTGGATATGTGTGTCACCGAAACGAGCTTAACCCCCTGCCCGAGCAACCGGTCGTAGGCCTCCAAGTCGAGCTGACCCGAGTCGCCCACCACAGGCACATAGAGCAATTCAGCCCCAGTCCGCTCGCATAACATCTGCCACGGCACGATGTTGCTGTGATGCTCCATTTCCGTTAGGAGCACCTTGTCTCCCGCCTTCAGGTTGGCCCCTCCCCAGGACGACGCGACTAAGTTGATCCCCTCCGTCGTTCCTCTCGTGAAGATAATCTCGGAACTGGAAGCGGCGTTCAGATATTTGGCGGCCCGCTGCCGCCCTCCTTCATACGCCGCTGTGGCTCGATTGCTCAGTTCGTGAATCCCGCGATGAACATTGGCGTTGTCCTTCTCATAGTAATTTCGAAGGGCGTTGATCACCGCGTTGGGCTTCTGACTCGTGGCGGCATTGTCGAAATAAATCAGCGGCTCTCCGTTCACCGTTTGATCCAGGATGGGGAAATCCGAACGGATCAAATCCCAACCGACATTTCGAGCCCGAAGAAAATGTGTCTTGCTCAAGAAACTCATAATGCTTTCGGCTAGCTTCGTCTTGAATTCAGTAAAGACCCAACTGCAGTTTCGCGGCTTCGCTCATCAATCCTTGGTTCCACTGAGGTTCCCACACCAATTCCACGTTGGCTTCTTCGATCTCCTCAATGCACAGCAGCTTGTTCATGACGTCTTGCCTCAGATGGTCACCCATGCCGCATCCAGGCGCCGTCAGGGTCATCTTGACCTCGGCATGGTATCCACCGCTTCCCGTGGGCACCGGCGTGAGGGCACAACTGTAGACGAGCCCCAAATCGACGATGTTCACTGGGATCTCAGGATCATAACAGGTTCGCATTTGATCCCAGACTTCCTTCTCGAGTTCTTCTTTGCTGAGGGGACGGCCTTGAGGCCGAGCGGCCCTGCGCTGCTCCACTTCAAGCCCCAATGCGTCGGCGTCCTTGCCCGCGACACGGAACATGTTTCCGTTCACAACCACCGTGTGCGAACCACCCAGGGATTGCGTCAAGTAGGCGGTCTCCCCCTTTTGCAAGGTCACGTTGGTGCCTAGTGGGACCACCGCGGCTTCGACATCGCGTGTGAGAATGATTGGGTCGTTTGATCGCATGGCTATCTCTGATGGGTTGCAATCCGGCCCTCCACCGACCGTCATCTATTCAGTGGAAACAGGATCTTGTTTTCCTTCGATCGCGGACATCGCCGCATGCCAAGGCAAAATGGCGCATTTTACCCGGGCCGGAAACTTGTGAACACCGGCGAACACGGCTAGTTTTCCGTCGGGCGCCCCCTCGCACTTTCCAGTCGTCACCAAGTCATGCATTCGATTGAACAGACTGCGGATCTCACCCGTGGTCTTGCCTTTCATCATCTCGGTCAAAAGGGAGGCGGAGGCCTTTGAAATAGCGCAGCCTGAGCCCTGAAATCCGGCGCTCTTCACGACATCCCCATCGAGTTCCAAATACAACGTGATATTGTCGCCGCATAACGGGTTGTAGCCTTGCGCGGATCGATTGGCCCCTGGCAACACACGAAAATTCCGGGGACTCTTGCTGTGGTCAAGGATGACCTGCTGATAAAGATCGCTCAGTTCGTCGAACATAGCCGCAATCCGTCCGTTGGATGATCCATCTCTCGCCCTTCCCTGGCTCAGCCCTCCACTTTCACATGGGGATTCAGCGCCAGCCGGCTGCGAATAATTTGATCCAGTTCATCGCGCAACGCCTCGTGCTGAACGCGTCCGATGATTTCACCCGCGAAGGCATGCACGAGCATCCTGCGGGCTCTCTCCAAACCGATGCCCCGGGAACGCAAATAAAAAATGGCATCCTCGTCCATATGCCCTGTGGTGGCGCCGTGCGTGCATTTCACGTCGTCCGCGTAAATCTCTAATTGTGGCTTGGTGTCCACGGTGGCGTCGTCCGAAAGCAACAGGTTCTTGTTTGTCTGCTTGGCATCCGTCTTTTGAGCCTCCGGGCGCACCAGAATGCGACCGTGAAACACACCCTTGGAGCGATCGTCGAGTATCCCGTTGAAATACTCGTGGCTGGCGCAATGCGGTCGCGCGTGGTCCACCACCATATGATGATCCGCAAGCTGGTCCGCCCTCGTGAGATAAAGCCCATTCAACACGCACTCCAACCCTTCCCCAACCAGTGAGGCGGTGATGTTCGACCGAAACAACCGGGCGCCTAGGGAAAAGGAATGAGAGGTGCACCGGGTTTGCTTCCCCAATTGGTAATGAAGAGTCCCAACATGGTAGCTCTCCAAAGTCTCATCCTGAAAGCGGATATGCTCAAACTTGCCATTGTTATCCACGGAAACCTCACTGACGCAAGTCGTGAGGGAGCGGGCTGGCTTAAGCCCTATGAAGCTCTCCACCACCGTCGCCGAAGCTCGCTCTCCAATGTGGATGAGGCTCCGCACATTCATGGCCATGCCAGGCTTGCCGGAAGTCGTCACGAAGGACAAGTGAATCGGACTTTCCAACTCTGTTCCAGGCGGGATCAGGACGAGTCCGCCATCCGTGAAATACGCCGAGTTCAGAGCCGCAAAGGCATTCGCTGGGTCGAGAGCCAAACCACCCAATCGCCGCTCCAAACCAAGCGATGGATCGCCCATCGCTCCCGCCAGGCTTTTAACGACCACTCCCGGGGGAAGGGCGCCCATCCGCGATAAAGCGGGAACGAAGTAACCATCAACGAACACCAGCCTATGCTCGGCCAAGGCGGCAAACGGCTGCACTCCAGATATGGAGTCGATCCAATCTCCCACCGGAGAAGGTGACGATGGCGAAAAGGAGAGTTTCGCTATGGGGGCCACGTTTGTGAACCTCCAATCCTCGTCGGCTGTGGAAGGAAATCCGATCTCGGCAAACCGCGAGAGACCCGCCTTGCGAAAAGGCAGGAGCCAAGACGGAGCGGCTGCGGCCTCGCGATTGGTGAACGGGTCAAATGAAGCGAGAAAAGGATCCTTTTCTGCGATCTCTCGGCCTGCGATCAGGGACGTCATGGTCAAATCCTCGGGAGAGTCATGCAGGGCGGGCCTGCTCGCTCGCGATCCAGTCGTAACCTCGTTCCTCCAACTCCAAAGCGAGTTCCTTGCCCCCAGAATGAACGAATCGCCCATCGCAAAGCACGTGGACAAAATCCGGCACGATGTAGTCGAGCAATCGTTGGTAATGGGTGATGACCAACTGCGCGTTATCCGGCCGCCGAAGCCGGTTAACCCCAGCGGACACTACCTTCAGCGCGTCAATGTCCAGCCCGGAATCGGTCTCATCCAAAATCGCCAGCCTGGGCTCCAGCACAGCCATTTGGAAAATCTCATTTTTCTTCTTTTCTCCACCTGAAAACCCTTCATTCACCGGCCGTTTCAAGAAGTCTTCCCGCAAATCAAGGGCTTTCATCTTCTCTTTCACGAGCCCCAAAAACTCTATCGCATCCAATTCCGTGAGCCCGTGGTGCTTGCGAATCTCGTTCAACGCGGCTTTCAAAAAATACGTGCTGTTCACCCCGGGAATCTCGACCGGATACTG
>SYMW01000190.1 GCA_005805305.1 Verrucomicrobiales bacterium
GTTGCCGCCAATGACGGCGTGATGCCACAAACGTTGGAAGCGCTCAGCCACGCCCAAGCCGCCAAAGTGCCGATCATCGTGGCCGTCACAAAGTGCGACCACCCCAATGCCAATGCCATGAAGGTCAGGCAGCAACTGCAAGATCGCGGATTGACCTGCGAGGAGTGGGGTGGTGAAACCATCTTCGTGGATGTCTCCGCCTTTACAAAGACCGGGATCGACAAGCTGTTGGGCATGGTCATGCTCCAAGCCGAGGTCATGGATTTGAAGGCCAACCCGTCGAGGCGCGCCAAAGGAAACATCATCGAGTCGGGCCTGGCTCAGGGGGGGCCGACGGCGACGATGCTGGTCCGCAAGGGAACTTTGCGCGTTAGCGATGTGATGGTGTGCGGGCCATTCTGGGGCAAGGTGCGCGCCCTGATAGACGCCGATGACAAGCGATTGAAGGAAGTGGGCCCCTCCGTCGCGGTTAAGATTCTAGGCCTCAACGGAGTTCCGGAAGCCGGACTGCAGTTCACCGTTGTTGAGAATGAAAAGATCGCCCGGGAGATGGCGGAGGAAAAATCAGAAGCCGCCAGACGCGAGCAGGAGGCCGAGCGCCGGCCCAAGGTGACCTTGGAGAATCTGTTCGACACGCTCGCCACGGACACGAATAAAGCTTTGAAAGTGGTCATCAAGGCCGACACGCAAGGGTCTGTGGAGGCCATCGTGGAGGCCTTGAAGAAAATCGAGTCGACGAAGGTCGCGATGGAAGTGGTTCACAGCGCGGTGGGCACGATCACCGAATCCGACGTGCTGCTCGCGTCCGCGTCCAAGGCGATTATATTGGGTTTCCACACGCGCATCGACAACGGAGTCTCGGAACGCGCGAAGCAAGAGGGCGTGCAGATCAAGCTCTACGCGATTATTTACGAGTTGGTGGATCAAGTGAAAGAGGCCATGGCGGGTCTGCTCGATCCTTTGATCCGCGAGGTGACCATAGGGTCGGCTGAGGTGAGGAAGATTTTCGAGCTTTCCAAAGGTGGGAATGTCGCCGGCTGCGTGGTGAGCAGCGGCCGCCTCGTCAAGGGAAAGCTGCGCGTCATGAGGCGCAAGAGCTTGATTTTCGAAGGCGTCTCCCTGTCTTTGCGGCGGTTCCAAGACGAAGTGAACGAAGTGCGGGCTGGCATGGAGTGCGGCATTCGATTGGACGGGTTCAATGACTACCAGATTGGGGATGCAATCGAATGTTACACGCTCGAGAAGATTGCCCAAAAGCTCTAGTCTGCCTAGACGTTTTCAGGACCGATAGATTCTCTTGCCTTTTTTATGGCATCCGTGCGCATCCAACGAGTTCGCGAGCTCCTAAAGAGAGAGATCGGCGAGATCAT
Source organism: Verrucomicrobiales bacterium (assembly GCA_005805305.1). Taxonomy (GTDB): domain Bacteria; phylum Verrucomicrobiota; class Verrucomicrobiia; order Limisphaerales; family F1-80-MAGS106; genus F1-80-MAGS106. The sequence continues at coordinate 1,371 of SYMW01000190.1, forward strand.
TCGGAAGGAATTTGCCATTCCCGAGGCGGGCTTGATTTCTGTCAATGACGTCGACGTCACGGGGGATCTGCAGAACGCCACGGTCTTTTTGGGAATCGTGGGAAATCAAGAGCAGCGGAAGCGCGGCGCCGAATTATTGGCGCGCGAGCGAAAGCGGATCCAAGGATTGGTCGGAAGGGCTGTCGTCCTGAAATACACGCCGGTCCTCAAGTTTGTGGTGGATGATTCGATCGAACGCGGCAACAAGGTGCTGGATATCCTGGAGGAGATCGAGAAGACACTGCCCCCTTCATGAAATCCCAACACCAACTGCAGACTGAAATCATCCGCTTAGTCAGGGAGCATCATACCTTCTGCGTTGTCGGGCACGTCCGTCCGGACGGGGACTGTATTGGGTCCCAGTTGGGGCTCGCATTGGCTCTTCGCAACCAGGGCAAAGATGTGCTGGTTTGGAACGAGGACAAGGTTCCCCAGAAGCTGGCCTTCCTAGATCCCGAGGGATGGGTCTCGGTTCCTTCCGGCAAACACCGGTTTGATTGCGTGATCGCCACGGATTGCGCCAGCTACGAGCGATTGGGCAGCGTGTGCCAGTTCATAGAGAAGAGGAAGATCTTGATCAACATTGATCACCACGTGAGCAACACTCGCTACGCGGACGTCAATTGGGTCTCCGCGAATGAGCCTTCAACCGGGGAGTTGATTTTCAAGCTTCTCCAGACCGCGAAATGGCCCGTGACCAAGCAGATCGCCAACTGCCTTTTTACCGCCGTTTCCACGGACACCGGATCGTTTCAGTATGCCACAACGCTCCCCAGCACTTATCAGATTGGAGGGGAGTTGGTACGGAGGGGCGCCGACCTGGCGACCATCTGCAACGAAGTGTATCAATCGTCATCGATCTCACGAGTCCGGCTTTTACGCCACGTTTACAACCACTTCAAACTCACCCACAACAACCAGTTGGGCTATTTTTGGCTCCGAAAGGCGGATTTCACGAGGACGGGCGCCGAACCATCCGACACCGAGGGCATCATCGACCATATCCGGGCGATCGATTCAGTGGTGGTTGCTTGCGTGTTTGAGGAGATCGAGCCGGAGTTGACTCGGATCAGCCTTCGTTCCAAGCATCCCGGTGTGAACGTCAGCACCGTCGCCGCGCCTTTTGGCGGCGGAGGCCACAGCTCCGCGGCAGGAATCAGGATCGCGGGCAAGCCGCTCTCTGTGCAGCGCCGGCTGGTCGCCGCGCTCAGGGCGGCCCTCGACAAATTAAACGAGGCCACGCCGGCGCCGAAGTCCAAGAACGGGGCGAGCTCGAAGGCCTAACATGCACGCCTTCGATTCGTTCGATGGGGGGTTGCTGGTGGACAAACCTTCTGGAATGACGTCGCACGATGTTGTGGATGCCATCCGCAAGAAGTTTAAATTCAAAAAGGTGGGCCACTGCGGAACGTTGGACCCAGCCGCCACCGGCTTGCTGGTCATCGTGCTTGGCAAGGCCACGAGGCTTTCGGAAAAACTCATGGGCGATGACAAGGTTTACGAGGGGCAGATCAAGCTCGGCGAGACCACCTCGAGCTACGATGCCGAAGGGGAACTTCTCACAACCGCTGCCGTGCCGCCGTTAACCGTTGAGGCGCTCAATGACTCCGCCCAATCCTTTGTCGGCGACTTGCTCCAGGTGCCTCCCATGGTGTCCGCGATCAAACAGCATGGCGTGCCGCTCTACAAACTGGCCCGAAAAGGAGTTGAAGTGGAGCGAAAGCCCAGGTTGATCCACGTGTACCAGTTTCGCTTCCTCAGCTATGAGGCGCCCGTGGGCGCCTTTCGCGTGGCTTGCACCAAGGGCACCTACATCCGCAGTCTGGCCCACGACCTGGGTCAAAAACTCGGATGCGGCGCCCATCTCTGCGCGTTGCGAAGACTCGCATGTGGCCGATTCGATATCGCGGACGCAGCTCCCCTGGACTCGTTGCTGCACTTGTCGCTTCCCGAACTTGAACAAAGAGTCCTACCCTACCTCAAGCTCGCCGCGTGATGATGAACCGTGTTGAACGCAGGCATTCCCGCTGCTGTTCCGATCCATGAAAATCCTGAGTGTTCCTGGGGAGTTCCAGAGGATCAAAGGCCGAGTCTTCGGCGCGGTTGGGGTGTTTGACGGGGTTCATCTAGGACATCAAAAAA
>SYMW01000191.1 GCA_005805305.1 Verrucomicrobiales bacterium
AATGAGTTCACGAAACTGGTCGTTGGTCTGGGATTGACTTGCGGCAGACGGAGCGACTTTCTCCGGGACGGGCGCGCTTTCGGCCGCCGACCGTTGGCCTTGATCCAAAGCGCGCCGCAACGCTTCGTTTTCTTCGCGGAGTCTGGATTGCGTTGGCTGCTGGATTAGCCAGACAGCCGCCGCGGCGGCAAGGCCGGAGAGAACAGCGATTTGCAACTTTGTCATAGCATCCTGATCACGGCGCGTATCGAGTGGTTCTGCACTGCCATCCGTTCCACGAGCGGAGGCCCCGTCGCCTGAATGGTTGGAGCCGGATTGGGGCTGGCTCCCCATGCAGTCAACTCGCGACCACATTACCTTTCCCCCCACCAACCACAAGCGCGCTTATCGCAGTAATTCTCGCGTCGAAAATATCGAGGTTTTCCCTCTCCATGACCAGGTTCATGGCCGCATCTCGCGCAAAAAGTTCGGGGTGGTCTCAGTTTGTGATTTCAGCAAGCCCGCGAGCGGGGGCGGGGGCACCGGGAGGGTGGGTGGCGGACTCGGGGGAGGAGAGTTCACCCAATCGTGACAATTGTCACAGAATTTGTCCCCGGGAGCTTTCTGCCGAATGTTGGTGCGGCCATGCGCACCAACCTCCGCGCACGGTTTTTTCGACCATTTTCATCGTCGTATCGGCTCAAGCCATAGGCGGGAGCTCACGGATAAAAGCCCAGGAAACCTCAGCCACCTGGCCGTTGTCATAGTGAACCAGAAAACCGGATTGGCACCAATCCTCGATTTCCAAGTGATCGAACTTCGCTGAGGGAGAAATCTTGTTGGCCCGGCGGACACTCGAGTGCGGTTCCAAAATGGTGAGACCATCTTCAAATTCCACGTCAAACGAATTCTCCCAGGCGAGAAAACGGACGTTCTTTATTTTCGAAAACTTACCAGTGCCGAAAGGAACCTTTACCATGGGCAGCCCTCCGAACGAAAAGGGGCGCAGCGGTGAAGAAAGCCCGCAAACACAAGTTTGGATCAGCCGCGGCTTTTGGATGGATCAATATGAGGTGACCCAGGGTGAATATCGCGAGATCATGGGTGCCAATCCCAGCTCCTTCACGGGCAACAATCAACTCCCGGTGGAGAATGTGTCCTGGACTCAGGCGGTGGATTATTGCGCCAGACTCACGACCCGTGAGCAGAATGCCGGTCGGCTACCCGCGGGGTACACCTATCGACTGCCTACGGAAGCGGAGTGGGAATACGCTTGCCGTGCGGGCACGACGACGCGGTTCGGTTTCGGCGATGATGCGGAAAACGACCTTTTCAACCTCCTGCGCGGTTTCGCGTGGTTCAATCTCAACTCTGGCGGCAGAACTCATCTGGTAGGCGAAAAAGCGCCCAATCGCTGGGGACTCTTCGACATGCACGGCAACGTCTGGGAATGGTGCGGAGATTGGTATGGTGCTTATCAGGGAGCAAGTTTGAGTGATCCCAAGGGCGCTGATACGGGCTCGTTCCGTGTGATCCGTGGTGGCAGTTGGGACTACTACGGCAGGGACTGCCGGTCCGCCTACCGGGATAGCCTCATGCCGGATTACCGCTACGACGACTACGGTTTCCGTGTCGTCCTGGCCCCAGGTCAGTAGCTGAACAGCAAGCGGAGCGAGTGTAGGCGGGCGGGGCAAGCGAAGGATGAGCGCAGACTGCCAGCCGAAACGAGCGTAGCGATCGGATTTTTTTAAAAAACCATGCAGCTCAGATTGTTCGTCGTTCCCGTGAAGAACATGGCGCAGGCCGAGGCGGAGATGAACCCCGTCGCTCCCAGGCTTGAGGCTTCGCTTGCCAAGGGACTTATCGAATTCACCTGGCCTGTTTCCGCCGTGGGTTACGAACTGCAAGCAACACCCTCACTCGCGACTCCCTCAATTTGGCAACCGGTCGGAGTCATCCCAGCAACATTTGGAAACCGATGGAGGGTTGTCCTGAACCCTTCCATGGAGGCACAGTATTTCCGACTTGTGCGTCCGTGATGACTCCTCGTGGAATCTTTCACCCGGATGAACCCACCTATCCTTCGCCTCGCGACGGCGGAGATGTCTCCTCTGTCGTGTTACTCCGCGGCGATTCACTGGGACGGACGACGATCCGGTTGCTGCAGGCGCAGAGCGCCAAGGTTTGGCAAAGATTGACAAGTTTTGTTCGGCGATTAAACCTGAGGCATGAAAGCAGTGACCATCAACATCTCGCTTAGTCCCGAGTTGGCTGAGTTTGCGCGGGCGGATTCGGAAGCGCAGGCGTTCGACTCCATGAGTGAATACATGAGGGATTTGATCCGCCATCGTCGGCAGGAACAGATAAAGGCAGACGTGGAGTTCCTGGAAAAGACTATCGCAGGCGCGCCGCCGGGCGATCCTTCGGATCAAGAAATAGCCGGACTTTACCACCACCTCCGCTCCCGGCGAAAGCAAAAGGCGTGAAGGTCGTTTTTGACGCCGGAGTGGTGTTTTCTGGCGCCGGGTGGCGAGGCGAGGCGTATCGCTGTTTGCTGGCGATGGCTCAACGCCGGGTGACAGCCTACGCCACCGAGACGACGCTCAACGAATTGAACGATTTACTGGCGGACCGGGGCAACGCGATGAAGCATCCACCCTCGGCCATCGTGCATTGGTTTCAAGATCGTGTGAAACGCGTCGAACCCGCGCCCTTGGGGAAGCAACGAAGCCGCGATGCGAAAGATGATCCTTATCTGGCTTGTGCGTTGAGCGCCGTCGCGCAGTTCATGATCACGCGAGATGATGATTTGCTGGTGCTTGGAAAGCCATTCGGAATTCAGATCATGACGCCCCGCGAGTTGCTGGTTCGACTCACAAAACCGCTCGTTTAGGGCCAAGGCCGTCAAGAAATAGGAAGAGACACACGGTTGAGTTGGGAGGTTTTCAAAGCGATCATGGCTCGAGTCTTGCAGCCCCGTGCCAACGTCGCGGAGCATCCGGATTGTTTCTACAAAGGGTTTCGTTTGGTGGGTCTGGGCGGCAAGCAGTTCTCAGTGTCCAACACGCCGCGGATTGATTCGCTTCTGTCCGCTACCATGGTCGCGGGAGCTTCATCGACACGAGCCTGGGGTTGCACTCGTCGGGTTCCAGAAAGTTTTTCATCTTGAATTTCGGGGACCCTGATTGAGATGATCTGGGAATCTGTCCAAACCTCCCTGGCTATTCTCGTGGCGTCGTGTGCGCCTATTCGAAGCGAGTGGGGCGCGGACACATTTCAATTCATCACTCGCGTGCAACCCTACCTATTGGCGAAGAATTTCAAGAACTCGATCCTGGCCCTGGCGACGGTTATCGGCATGGCATCAACCCAGGCCGGATTGATTCAAAACCCAAGTTTTGAAGCCAACTACAACGAAAATTGGCCTCATTACGGCACCATCGACGGATGGACGGGAGGGAGTGGCGTGAATGATGACTCCGGTCCGTTCCACAACACAGGCACGCCGATTCCGGATCAATTCCGCGCCGCGTTCATTCAAGGCTCGGACAAAACCTTGTCGCAAGACATCACCGGGCTGACCCCGGGGAAGAATTACTGGATCCAATTCTATTATGACGCCCGGAATTGCTGTGGTGGTTCGATCAACTTGGCGACCAAATTCAACGACCAGCAACTGGATAACATCGTCAATATCAAACCCGCGCTGAACCCTCGTCTCTATGGCTTCCGCAGCGTCGAGTTCACGGCTGGGTCCGATTCGGGAACGCTGGCTTTTGCGACTACAGGGGATGGCGGCGACGCCACGGTGTTGATGGACGCGGTGACGATCGTGCAGAGGGATGACGGGAACGTCGTGGTGGCTAACCCCAGTTTTGAGATGAGCGGCGACGTTCTCGATCCGAGCGCGCTCCCCGCCCTGGGAGGCTGGAGCACCGTCGGCAAAGTCGGCGTGGGCGCCGCCGACAACGGCACGGCGCCCGACCAAGATCACGTGGCGATTCTCACCGACGCCAGTTCCATCACCCAGCGGGTTCGGAACCTCGTTTCGGGGAGGCCTTACCAATTGACTGTCGCATACAACGCCACGGCGACGACCCGGCCCCGCATTCAAGTCAAAGCGGGGAGCGCCATCTTGTACGAGGAGGACGTGGCGCCAGTCGGCGGGGCGGCAGCGTTTAAGACAAGAACGGTGACGTTCACCGCGACGGACATCACGGCCGATTTGACGATCGCCCAAACTAAAGGAGGAGCAGCGCTGCTGGTCGATGACGTCAAACTCACGGGCGACACTTCAAAGCCATTGCCCCCGCTCACGATCGCGCCTGTTTCGGCTGAGCTCAGCGCGGGGGAGCAGGCCGCCGTGACGATCACCGTGCCGGCCGAGTTATTGGCCACGAAGGCGGCCGACATTACCCTCCAAAGCAGCGCGGCGGGCGTGGTCCTCTTTGTCGACGCATCGGGCGCTCTGGTGTCGCAGGCAGTGCTGCGGTTCGACAAGGGTGGCGCGAACGCGAAATCGGTCACGGTTCAGGCAGTCGCTCGCGGTAGCGCGGTCGTGCAGGTGGTGGAGGCGGCCGGTTTGACCGTAGCCAACCAGTTCGGCGCGACCGTTGTCGGAGCCCTTCTCAAGAATCCCAGTTTCGAAAGCACGCCCGTCCCGGCGGGAGTGGGCTACGGCCCGATAGCGGGATGGGTCGGCGGTTCAGGCATCAATTCGCCTCCGGGCCCGTTCAGTGACAATGGCATCGTGCCAGACCGCAAGCAGGTTGGGTTTATCCAAGGAACGAGTTCTCTGTCCCAAACCGTGCGCGGTTTGATCCCAGGAAAGAATTATTGGCTCCAGTTTTTCTACAACGCCCGCAATGCCGCCGCTGGATCGAGCATCGATCTTGTTGTCAGCGTCGGGGAAAAGGAAGTCGCGAACATCCCAGGCATCCTTGCTGTTGGTGAAGGGATCCCTTATAACTTCACGCATCTCGAGTTCGTCGCGCCCGGGGAGTCGGCGGCCCTGAAATTTGCCACCGTGGCTCGCGGCGACGCCACTTTGCTTTTGGATGGCATCACGATCGTCCAACGAGATCGAGGACAAGTCATCGTCAGAAACCCAAGCTTCGAGGCTAGCGGCAGCATTTATCCATTCCCAGGTTATGTGCAGCCCGCGATGCAGGCAGGCTGGACCACCTCCGGAGGTCACGGCATGAATATCGACGGCGTCGGCCCCTTCACTGACAATGGGCGGGCCGGAGACCAGGATCTGGTCCTCTTTCTTCAAGGGAACGGCGCGTCGGCCAGCCAGACCCTGACGGGGCTCGCGAGCGGCAGGAAATACATCGTCGGGTTTCTTGTGAACGGCCGCCTCTGCTGCGGCCCAGAGGAGAATTCTTATGCTGTCAGTTTTGACGACGCTGAGTTGAGATCCGAAACGTTTTCTCCCGTGGGCGGCGCAAATCCGTATCTTGTCCGTCAAACGGCTTTCACCGCCGCTGCGAGTGAAGGCACTCTTAAGTTCACCCACACCACATCCGCTGGCGATCACACGCTGCTGCTGGACAACATTGTCGTCCTGCCCGAGGCGGGTTCGAATCCATTCGTGCTCCTTCACCCCAATCCCGCCATGGTGGAAGCCGGCGCCAGCGCGACTTTCTTCGCGGGCGCCGTGGGATCGGGCACGCTCACGTATCAATGGAAGAAGAACGGCGCGGCTATCACAGGCCAAGTGACAGACACGCTCGTTCTCGACATTGTCACAGTTGACATGGCGGGCGACTATTCGGTCGATGTCAAGAACGCCGCTGGGACCGTGACCAGCCGGCCCGCGATGTTGACCGTCCTGGAGCCCATCGCCGGGCTGTTCGACACTGGAGTCGATGACAAGCGAGTCGCGCTGTCCGACGCGGCCGTGGATGCCCATTACACCCTCGTGCAAAACGCGGATGCGGCTTCCTCCACCAAGGCGTTTGTGCAAGACGGATCCAAGTGGCCGATCGTCGCGGGGCCTTGGCTTGCGAACAGCGAGGTTTCGAAATGGATCGGGCCCCGAATCGATCCCGGGGCTGAGAGTCCCCTGAGTGGGCCCGCCGGTGGCGACTATATTTATAGATTGAAGCTCGACTTGACCGGCTACAGCCCAAGTTCGGTGGTCCTTTCGGGTGGTTGGGCTTCAGACAATTCGGCGTCCTTGTTCATCAACGGGGTGAACACGGGGCTCGCGCAAGCCGGGTTCGGCAATTTGTCGGCGTTCCGGGTGGTTGGCGTCTTCAAGCCGGGCCTCAACGACATCGATTTCAAAGTGGCTAATGGCGATGCGGCCGGCGGCCCGACTGGATTGCGGGTGGAAGGCATTCGCGCCGTCGGCGCGAAGAGTGGAGGACAAACATCCACCCCGAACCCAAAACTCGCCGTGTCCCGCACCGGAGCGAATCTTGTGGTATCTTGGCCCGCGCCATCGACCGGTTTCGTCTTGGAAAGCGCCACTTCTGTGACGGGGCCTTGGGCGGTCGTCAACTTGGCTCCCGCAAACGCCTCTGGGGCTCTTTCGGTGACGCTCACGTCGTCTGACGCGGCGCGATTCTACCGGCTCAGAAAGTAGCCGGCCGCATGGCCGATCTCGTATCCGTAAGGATTCATCCGAATCGGTTTCCCGCGGCCGTGTCCGAGCGGCTGCGGGAATCTTTGCGGGTCCGGGCCATGGACCATCAGTTCCATTACGATGCTCCTCGCCAGGCATCGGCATGGCTTCGTGTCCACGAAGCTTATTCGCCTGCGTGCCGTAACGCCGCGTGCGAAAAAATTTACGACAGCGCGTTCTCGGAGGCGGCTCGAAGGCTGCCCGATGCGCGGGAAATCGAACTGGTGAGCTTGGGCTCCGGCGGGGGGCGGAAGGACGCGCGCCTCGCGGCGGCGATACGCAGCGGGAATTCGAATGTTCGCCTCCGTTACATCCCTGTCGATGTGAGCCCTGGCTTGAGCCTCGTGTCGCGAGCTTCCGTCGTTGAAGCCGGGGTGAGCCCGGCCGATTGCGATCCGGTGGTGATGGATTTGGAAGCGGCGCCGGATTGGCTCACCGCGTTGCAAGGGGTCCTGGGAAAGGGTGCGCATCGACTGATCTGCTTTTTTGGCATGTTGCCGAATTGCGAGGGTGACGAGGTGTTTCCAAAGCTGGCGGGTCTGTCGAGACCGGGAGACTTGATCTTGATGAGCGCGAATTTGTCTCCAGGGCCGGACTATCCCTCCGGGGTTGGGAAGGTCATGCCCCAGTATGATAACGCGTTGACCCGCGAATGGCTGATGGCGAGCCTGATCAATCTGGGCTTCGACGAGGGGGATGGACTCCTCTGTTTTTCCGTTCGACAAGGCGCCACGGGGACAGGACTGCTGAGGATCGAAGGGGAGTTTGTGTTTGGCAAGAATCGCTCGATTTCATGCGAGGGCGAGCGGTTCGATTTTGCCGCTGGAGAGCGATTCCGCCTTTTTTTCTCGTATCGTCATACCCCGGAATTGATCGGCGCGCTGGCTCGGAGACATGGTCTGACGGTCTTGGATTCGTGGGTCGACGCGGCGGGGGAGGAGGGGCTTTTTCTAGCGTTACGCGCTTTGGATGGGAGGGTGGCTTCCCCAGACTGAGGAGTTGCGTTTTTTGTCGGGATTTTCATACTGCGCTCATCTTGAAGAATTTCTTAATCCACAGCGCTTAGTAGCCATGAAAACTCCACAATACATCGTCATCATGACGGTTCTTTCCGTGTTCTCGCCAGGTACTTCGGCAATGGCGGCGGAAGGTTATACGGATACTCCCAAGCAACCTGATGGGAAATGGCACGTGCATGATCCAAATCGACCCAAGCCCCCAATCATCACTCCAGGCAAACGGTTCAGCGAGGAGGCCGGAGCGCCTTCGGACGCCGTCGTGCTCTTTGACGGAACGGATTTTTCGAAGTGGCAAGGGGACAAAGGGGAGGTCAAATGGAAGCTGGAAAATGGCTACATGGAAACCACCCGATCGGGCCGGATCCGAACCAAGGACGAGTTTGGCGACTTTCAGCTCCACTTGGAATTCGCGACCCCTGCAAAAGTCGAAGGGAGCGGGCAAGGCCGGGGCAATAACGGAGTGAACATCTTTGGCCGCTACGAGATTCAGGTTTTGGACTCCTACGACAATGTGACTTATGCGGATGGGCAGTGCGCCGCGATTTACGGCCAGACGCCTCCGCTCGTCAATTCCTCCAAACCTCCCGGGGTGTGGCAAACGTATGACATTATTTTCGAGTCGCCCATTTGGGACGGTGACGGGAAATTGCTGAAAAAGGCCTTTATCACGGTCCTTCACAATGGCGTCGTGGTGCACCACCGGAAGGAATTGTACGGAAACACTCCGTTCCGCGCGGTGGGCAACTACAACAAGCCGCATCCTCCGAAAGGCCATATTGAACTTTACGAGCACGGCAATCCTGTGCGTTTTCGCAATATTTGGATTCGCCCCTTGGGGCAATGACACCTTTTTCAAATGATCGGATCACCAAAGGAAAAACAAGTTTACCTGGTCGCCAATGGCGATCTGCGCCTCTCCGCGAACAAAAAATGCTGGCCTCAGCAACGGAAGATGGAGGACTCCTTGGCCCGTGCTTTGCGCCGGGAAGGATGGACGGTTCTGAGGGCCCACTCCTTCGATCCTGCGAAAGATCACGGGTTCATCGATTCCCAGAAAATGGGGATCGACGTGTTTCAACACTTGGATCCGGAGGCGCCGTTAATTGTCGCCGAGTGCGTGTGGCAGTACAGTCAGCACCTGCTTCCCGGACTATTGACACATCGGGGTCCGATTCTCACCGTCGCCAATTGGAGCGGCACCTGGCCTGGCCTGGTCGGCTTGCTGAACCTCAACGGTTCCATGACAAAGATGGGCATCCGTTACAGCACCCTTTGGAGCGAGAATTTCAGGGATCGCTTTTTCCTGGAAGGGCTTCGCCAATGGCTCCTCACCGGGTCTGTCACGCACGATCAAAGCCATGTGCGTGATTTCGATCTTTTGCGAATCCCGCCCGCAGACGAGCGTCTTGGCCGGGAGTTTGGCAGGAGTTTTCGCCGGCGCAAAGCGATCATGGGGGTCTTCGATGAAGGCTGCATGGGCATGCACAACGCGATCATTCCGGATGAACTGCTCGCTTCGACAGGAGTGTTCAAGGAACGGCTGAGTCAATCCGCTTTGTTCGCGGCCATGTCGCGGGTTGCGGACGGCGAGGCTCAGGCGGTTTATGAATGGCTCAAGAAGCGGGGAATGAAATTCGTGCTCGGTTCCCAAGAGGAGACGGAGCTGACGGCCAACCAGATTTTGGAGCAGTGCAAAATGTATATCGCCGCCCTGCGACTTGCGGATGAGTTCGGATGCGCGACCGTGGGCATCCAATATCAGCAAGGCCTGAAGGATTTAGCGCCGGCCAGTGATTTGGCGGAGGGTTTGCTGAACAATGCGGACCGCCCCCCTGTGAGCGACGCGGCTGGTTCGCGGGTCCTCTTTGAAGGCGAAGCGCTGCCCCATTTCAACGAGGTTGACGAGGGCGCAGGCCTCGACGGGTTGATCACTTACCGCCTTTGGCGGCATTTGGGCATGGCTCCTGAGAACACGCTTCATGATCTTCGTTGGGGGCAGCATTACAAAGGAGACGGCATCGATGATTATGTGTGGGTTCTCCTCATTTCAGGAGCGGCTCCTCCGGCCCATTTTATCGGCGGTTACAAGGGAGCTTCGAGTGAGAGACAGCCAGCGATGTATTTCAGGCTCGGCGGTGGCACGGTGAAGGGAGTTTCCAAGCCAGGATTCATCGTTTGGAGCCGCATTTTCATTATGCACGGCCGGTTGCACTGCGATTTAGGCGTGGCGGAAGTCGTGCGGTTGCCGGAGGCGGAAACGGAGCGTCGATGGCGCGAGACCACGCCCCAATGGCCCATCATGCACGCCGTGTTCAAGGGGATCACCCGCGATCAAATGATGGCGCGCCACAAATCGAATCATATTCAAGTGGCTTACGCGCCCGGCAAATCTCAAGCCTTCCGCGCGCTCCGGATCAAGGGCGCTTGCCTGGCGGAATTGGGCCTCGAGGTCCACGTGTGCGGCGAGGTTGAAATGTCGTGACCGCGCCCAGGAAGTTCGCGGTCATTATGAACCCCTCCGCGGGGGGCGGCGCCGCGAGGAGCGCCTACGGCAAATGTGCCGCGTTGTTATCCAGCGCCGGATGCGCGTGGGATCTTCACGAGACGACGAGGCCCGGCGATGCGAGACGCCTAGCCCGGGATCTGGCAAGCCAATCAGCACCCTCCATGCTAGTCGCCGCGGGTGGGGACGGCACGGTGAACGAGGTGGCAAGTGGAATCCTCGATAGCGAGGCCAGCACGCCCCTCGGCATTTTGCCCCTCGGAACCGGGAACGATTTCGGACGACTGCATGGCGCCATTTCGATCGAACAGGCGGTGGGCATCCTGGCTCGAGGACGGTCCCGCCGGGTGGATGCAATTCGATTCCAGTCTCGCATCAATGGGCGGCCATGCACTTCCTTCGCCTTGCTTTTCGTGTCTTCCGGGTTCGTGGGGAATTTGTTGAAAGCCACCACGCCATCCGTGAAGCGGGTTTTTGGCCGGCGATTCAGCTACTCTGTGGGGTTCCTCAAAGCCTGGCTTTCATTCGCGGCTAGTTCGATGCAAGTAATCCATGATTCGGGAAGTCACTCGGGCGAATGCCTGCTGGTGGCCGCTTGCAACTCGGAGTACGCCGGTGGCCATGGTTTCCGACCGGCTCCGGGAGCGATCATGGATGATGGGCAGCTCGAGCTCCTGATCATAGCCTCGCAAGGTCGATGGAGAATGTTGCCGCGGTTCATCCGGGTGACGCGTGGCACCCATGTTGGGCTCCCTGGCGTGCACTATATGAGGATAACGAAGATGAAGCTGGAGTCTGCCGCCGGTGCCGGCGTGCAGGCCGATGGCGACCTCTTTGGCGAGCCGCCACTGGAACTCGAAGTAAAGCAAAGGGCGCTCAATGTCCTTTCGGATTCACCCGCTGGCTGACCTTGGCATTCTCACGAAGTCGTAGTCGCTCCTCACAGACCCACGATGGGTATGTTCGTCGTTCTCGCCTCGTCTGAATCAAAAATCCATTGCCGCGCATGTCCACCCAATTCGTGAACGGCACACTAGAGCAACGGCATGCGCCATTATTGAACCGGTCGTTTATAGACCCGCCATTGGTGCGGATGCCCGCGTTTATCTTGGTGCACAAAGGTCCGGCGCGCCACCACCCCCTTCCTGATTGAATAGTCATGGATTGGACATTACGGTTGTTGCGGCTTTTTGGAACTGGATGGATCGGTAGAGTTTCGCGATAACCCTCAATCCAAAAACTGATGCACCGGAGAAACTTTCTCACATCCACGGCCGCCGCCGGGGCGGGAATTCTGGCGTCCGCCGGATTGAGTTCGACGATGCTTGAAGCCGCGAGGTCCTCTTCCTCGTTCCGGATCAAACCATTCGAGCATGAGGAGGCGGGAATCCAAACGCTGCAGACTTTCATGCGGTCCGGCAAGGAAACCGCGGTCTCCCTGACGACTCATTATCTCCGCCGCATCGAGGCCGTGGACCAGAACGGGCCGAGGGTGAACTCGGTGATTGAGATCAATCCTGACGCGCTTCGCATCGCGCGGGAATTGGATCGCGAGCGGCGGGCCACGGGTCCGAGAGGCCCACTGCATGGAATACCTGTGCTGATCAAGGATAACTTGGACACGCACGACCGAATGATGACGACCGCGGGATCGTTGGCGTTGATGGGATCCATTCCCGCTCAAGATTCGTTTGTCGCCCGGAAGCTGAGGGAAGCGGGCGCCGTGATTCTCGGCAAGACGAACTTGAGCGAGTGGGCGAATTTTCGGGGTGACCGATCCACTAGCGGCTGGAGCGCTCGCGGCGGACAAACCAAGAACCCGTATGTGCTCGATCGGAATCCATCCGGTTCGAGCTCTGGTTCAGGCGCGGCGGTCTCCGCCAATCTTTGCGCCGCCGCCATTGGAACGGAAACCAATGGCTCCATCATTTCGCCATCTTGTTATTGTGGCATCGTCGGCCTCAAACCGACGGTCGGGTTGGTCAGTCGATCGGGCATCATCCCCATTTCCCATACGCAGGACACTGCGGGTCCGATGGCTCGGACTGTCACCGACGCCGCCATCCTGCTGGGTGCCATCGTTGGTCCGGACCCTCGAGACGCGGAGACGATGCGCCGTTCCGGCGCGGTCATGCAAGATTACACTCGCTTCCTGGACCCGAACGGATTGCGCGGCGCTCGCATCGGAGTTGTGAGGCGGCTTTTTCGTGGTGAGAATCGCGGCGCCCGAGTGATGGAAGCTTCCATCTCCATTCTGAAGGCGGCTGGCGCTGTTCTCGTGGATCCAGCCGATTTGCCTTCGTTCGGAAAGGAGGGCGATTCCGAACATCAGATTTTGCACTATGAATTCAAGGCGAATCTCAACTCCTATTTGGCTGGTTTGGGCGCCGGAGCGCCTGTCCGTTCACTCAAGGAGATCATCGAGTTCAACGACAGGAATCGGCCGAAGGAGCTTCGCTTGTTCGGTCAGGAGACATTTCTTCGAGCCGAAGCGAAGGGGCCACTCACGGACACAGTGTATCTCGAGGCGTTGGAGAAAGGCCTTCGGCTCGCGCGGGAAGAGGGAATTGACTCGGTCATGGATGAGCATCGTCTCGACGCCTTGATTGGACCAAGCGGTGGGCCGGCTCATGTGACCGATTATGTCCATGGCGACCGGGGTTCTGGCGGAAGTTCCTCACCAGCCGCGATCGCCGGATATCCGAATATCACAGTTCCCGCCGGGGACGTTATGGGCTTGCCAGTCGGCCTCTCGTTCTTTGGAAAGGCTTGGACCGAGCCGACCTTGCTGAGATTAGCGTATGCCTTTGAGCAAATCACGAAGGCGCGAAGAGTCCCTGGCTTTCTGCCTACCACGAGTTGACTCAACACAATCACGGCACACGGCAGCGCCGCCCCATCGGAGTGCTGTCCCGTCACGGCGCAGAGAGAATGAGGGGCCCGTTGCCTCAAGCCAAATTGAGCCAGTCGAATCCAAGGCTGAGCTTTGATCCGATCTCAGGTCTGTCTGGACCGTTCGACTCGCTGGCTCTTTTTAGCTGCGATCCCCTGGGGCCTCTGTAAGCTGACGCGATGCTTGTGCCGGTTCTAGCGACCGCGATTGTCGCCTATTTCGCAGGGTCGATCCCGACGGGATACCTTGTGGCGCGGGCTCGAGGGTTGGACATTCGGAGCATTGGAAGCGGGAACATCGGTGCAACGAATGTCTTCCGAATTCTAGGAAAACCCGCCGGCATCTTCGTTCTCCTCGTGGACGCCTTGAAAGGTTTCCTTGGTTGCATGGCGTGGGAGTGGCTGGCACCCTCCAGCTTTGGGACTGCGGAAACCGTCCGACACGCTGAAGTGCTGCGAATAGTGGGATCGATGGGGGCGATCATGGGACACAACTACACTTGCTGGCTCCGGTTCAAGGGAGGGAAAGGGATCGCCACCTCGGCGGGAGCTCTGATCGGGTTGCTTCCAGTCCCTTTCCTGATCGTTCTAGCGATCTGGCTCTTTCTTCTTGGGGCCACACGCTACGTTTCCTTGGCGTCCATCGGGGCTGCCGTGGCGCTCCCGTTTGCGACTTGGTTGGGCGGTCGCACCAGGCTGCTGATTGGGGTGACGATCGTGATGTCTGCCTTGGCTGTCTACAAGCACAGGGCGAACATCCGGCGATTATTGGACGGGACGGAGAATCGGGTTGGCAAGTCAAAGAAGGAAGGGGCTCCAGTTTGAGTCAACATCGATCGGAACATGAGAATAGGCCTCCGGGAAGTATGCGGATTGCTGTACTGGGGGCGGGTAGTTGGGGGACGACACTCGCGAACTTGCTGAGTGAATCAGACCACGCCGTATGTCTGTGGGGTCACAATCCATCTCACATCATGGCCCTCGCTCAGAACCGCCTCAATCGCGGCCCGACGGAATCCCCATTATTGAATCATTCCATCCGGCTAGAGAGTAGTCTAACCGCTGCCTGTGAAGACGCGGAGGGGATCGTCGTCGCGGTGCCGTCGAAAGGGATGCGGTCTCTTGCAGGCGGGTTGGCGGGTTTTCTCTCCCCCGGCGTGCCTGTCATCAGTGTGGCCAAAGGGATTGAGTACGAAACGGGTTTCACCATGTGCGCCGTGCTGCGCGGCGCCGGTTTGGCCAATCCACTCGCAGCGCTTTCAGGCCCCACGCTTTCACAGGAAGTGGCTCGAGGCATGCCTTCCGCAGTCGTGCTGGCCAGCGAATGCCAGCGGACGGCCCTGTGGGGGCAGCGGTTATTCCACAGATCCACTTTCCGCGTCTACGCAAGCGAGGATCGGTTGGGAGTGGAACTGGGCGGGGCCTTGAAAAATGTGATCGCGATCGCCGCCGGAATCAGCGACGGCTTGGGTTTTGGAGACAATTCCAAGGCCGCGCTGCTCACACGGGCCATCGTCGAGGTTCGCCGTTTGGGCGTGGCTTGCGGAGCCAAGGAGGACACCTTCAGCGGCCTCAGCGGTCTAGGGGACTTAACCGTCACGTGTTTTTCACGACTCAGCCGCAACCGCGGGCTAGGGGAGCGGTTGGGAAAAGGAGAGTCCGTCGCCAACATCCTGGCAACGATGCGCGAGGTGGCGGAAGGATATCCAACGGCGCGCTCGGCTTGGAGACTGGCCCGCTCCAAGGTCGTCGTCACCCCTATCATCGACGAGGTTTACGCGATGCTCTACGAAGCCAAGAACGTCCGCGAATCATTGAAAAGCTTGGTCGCCCGAGATTGCACTTGGGAGCGCGACATGGGACTAGGCGGCCAGTCCGCGGCCCCAAGCTGGATTTATTGAAATTGGCTGACGGTGTCGCCTGGAGCATCGGGGCGGCGCCATCGGTGAATCATCCCTTGGCTGGGGCTGAACAGCCAGGCCAACACAAAAAAACCCGCGCCAGTCAGCACCATGGCGCCCGCCATGGAGCAATTGAGCCAGACCGAGAGGTGCAATCCCAACAAACCACTTAAGATGCTGTGAACGCCCACAAGCCAGTGGCGTGTGGCCAGGTGGTCGGACAATTGCGCCGCCGTCATGCCGGGAATGATCAGCATGGCCACGACCATGATCGCTCCCACGGCTTCAAACGCGCTCACCACGACGATCGAGAGCGCAGCCATCAAGCCGTAATGCATCGCCGTCACGTTGAACCCCAGCGACGCGGTGAGTCCGGGGTCGAAAGAACTCGCCAGCAGTTCCTTGTAGAACAGGACGATGAGCACGACGACGCCAGCGGTCACGCCGAGCATTTGAAGAACAGGTTGCGGCCCCAGGGCGCGGCCAAGGATTTTGACTGGCGGTTCGAGCGGCACGAAAGCAATTTCGCCGTATAGAATGCATTCGGCGTCGATGTGCAACCCTCCCTTGTCAATCAGGCTGGTGAGCACAACGCCTATGGCAAAGAGGGTGGTGAACGTGATGCAAATCGCGGCGTCCGGTTTCACGCGTGATTTCTTGTGGATGAATTCGATGAGAAAGACGGTGACGAGGCCGGCTGCCAGAGCTCCGGCGAACATAACTCCGATGTGGCGCGAATGAGCCAACATGAAGGCGAGGACCAATCCGGGCAGCACGCTGTGGCTGATGGCATCGCCGATGAGTGCCATGCGCCTGAGCAGCAAATAATTGCCAACCAATCCGCACGCCATGCCGACCAGCACGGCCATCGCGAGAATCCATCCGTGCAACGCGCCGCCTTCGGCCCACGGTTCGACGAAGACGCGTTGAAAATCGAAAGGAGGGATCAGGGACATGCCTCGTTCAGGAATGCGCGCCGTATCCGGTCGCGCGCGCGCCCCTCCTTCCGGAAAAAGGGGCGGCGTTCAGATCGGCAAGGCCGGGGATCAGTTTTCCATGCGGATCGTGCGTGGCATAATTCAAACGTTTCTCGATCTCCCGCACAGTTTCTTCGCCAAGGATATGCTCCACCTTTTCCGCGTCGTCGTGGACGTGGTCCGCCGCGTACTGCGCGTCGTTGGTGAGGTAAAGCTCCCAGACCCGGTGGTTGCGGACTATTTCGCATGCGCGCTGCCAGCCCGCCGGAGTCAAGTAAAGGGCTTCGCCGGAGTCATTGGTCGTGGCCAGCCGATGGCGCACGAGTTCGCGGGCGAGCTGCTTCGCTTCCACTTCGGTTTCGCGGCGTTGCTCCGCGAGTTCACGGATCGACACGTCATCCCCCTTGAACTCGCGCCGCTCGAGCACGTGATAGAGCGCCTTGAGCGTGTTTTCGCGGCGGGTGCGCCCGGAACGGGAGCGCTGCCGCAGCCAGCGGGCGACGATCCCGTGGCGCGGGCCAAAGAGCAGCGCGACCGCGAACACAGCGCTTCCCGCCAGAACCATCAACGGCCCCGTCGGCATATCGTTGCCCACAAACGATAAGAAGGAGCCGATGGCTCCCGCCGCCATGCCGAAGAGGGCGGAGAGCGCCAGCATGGGTTTGAGGCGGTCGGTGAGCAGAAAAGCCGCCGCAGCCGGCGTGATCAGCATGGCCGACACCAGCACCACGCCCACGGCTTGCAAGGAGACGACAATGGAAAAAGCCAGCAGCAGCATGAGCGTGTAGTGGATCAGTTGGGTGGGGAACCCTATCGCGCTGGCGAAACCGGCGTCGAAGCTCGTCAGTGCGAAGGCCTTGAAACCGATGGCAAGCACCGAAATGACGAGCGCGGTGACGACCGCCATGAGGACCACATCCTGGTCCCCCAGCGCGGCCGCCTGTCCGAACATAAATTTATCAAGGCCGCTTTTCTGCGCGTTCGGCAGATTGTTGAGCATCGTGATCACACAAACTCCGAGCGCGAAAAAAGAGGCCAGGACAAATCCGAGCGCCGCGTCCTCCTTGTGTTTGGTCGTGCTGCGTATGAGATGCACGGTGCCGGCGCCGAGCAACCCCGCAACGGTGGCGCCGACAAAAATCGCGATCGGATCCTTGCTCATGTTCCAGAGAAAGCCGAAGGCCACACCCGGCAGGACCGCGTGCGAGAGCGCGTCGCCCATCAGCGCCAACTTGCGAACCACCAGGAAGCTCCCGAGCAGTCCGCAACTGATGCCCATCAGCACTGAGCCGATGAGCGCGTTGCGGAGCGACGGATCGCGGAGAGTGAAGAACCGCGCCGCGCTTTCCGCGAATGTCGTCTTTTTGATCTCGCTGATGCGCTCCGCCCGCGCTTCCGGAGGCAGCACGGTCAGGCCGATCAACAGAAGCAAACCGAGGAGGAGGGGGCGCGCAGCGCTCATGTCTGCCTCCGCACCGTGTCAGCCACTTCGCTCAGGATGGTCAGGCGGCCGCCGTAGGTCTTCTGCAATATCTCCTGCGTGAACACGTCGGCCGTCTTGCCAAACGCGACGAGACGCATGTTGAGCAGGAGAAGGTTGTCGAAATAATCTTTCGCGGTCGCCAAGTCGTGGTGCACCACGAGGAGAGTTTTGCCGCGGGTCTTTAGTTCCTGGAGCAGCATGACGATGGCCGATTCGGTGGCCGCATCCACGCCGGCGAATGGCTCGTCCATGAGATAGAGATCACTTTCCTGGGCCAGCGCCCGCGCGAGGAAGACTCGCTGCTGCTGGCCCCCGGACAGGTTGCCAATCTGACGGCTGGCGAATGGCAGCATCTTCACTTTCTCGAGACAGGCGCGAGCGATGTCGTGATCTTCGAGCCGGGGGCGCTTGAACAGCCCGAGCCGGCCATACCGCCCCATCAGAACGACGTCCATCACGCTCACTGGAAAATCCCAGTCCACGGACTCACGCTGCGGCACATAGCCCACGCGCGTGCAGGCTTCCTTGAATGATTGGCCAAAAATCCGCACCCAGCCGCTCGTAGCCGGCAGTTGTCCCATGATGGCTTTGATGAGGGTGGATTTCCCAGCCCCGTTCGGTCCAATAATGCCGACCAACGTTCCGGCGGGCACGGTCAAGTCGATGCCGTAGAGCACCGGCTTCTTGTGATAAGCCACCGTGAGATCGTGTATTTCGAGTGGGGACGGCGCTCCATTGGCGCTCGTTCGGTCGACCTGGCTGTCCTGCCTTGTGCTGGGAGGGTTCATGTTGCCGGCGCGGTCACTTCAACGCTCCCACAATCGTGCTCAAATTGTATTTGACCATGCCTTCGTACGTGCCTACATCGAAGCCCGACTTCTTCTCGCCGGGAGCGCCCATCGCATCGGAGAACAATTCACCGCCGATCCTCACTTGAGCGTCCTGCGCGACTCGCTTGATGGTCGTCGGCGCGACGCTAGTTTCGACGAAGATCGCCTTAACTTTCTGTTCCCTGATGAAATCGACCATTTTGGAAATATCGGAAAGGCTCGCCTCGGTCACCGTTGAGACGCCCTGGATGCCTATGACTTTGAATCCGTAGGCGCGGCCGAAGTAATTGTAGGCGTCATGGCTGGTCACCAGCAGGCGCTGGGCCGCGGGCAATTCACCGGCTTTCGCGAGGCACCACTGATGCAGCGCGGCCAGGCGCTCCATGGCTGCGGCGCCGTTCTTCTTGTAGGTCGGTTTGCCTCCAGGATCGGTCTCGCTGAGCCCGGTGACGATGGTTGGCAAGCATTCCGCCCACAACGAGACGTCAAACCAGAGATGCGGATCGTAGTGCCCTTCAAACTCGGCCGGCTCCAGCAGTTTTTCCCGCGGCACGCTTTCGGTGATGGGATAAACTTTCTTGCCGCCGCGCGCCATTTTTGCGAACACATCGCCCATGCGGCCCTCCAACATGAGGCCGGAGTAGAAGATCACATCAGCCCGGGAGAGCCGGGTCACATCCGATGCCGTGGGCTTGTAGAGATGAGGGTCCACTCCAGGGCCAAACAACGCATCCACCGTCACGCGGTCCCCGCCCACTTGCTTCACGAGATCGGCGACCATGCCGATGGTGGCGGCGGCTTTGACAGGCTTGGTTTGCGCGCCGAGACTCGGGCCGCTGGCAGCTGCCAGGAATACCGCACACATTGAGGGCAGCAGCCCCCTTCGGGCAGGCAGGAAATGGGATATAATGGATTGTTTCATGTGAAGATGGTTGGTTAGAAACGCCACGACAGGCCTAGGAACGGATTGAAGTCGGGAGCGGATCGGGTGACGCCAAAATTGCAGCCCAAATCGAGCTGAGTGTTCTCGTTCAAAGCGTAGGTGAATCCCACGTCGACCTGGCCTTGCCAAGCCCCTCCGCTTTCCGGAGTGACAAGGGCTGCAAATTCCACGTAGCCAGCGAGGTTGCCGACGATGTCACGGCCGAAGGTAATGGTGTTGAAATACTCCGCGTCATAACCGCCGGACCCATCACTGACGAAGTCGAATTCCGTCATGACGGTGGAACTCCATCCCGCCGGCAGTTCGCAGCCCAACGCCAAGATCGTGCCCCCCTCGGTCTTCCCGTTGCGCAGTCTGGATTGCGATAGCGGCCATTTTACGAAGGGCATGAGGGCCAGCGCCGTGCTGCCGCCGTCGTTGCCCCAGAGATTCACTTTGAGCCGCGTCACCAAATCGCCAAAACCAGAAGCCTTGCTCACGGTGTTCGCCAAGCGGTCTTTGGCGCGGGCACGCACCTGGGGGTCGAGCACGAACTGGAGGTCCATGTTGTTCAAGAGGCCGACCTTGAGATTGAGCGGCGCGAAGCTCCAAACCTCGGATCTCACGTCGCCACCGCCGGAACGGTCCCGATCGAAGGTGGCGTTCACGAAGTCCATTTCCACCTGGAAATGACCGGCGTCGAGCGTGTAGGCCGACTCCGTTTGATCCGGCCTATCAGTGCTCATCTCCCGCATCAACTCGCGGGGCGTGGGATTGAAAAGGTGGAACCCTGATTTATCCCCAGGCGTGGCGGCGGCGGCGGACATGGCGACGGCCAGCAGGCAGCCAAGAACGGGACCTGGGACGGGCGGAATGGAGGATTGAGCGAACATCGTTTTCATGGCATCAGACCACGGACTCCGGCGGGGAGTTCATCGAACTTCCAGGCGCAGCTTAACCGGAATAGTTACACTGTCAAATAAAATGTTTTATGTTTAAAACATATCGTGCGAATCAAGTTCTGGCGGCGCTCGAAATCTGTCGCCATCGATTCCAATTCCGGTTACAACGTGCGGGTGCAAACGAAGCGAAAAGCGCCCCGGACGCCGGCTCCGGGGCATTCCGAGTCCACGGAGGACCATCTGGAACGGATCGCTGAACTCGTCGAGCACAAAGGCTACGCGCGCGTGACGGACGTGGCCGACGAGCTCGGAGTCACGCCCTCCACCGTGTCCAACATGGTAAGGCGGCTCGCGGCGCGGGGCTTCTTGAACTACGAAAAATATCGCGGATTCAGCCTGACGCCTGAAGGGCGCGCCGTCGCCTCTCGAATCAAGGCGCGGCACGAAACGCTGACGGCGTTGTTTGGCCTGATGGGGCTCGAACCAGAGACGATCAAGCAAGAAGTGGAGGATATTGAGCATCATCTCCGGCCTCAAACGCTTGAAGTGGTCGCTAAACTCGTGAGCTATTGGAATTCGCACCCGGATCAACTGCAGGCGTTTCTCCGCTACAGCCGGAGAAAACAGGCAAACGATCGCAGGGAGGACGATGTTCTCTAGTGCCCTGGGGTTGAATCTCCGGAAGGATTCCCGGAATCACTGAAATTGCGGAACAAATCGCGAACTGCCCAGCCCCTCAACGCCATGGATGTGGCGGGTTATGTTCCGGGGGGATTGCGGGTTCGGTCGCGGGATCGATCGGAATGGAAATCAACATCAATGAGCTTATGAAAATGAACTGTCGTGGCCTCGGGATTATTGGTTCAGTGCTGGTTATCATGAGCGCCGTTTTCGCGGCTGAAGCGGGAGTGGGGGTAGGCGCCAAACCTTTGCGGGGCGCTGAAGTCTTGATGAACGGCTCGCGAAAGTTGCTGGATGAAAAGTGGACTTATTGGCAAGGCCCCGGATTCAAGTCGTCGCTGCCGATCAAATGGAAGATCGTGGATGATCCCGTGGACAAGGGCACTGTGGTCATGACGGACGATCCTGTCGCGGCGGGAGGAAAGTATGGGACCGCCGACATCGTGACCAAGAAGGAGTACCGGGATTTCCGGCTGCACGTGGAGTTCTGCGTGATGAACCCAGGAGGAAACAGCGGGGTTTATCTGCAGAACCGTTATGAAATCCAGGTGATGGATGGCGACAAGACGAGCCATGGAATGGGAGCGGTGATCAATGAAACGCCAGCGCCCTACCATCTCTACAAAGGCCTAAAGCAATGGAACTCTTACGACATCGTTTTCCGGGCGGCCCGGTTCAAGGACGGAAAGCGTGTCGAGAAGGCTTTGGTCACCCTGTATTTCAATGGAGTCAAAGCGCATTCGAACCAGGCGATCAATCAAGTTTGGGGCGGGCCCAAGTCGGGGATTGACGGCGGAAACGACGGCGGCAAAGGAATCACGGACACTCCCGGCGGCTTAAAACTTCAATGCGAGGGGCACGATGTGCGCTACCGGAACATTTGGATCAAGGAACTCGACCTGAAAAAGGCCGACACGGAATTCAAACGCTGAGAAGTCTTGAGAAAAAGGGCGGCAGTGGCTCTGCCGCCCTCGAATGAGAGGCGTTGAAATTGAAGAATTCGAGGCGTCAGGCGCCGAGATTCTGGCTGACGACGTTCCAATTCACGACGTTCCAAAACGCCTTGAGATAGTCCGCGCGCCGGTTCTGATATTTCAAGTAGTAGGCATGCTCCCAAACATCGCAACCCAGGAGCGGCTTGTTGCCTTCCATGACGGGGCTGTCCTGATTGGGCGTCGTGCTGATTTCGAGCCCGCCTGACTTGTTGACGATCAGCCAGACCCAACCGCTGCCGAAGCGTCCAAGCCCGGCGGCTTCAAATTTTTCTTTGAAGGCATCGAAACTGCCGAAGGCTGTTTTGATCGCGTCGGCAAGTTTTCCGGTGGGCGCGCCGCCCGCGCCGGGGCCGAGGGTGCGCCAGAAGAGCGAGTGATTCGCGTGTCCGCCGCCATTGTTGCGAACGACGTTGCGAATGTCCGCGGGGATGGCGTCGAGATTGGCGATGAGCGCCTCGATGGACTTTGATTCAAGGTCGGCTTTTCCCGCGATGGCTTTGTTCAGATTCGTGACGTAGGCATTGTGGTGTTTGCCGTGATGAATCTCCATCGTGGCGGCGTCGATATGGGGTTCGAGGGCCTCTTTCGAGTAAGGCAGTGGTGGCAATTCGTGGGCCATAATTTCAGTTTTCCTGATTTCGTTGATAGGTGAGGCGCCTTCCTTGGAACAGGCCGGCATCTCTGATGAGTGAAAACTACCAGAGGCGATCGTGGGGCACAAGGCGGTTCATCGGGCTGGGGCTCAAGCTTAAGCGCCGCCTGTTCCGGTAAAGTGGCTCTCCTTGTCCTTGAAAAACACGTTAAAGGTCGTGAGGGAGCCGTAACAACGGGTGATGTACTGGTGGCAGTCGAACTTTTCGGCGGAAGTCAGCGTGGCGTGCGCATTGATTTTCTGCTCGAGCACACGCAGGTTGTTCCGAATCATCACGATCTTGTGGAAGAATACCTCCAGTGGAACCTCTTTGGGCTGAATGCTCGCATCCGCTGATTTGATGACCACGACGCCCTTGTGCCATCGCCCCGCCAATTCACGAACGTGGGTGTCCGTGGGCTCCAAGCCGAGCTCTTGAATCGTGGATGCCACCACGTCTCGGATGAGGCGTTGCAACGGGACGGTAAGCCCATCGAGTTTCGCCTGGCTTTCGATGGGTTTCAGGCCGGAGGCCTCGGGATCGATGATCCGCTTGCCCTCTTGGAACAAGATATCCGCCGTGTGTTCGCTGATGCCTTTGACGATTCCACTTCCATACTGGGGATGGAGCACATCCATGCCGATGTGAAGGTCGATGATTTTCATGCGGGGCTTCGAATTAGATGATCAATGGGTTGGTTTATGCTAGATCGCTTGAGGAGGTTCACGATGAAGTCGGCAATCGCCAGGGAAGCCGTGGCGGCCGGAGAAGGGGAGTTGAGCACGTGAAACAATCTTCCCTGGGATTCGATCAGAAAGTCGTCCACGAGATTGCCATCCATCGTGATTGCCTGGGCGCGCACCCCCGCGGGTCGCGGAGTGAGGTCGCCGGGCTCAATCTTCGGCACCAGCTTTTTTAAGGCGCTCACGAACGCGGATTTCAACAGGGAACGGCGCCATTCCTCCAAGCCCATCTTCCAATGCTTCGCCGCGAGCTTTTGAAATCCAGGATAAGTCAAGGTTTCCCAGAGATCACGCGGATTCAGATCGTTCCAACGGTAGCCCTCCCGGGCGAACGCGAGGACGGCATTAGGACCGCATTCAATGCCGCCTCCGATCATTCGGGTGAAATGCACCCCGAGGAATGGGAATCGCGGATCGGGTACCGGGTAAATGAGGTTCTTGCACAAGGTCCCTGCTCTGGACGCCACGTCGTAATATTCTCCCCTGAAGGGAATGATCCTAGCCGGCGCAGGCAGACCCGCGCTCTCGCACACACGATCGGAGTGAAGGCCCGCGCAGTTGATCACTCTTTTCGCGGACAACCTTCCGCGGGTCGTCGTGATTTGCGCGGATTGATCGTGAACGCTGATCTGGTCGACCCTCGTCCCGTAGAGAATCTCGCCGCCACGATGATTGAACTCACGCGCCAGCGCTTGGGTCACCCTACGGTAATCGACAATCCCCGCTTCCGGGACATGAACCGCGCGCAATCCTGCCGCGTTAGGTTCCAGTTCGCGGAGCGCCTCGGCTCCGATAAGCTCCGCCTGCAATCCATTTTGCACTCCGCGCTCGAACAGCGCTTGAAGGCGAGGCAGTTCGTCGTTCGAAGTGGCCACGATGACCTTGCCGCAGATTTCAAACGGCACGGAGTGGGCTCGGCAGAACTCGATCAGGCGCGCTCGCCCCTCCCGGCAGAGCGAGGCTTTCAATGACCCCGGCCTGTAATAAATACCGGAGTGGATGACTCCGGAGTTACGCCCAGACTGGTGCGACGCCAGCTCTTTTTCCTTCTCGAGAAGAACAATTTTTTGATCCCTGAATTCGGCGGAAGCACGCTCCGCGACCGCCATTCCCACGATCCCCCCTCCAACCACCGCAATGTCCGCCTCGAAGCTCATCAGTGCGTGTCGCCAGATCCATCCCCGTCGGGGGCTGGAGGCGGTTCACCATCGTGGCTGATTTCGCCTGGGGCCGAGAATGGGATCGGAGTCATTCTCTTTCCAGCGTTGAGAAAATCGGGACTGGATGGGAAACGGGGGGCATTGGCGCGGCACACAAGCATCGGCTGCCGGAATCATCAGCGGGAGCCACGCTTGCGTTTCCGATCTTCGACGATCGACATGGGGTCTGGCGGCAGCTTATTCGGATCCACGAATCGAGCCAGATCCCTGAGCGCGATCACGCGATACTGGTTGGCGCGGAGGTATTCCATGTACTCCTTGAAAGCCTCCTGAGGGGTGTTCACCCAAGGATGGTCGCGGTCAGGGACTCCGTGGAATTGGAGAACCGCGATGCGGCCTTGTTTCGCCTGGCTGGCGGCTTCCACGAAGTTTGCGAGCGTCCAAGCCGGCCTGGCATCTCCAGCCGATGGGATGAGCAATGGGTGATCTTTGCCAGGTTCGAAGGCCGTGCCTTCCCCCTTTTCGTAGGGATATTCGGGTGCTCCCCCGCGCCGCGCGAATTGGATCCCAAGGGACCGGAGAATCGGCAGCGCGTTGGTGTGAATGCCGTTTCCAGGATACGCAAAACTAGTTGGCTTTGGAATCCCGTGCTTGGCGCATTGAAGGTTGATGGAGTCAAGCTGATCTTGGAGCAAGGAGACGTTGTTTGCCGTGATGCCAAGGTGATCGCGGGTGTGGTTCCCGATCTCGAACCCGTCCCGGTGTAGTTCCGCGATCTGGTCCCATGTCATGTAATCCGTCTTGTTGGTGCGGAACGAAAACCCTTCAGTGATGAAAAACGTCGCTCCGAATCCGTGCTTTTTCAGGAGGGGCCTAGCGACATGATATTGGGATGCGACGGAGTCATCGAACGTGAGGACGACGAGTTTATCGGGGATCGGCGCGAGCTCGATCGACGCGCCCAGGCAAGCGGCCTGGAGACTAAGGATGGCGGAAAGGCAGCAGAGCAGCTTGAGGACTATGCTTGGATGAACCGAGCCCACATGGAATCTCATTCAAACCCGGTCGGCGAATCCTTCAAGAACGACCATGGCTCGCGGGCAGTCGGGAGATGAGTGGAGCACCCAAACTGGTTTCCACGGGTCATTTCGCGTTTGGATCTAATTCGTGTGCCGAAGGTTTCACGCCCTTTTGAAACGTGTTGAAACCGAAGGGAGTGGGCTTGTACTGGCCAACGTAATCCACGTTCGTGCCTTCCTTGATTTTCTTGTCCATGCCCAACGCCCAGTAGGCGCCATTCACCAGGAGCCGTCGAAGCCCTTCGCTTTCGAGGTCGGTCGCCGCTCCCATGGTCGTGGCAAGAATCTTCGATGTCTTGCCTTTTTCACCCTTGTAGTCACGGATCCAGATGAGCGGCATCATCGGATCGTTGCGTTTGTCTTGGACAGGGCCATCCGTGGGCTTCATCCCCGCCAAGATCTGGCCGTAAGCCAAGACTTTGGCGTCGGCTGGCAAATGAATGATTCCGTAAACATCGGAAGGCCCCCAAATGTCGGTCACACCCTTCAGAATAGGATGATCTTTAAAAGCCGGATTGATCACGCCGCGGGTGCTTTCCTTCCCATGATTCCCATGGTGGCTGATCCAGGTGTCTCCAAGGACATGTTGCCCAAAACCGCCGACCCATTCCTTGCTCCGCCAGTCGTATTTGAGATAAGCCGACTGCTTGTTTTTGTCGAAGGAGAAGGCATGCGTGCTTGTCCGCAGGGCGATGATGGGCTTGCCAGAGTTGAGATAGTTCGCGAAATGCTTCATTTTGTCGTCGGTCGGTTCGCGAAAGCGCCACAACATGACGCACAGATCCGCCGTATCGAGGGCTTCCAAGCCCGGCAAGTTGACATGATCGTTGGGATCGATCTCGCCGGTGGTGGGGTTTACGGAAAACAGGACCGTGCACTTGAATCCATGGCGAACCGCGAGGATCTTGCCCAATTGAGGCAGCCCTTCCTCGGAACGATACTCGTCGTCTCCCGCAAGAAGGACGATGTGTTTGCCCTTTCCGGGACCCGATTTTCCGTTGTATTGAACCCAATCTCCCGCAAGGAGGGCTGCGGGCATCTGGAGGATGAGGCACACAAGGATGGCATGGAACGGCTTCATAAGTTTTGAGTAGGGGACACCACGTTTAGAACGATTACTGAATTCCGCGTATCCCCCCGCCTCCGGGGCGGGGCAAGGGATGAGGGCGGCGCAGGAGGCGTTGCGGTTTTGGATCACCACTTGATTTTGGACGGGAAAAATTCCGAGATCAAATCCTCATAATAAGGCTTTAATTCGCTGACATTGGGAGCCTCATGGCTCTTGGTGTAAAGATCATAAGGATTGAATGCGCGGACCCATTTTAGCATCTCGCGATCCTGCGCGTTGGTGAGGTGGCTGTAAGCATTCTCCCGATGCCACGGATAAAACGAATGGTAGCGCAGCATGTAGAGCGCCTCCATCGGCAGATACGGCTTCGCCACCTGGTAAATGTATTCATCATGGCCCCACGACATTTGCACGTTGTCGAGGCCGCATCCTTCCGAATAGACGCCCAAACGGTCTTGATAAACCGCATTCTGGCTGTCGGGGTTCGACTCGAAAAACTTGCTGAAAACGATCGTGTCCGAGTAGGCGCAACCAACGGGGAACGTGTCCCCAACGACTGCCCATTGGGGTTCGCCGTAGAGGCACAGGATCTTGCCGAGATCATGAATGAAGCCCGCCGCGACAAACCATCGTGGCTGGCCATCGCGTCGGATGTGCTCCGAAGTTTGCAGCAGGTGCTGCAGTTGGCTCAGATCGGTGTCCGGATCACTGTCATCGACCAGCGTGTTGAGAAATTCCGCGGCTTCCCAAACGCCCATCTCCCGCCGGGAAAGCGACGCGAATTCCCGCCGCTTCTCTTGGCCGAACTCGTAAGTTTGATAGGTGTGGTTCAACCGATAAAACTCCCTGACGCTGGGCCGGGCGTCCGCCTCATAATTCCTAAACTGCTCCTTTTTCTTTTCAGCATCGGTTGCTTTGAATTTCTTTGGTGGAGAGGTTTCGCCCGCTGGCTCGGGATACCGCTCCTTCATGAAGTCTTCCCACTCGTCGAGGCTTTTAAGAGGGGCGTCTGTGGTGTTCATCGGTCGTTTACTGGTGCGTCGTCGTTATGAGAACAACCATAAGAGCCGCGGGGATGGCCGTCAACCACGAGGTCTATCCCAATTCCAGCACGGGTCTCAGATAACGTCCTGTGTGGGAAGTGGGGTGAAGCGCGATTTCAAGGGGGGAGCCTGCGGCGACAATCGCCCCTCCGGCCTCGCCCGCCTCGGGGCCAAGATCAATCACCCAATCCGCGGCGCTGATCAGATCGAGATTGTGCTCGATCACGAGAACCGTGTGTCCGGCATCCACGAGCTGTTGAATCACGCCCAGCAATCGTCGAACATCCGACATGCTGAGACCGATGGTGGGTTCTTCGAGGACGAAAAGGCTTCGGTTGGTCGACAGTGGGAGATCCGGTTTCTCGCTCCACCCCGAGAGGAGATGGCTCACTAGCTTGATTCGCTGAGCTTCCCCGCCGCTGAGCGTGGGGCTGCGCTGGCCGAGTTGCAGGTAACCCAGCCCGGTTTCCTCCAGCGCCCGCAGCGCGCGGTGGATGCGGGGGATGGCCGCGAAAAAAGTCGCCGCTTCCTCCACGGAGAGGTCTAGGACCTCCGCGATGGTTTTTCCATTGTAACGAATCTCCAGGGTTTCAGCGTTGAAGCGTGATCCTCCGCAGCTGTCGCATTTCACAAATGCCGGCGGCAGAAAGTTCATTTCCAGTTTCAAGGTGCCCGCGCCGCCGCATTGAGGGCATCGTCCCTGGACGCTGTTAAAGGAGAAACGGCTTCCGCTGTAGCCGCGCATCCGGGCCTCTGGAGTTTTTGAAAACAAGTCCCTGATCGCGTCGAAAAATCCCACGTAAGTTGCCGGAGTGGATCGCGGGGTTCGGCCGATGGGTGACTGATCCACCTCGTGGACCGTTCGGATGTTTTGGATTCCTAAAACTCGCGGTTGATTCGACCGCGCCTTTTTTTTGCCGTCCAAGGCGGCTTTGAGCGCCGGAATCAAGCACTGGTGGACCAAGGTGCTTTTGCCTGAACCACTCACCCCCGTGATGACGACGAAGCGGGCTAGGGGCACCTGAATGGTGAGATTCTTCAGGTTATGAGCCGAAGCGCCGCGAAGCTCCAGAAAGCCACTCGCGGCGGCTGGCGGACTCGTGGCGGTTTCCGGAGCGGGTGCGCTTTTCCGGCGGGCATTGGGTTTGGCTTCAGATGGCCTGAGCCGCCTCCCTGGCCAATCCACAGGGCGGGAGCGGACTAACGAGCCGGCCAATCGGCTGCCGCGCAGGCACGCGCCCGTGATGGAATTGGGGTTGCGCGACAGTTCCTCGAGAGTGCCTTGGGCCACGACGCGTCCGCCATGGACGCCTGCGCCGGGACCCAGATCGATGATGTGCGTGGCTCTTCTCATGGTCTGGTCGTCATGTTCCACGACCAACAGTGAATTTCCTCGCTTCTGGAGTTCCTCGAGAGTGTCCAAAAGCCGGTCGTTGTCGCGGGGATGAAGCCCGATAGTAGGCTCATCCAGCACATAAAGGACCCCACTCAGATTTGATCCCAGCTGCGAGGCCAGGCGGATTCGCTGGCTCTCTCCCCCTGACAGAGTCGGAACTCCCCTAGATAATTGGAGATAGCCAAGGCCCACCTTGGAGAGAAACCGCAGCCGCTCTCGTATCTCGGGAAGGATGTCGCGCATGATCAGCCCCGCGCGCCCCTCGGTTTCCAGCGAATTGAAGTATCCCGCCGCTTGCTCCACGGTGAGTTGTCCCATCTCGTCGAGGGTCGGCCCTGGCTGTTTGACCTTGGACCGCTTTGTGCCGTGGATCGGCGGAGCGGCGTCCAGGTGGACGGCGCGAGCAATCCGGTTCAGCCGGGTCCCTTGGCATTCCGAGCAAGCCTCGCGGTTCCCTTCCTGCCAGCCAAACCACGATTCCTCAATCGCATCCGCCCGCGCCCCCCGTTCCACGTCTGGGAGGTAGAACAGTTCCCCGAATCCCCTGCAACTGGGGCACCAACCCTGGGGCGAGTTGTAACTGAACGACTTCGGGTCGAGCTCTCCAAAGGATCGTCCGCATCCCCCGCAAGCTCGTTGAGTCGAGTGAAGCGTCGTTTTTCCATAGTTGTCGAGCGCGATGACCGAGCCGCGGCCGATCTCGAGCGTGGACTCCACGAGTTCGCGCAAGGCCGCCTCCGACTGCTTTTTCTTTGGGCGCGGCTTGTCGAGGACACCCGTGACAATCTCCACATGGTGCTCTTTGAAACGGTCCAAACGGAGCGTTTCATTCGCCGGATAGATCTTTCCGTCGGCCCTGATTTCTTTGAAGCCGTGCTTGGCGGCCCAAACCGCCACATCAGAATGAAAGCCTTTTCGGCTTCGAACCACGGGCGCCAGAAGCAGCAGATCACCCCGCTTCTTCGTTTGCTCCACCAACGACCGGGTGAGGGCGTCACGTGTTTGGGATTCGACGGCCTGGTTGCAGTCAGGGCAGTATTGGGTCCCGAGCCGGGCATAGAGCAATCGCAGGAATTGATGAATCTCTGTGACGGTGGCGACCGTGCTCTTGCCTCCCCCCCTGGACAGGCGTTGTTCAATGCTGACCGTGGGTGGGATGCCGGAGATCATATCCACCGCTGGACGTGACAGTTGATCCACGAACTGCCTTGCGTAAGCGCTCATGGACTCGAGGAAACGTCTTTGTCCCTCGGCGAATACGAGATCGAACGCCAGCGTGCTCTTTCCGGATCCGCTCACCCCTGTGACCACCACGAACTCATTTCTCGGAATCTCGAGCGAGGGGATTCGGAGGTTATGCTCCGCGGCGCCTCGGATGGAGATGCAAGGGTTATGCGTCGCGGACTCGTCCAATTGGAGGGGGCGATGGCCGAGCCCTTTGTGAGCGGCATCGCTCTCGGCATCCGCGGTCGCCGGTCGGAGCGATTCCATCAACGCTCTGCCGGTGAGGCTGCGCGGGTGCATCGAGACCGCGCGCGGAGTTCCTTCCGCCACCAGTTCGCCCCCCTGTTCCCCGCCCTCAGGCCCAAGATCGACCACCCAGTCGGCGGCGCGGACGACCTCGAGGTTGTGTTCAATGACCACAAGCGAATGGCCCAGTTCTTTGAGTTCACGGAAAGTATGGAGCAAGTTCTCCACGTCGTTCATGTGCAAACCGGTCGTTGGCTCGTCAAAGATGAAAAGGGTAGGCTCCTCGGCGCTCCGAGATCCCAGCATTCCCAAGTGGCTCGCCAGTTTCAGCCGCTGGCACTCCCCGCCGGACAGGGTATTGATGGGTTGTCCCAGGCGCAGGTAACCCAGTCCGACCCGCTTCAGCCATTCAAGGAAGAAAACCGCGTCTCTTGCCGGGCATCGTTTCTTGCTCGTCTGGAGCGGGACAAGCCATTTGATCGCGTCGTCGACCGTCGCCTCCAAGAGATCGGCGATGTTGGCGCCACGGGAAGGGTCGCCGAGCAACACGGCGGCGGCATTGTCTTTGGCGGCAGGTTTGAGGCGCGCCTCGAGAACGTGGGGGCGATACCTTTTCCCGTTGCATTCTGGACAACGAATGTAGACGTCGCTCAGGAATTGCATCTCGATTTGCTCGAACCCCGCGCCGCGACAACGTTCGCATTGGCCGCTGATTGAGTTAAAGCTAAAGGAACTGGAGGACAGCCCCTGGCGGCGCGCCTCTTCCGACGAGGCAAACACATCGCGAATGTGGTTGAAAGCGCCCACGTAAAGCGCCGGATTGGATCGCGGCGTTTTTCCCAACGAGGATTGATCCACCAGCAGAACGTGATGAAGACTCTCCCATCCCGTGAGCCTCGCGGCGCAGGCTTCGGTGGATGCCAGAGGCGGAGTCGAATCCTCTTCGGCAGCAGCGGCCCCCGAATCGATCGAACCACCACATCGGCGGTGGCGGGAGGCTGACAAATGGTTGCTGAGCAGGGGAAGCAA
>SYMW01000192.1 GCA_005805305.1 Verrucomicrobiales bacterium
CCGCACTGAGCAACCAAGTCCTGAGACGTTATGGTTTCTACGTTCCGTCAGACCTAGCAGCCACCATGTAAACAGGGCTGCATCGTTCAACCGCCGTATGCGGAAAACCGCACGTACGGTGGTGTGGGAGGGTGCCGGGGTGCAATCCCCGGCACCCGACCCGATCATAACGAGAACTGCTGGTTGAGATGTTGAGATGGGGACGAGCGAATTGAGCGGGAGCCCGTTTCCCAGGGCTGGTCGGTTTGGGCGCGAGAGACTGGGCGACCCTGCCCGACCTTGAGTTTGTCGGCGGCCTTCGAGCTCTGCGTGACAGGCGAGCCTGTTGCGTCTATGATGGCTGGAAACATGAAACTGGAGATATTCGCATTATGCGACGCCGCCACCGTTTCGGGTGGAAAGCTCAATGTTTTGGGCGCGTTCGACTCGGTTTTCGCGGCCCAAGCTCCGGTGGTGCATTCCCAATGCGCGCTTTCAATCCGCCTCCGTTTCAGCCGGATTGAGGAGGGGGAGCACCGGATTCGGATCACCGTGGTGGATGAGGATGGCCATTCGATCATGCCGAATCTGGACGGAAAACTCGGTGTTAAGTTCGGGACCGACGAGGAATCCGTGGTGGCGAATTTCATCGTGAACATCCAGCAGTTGAAGTTGGAGAGATTCGGCTCCTACTCAATCGACCTGGCTGTTGACGGCCGCCATGAGACGTCGCTTCCACTTGTTTTCAAGCAGGTTGCGGCGACAACCCAGTGAGCTCGACAACGTTGAACCGAACCTGCCGGGGATGGAGCGAGTGAGCCTCGAGAAGGATCCTTCGATAGAAGCCTGTGTGCTGGCGGGGGGGTTGAGCACCCGGATGGGGCAGGACAAGTCGGCGCTCAGGCTTCGAGGCCGTAGCCTGCTGGCTTGGGCGAAAACGCCAGCGATGGCATTGGGGTTGCGCCCCCGCGTTATTCGGATTGATCTGGTCGACCGCTGTGGGCCCATAGGCGGAGTTTACACCGCATTAAGAACCACGAGTTGTTCATGGGTCTTGTTTTTGTCCTGCGACATGCCATTCCTAGGAATTCGTATTGTGGAACAACTCATGTCGGCGTCGAGGAGACGAGAGTGCGCGTTCTTCGAGATGAATTCTTACGTGGGTTTTCCGTTCGTTCTTTCGCGTGGGATGCTGGAGGTGACGGACGCGATGATTGCGGCGGGAAGGTATTCAATGCAGGAGTTGGCGGTGCGGAGTGGCGCGCTGAAATTTCAGGTGCCGGAGGGGGACCATTGGCGCATGAGCAACATCAACACGCCGGAGATGTTAGAGTGGGCGAAGCTTCGTTCTGTCGAAAATTCGGATCTGTTGGGCGCTTAGGGTCCGTGCAAAAATAAATTCCAGTTTTGCTGGCGGCCCAATGGGTCGCTGGCTAGGCGCGAATGACGAGCATATCCTTAGATCTGTGAGAAATGAGCTGCAACGCCAGCGATTCATTGGGCCCCAGCCCGGCGGGGCGGGGGGCTTGGCGTCTGTGTCGTTGCTCGCTCCTCACAGACCCACGAAGGGTATGCTCGTTCGCGCCTCACGGGAGGCCAAAATCCCTTGCGGCATAACTCCACCCATTTGTGAGACACATCACTAGCCAAGCCGCGCTCCCGCCAAAACCGGAGGTTATTTTTGCACGGACCCTTTGAGGCGCCGTTTAGCCCGTTCCTCGATTCGCGGTTCCTGACTTATTGGCATCTGTTGGCCCCATCCGAACAACGGGTTCGGGGCGAATTCAGTGACTGCCCGCTGGATTGCTGATCTTTCAGGGGGGAATGGCGATGTTCGGGCCCGGCCCGAAGAAGGCGGAGGAAGGGGAGAAAACGGAGCTTGCACTCGGGAGAGTGATCAAGCCTAGGTCCGGGCCAGTGCATCCACAAGTTGCCGGTGAATTTGGCTGGCAGCCCGGAGCGCGGTTGTGTGCGAAGCACCAGCCGCAGCAGGTTCGGCGTGGCTGCGAGCCTGAGATACTGCTGCGACTGGCTTTCAGCACAGTCGCGCCCCACCGACAACTCGCGGATGCACCAGGTCCGGGCTGGCGGCGAGATGCGCGCTTGTTTTGTGGCCTCGGATTGGTTACGGTCAACCGCATGAGATTTAGTCCGACCTCCCGCGCATGTGTGGGCATCCTTTGCTTGGGGCTCCCGAATATCCTCGCCGATGACGTGGTCTATTTGCGCCAGCAAGCTTCCATCGCGGGCAAGGTGTTGGCTGAGAAATCAGAATTGGTGGCCATAGACGTGGGGTATACGGTTCTGAACGTTCCAAAGAATCAGATCCTCCGCATTGAACGCGGATCCAGTCTCACAAGACAAGCGAAGTCAAAGAAAGAGAAAGATCCCGCTCAAGGAAAGGCTACGACAGGGAACGTGGCAGTCGGCAAAGCGCTTTACTCGAGCGCTCCCACCATTTTGCAAGAAAAGTCAGTGCGAGAACTGGTCGCGCAGTTAGGGGAGGGGGTTGTGCAAGTTCGAACGCCGAGCGGTTTGGGCTCGGGGTTTGTGCTCCACGAGGACGGTTCCTTGATCACGAACTTCCATGTCATCGAGGGGGAAACTCAGATCTCCATCGAAGTGTATCATCAACGCAATGGACAGCTGGAGCGGAAAAGCTACAAGCAGGTCCGAATTTTGGCGATGAACAAGTTCGCGGATTTGGCATTGCTGAAGATCGAAGATTCAAACGCCCCGAAGTTTTCCAGAGTCTTGCTTGGTGAGAGCGAATCGTTGGCTGTTGGGGAGCGGGTGTTCGCGATTGGCAGTCCCTTGGGATTGGAGCGCACGGTGACCGAGGGCATCTTGAGCACGAAGACGAGGCAGATTCAAGGCGAGCTTTACCTGCAGACCACGACACAGATTAATCCGGGCAACAGCGGCGGCCCTCTTTTCAATCTGAAGGGAGAAGTGGTGGGGGTGACAAACATGAAGATGACTTTTGGTGAAGGGCTTGGTTTCGCCATCCCTGTTGAGGGCGTGAAATACTTCCTTAACCATCGAGACTCCTACGCGTACGACAACGACAACCCCAGCAACGCGTTTCGGTACCTCGAGCCGCCGAGCCGGACCGCCGCTGCCGTGGCGCCTTAGGTTGCTTGGGTTGGATTTTTGGGGATCAAGCCGCCGAGTATTTCCTTCCCAGTTGATCGAGGGTCAATTACCTCCTTCCAAACAGGATGGTTCCGGCTTAGTTTGTGTCAGTTCGTGTACATTGCCATGTTGAAATTTAACTCATTCCACATTATCGGGATCCTCTGCGCGGCCGCCCTCAAATGCACCGCCGAAGCTCCAGCTCCTGATAAACTGCTTCCCGCGGACACGTTGGCGGTGGTCACCGTGAAAGATTTTGCACGCACCCAGACCGTGTTGAAACAAGCGCCTTTGGCGCGGCTATGGAATGACCCCGCGATGCTTTCTTTCCGCAAGAAGTTCGATGCAAAGTTTAAGGCGGAAGTGACCGAACCATTTGAAAAGCGTCTCGGAGTGAAGTTCGCGGACTACACTCCGCTGGCGCAGGGACAGATCACACTCGCCGTCATCCAGGACGGGTGGACCGGCCAGGAGAGCACCCTTCCGGCTTGGGTTTTGCTGTTGGATTCGAAGAATGAATCCACGAATTTGACGGCGAGGCTTTCTGAATTGCGAAAGAAGTGGACCGACATGGGGAAGCAGCTCAAGTCGGAAAAAGTGAGAGGCGTCGAATTGACGACCCTATTCATAAAACCGGAGGAACTGGCCCTGAGCGGAGCACAAGTTCCTGGGTCTGAAGAGGCAAAGTCCTCCAGGCCGATTGAGGTCATCGTGGGGCAGTCGAATACGCTGCTCTTGATGGGAAGCTCGCTGAAAGTTCTCGAAAAAGTCCTGGTGCGGCAATCCGGTGGCGCGCTTCCGGGACTCAATGAGCAGCCGGCGTTCGAGGGCAGTGACCAGTCGATATTGCGAGGCAGTCTGGCGTACGGGTGGGGCAATGTGGCGCTGTTGTATGATGTGATCGCGAAGATGGCTCTTCAGCAAAGCATCACTCCTCAGCAACCCAGTCCAATGGGGCTCTCTCCTGCCAAGGCGCTTTCTGTGTCCGGGTTGGCCGGCCTCCAGACTGTCTCGGCTGGCGTGATGCACTCGGCCGATGGCAACCTCTTTGCCCTGTCGCTGGGAGCGCCGACCACCAAGAGGGAGGGTCTTCTCAAACTCCTTGCCCTGGAGACCAAGGAATGCTCCCCTCCTCCATTCATTCCTTCAGCAGTCACGAAGTTCCGCCGGTGGCGGCTCGATGGCCAGAAAATGTGGAGCAGCTTGGAAGCGATGATCGCTCAAATCTCGCCCCAGCTTAGTGGCGTGCTTCAGATGAGCTTGGGAGCTTTGGGAAAAGATCAAGACCCCAATTTCGACTTCAAGAAGAGTTTCATCGCCAATCTAGGAGACGACATGATCTCGATGGAGAAACCGCCCAGGACAAACTCTCCCGAGGAACTCTATTCGCCCCCTTCGCTGTTCCTCATTGGATCCCCGAAACCGGATCAATTGGTGCAGGCGATTCGAGCGGCGACCGCCCTTGTGCCTTCCGCGACAGGCGAGGGTTTAAAAGAGCGCGAGTTCCAGGGGCGTAAGATTTACTCGCTGGCCCTTCCTCCCCTGTCTGGCCCACAGGGTGGGCGGGCTCGGGTGTTCTTATTTGCCGCATCGGGGAGCTACGTTGCCATGTCATCGGACGATGCGTTCCTGGAAGAATATCTGCGGAGCCCCGACACGACTGCGAAGCCCCTTCGGGAAGCGTCGGGGCTCTCCGAATCGGCTCAACGAGTCGGAGGTTTTGGCCCCGGGATGTTTGGATATGATAATCGGCATGACACGATGAAATTTGTGTTTGAAGAGTTCAGGAATGGTGGTGGGTCGCTTGAAAAACTTTTTGGTGACGCCCCTTTGGGGGAGAGGCCGGAAGTGGATGAGAGTTTGAAGGAGTGGTTTGATTTCACAGCATTGCCGCCGTTCGAGAAAATTGAGAAATATTTTTATCACACCGTCTTTGCGGGAGGGGTGGATGACCGTGGTTTTTCGGCGAAGTTCTTTGTGCCGACCCCCCCAAAGCTGAAAACCCCTTGAGTCTGAATCGGGTTCCGCGGGTTCTCTCGCCACCGTCTTGAGCCAGGTGAGAGAGGCGCGTCGGATTTGGATCGAGATGCTCCCGCCTTCGAATTCCGGAAGCGGTCGTTTGTGCGGTTTCTTCTGCAGATGGGCACGAATCCATTTCAGTTATTGATCTTGAGCGACATCCATTACGCCGGGAACAAGGAGTGTCTTCGGCGGGATCACGAGGCCCGGGCCATCGAGAATCCGGCTCTGAGATTGCTGGCTCGCCTTTACAGGCATTGGTTTTGGCTGCGGGATCCGTTCGCGCACAACCATCTATTAGAGGAGGTGATTTCCCGCGAAAGGCATCCCGCCATGGTCGTGGTCAACGGGGACCTTTCCTGCGACACGGCCTTCGTGGGGCATTCGGATGAAGCGTCGTTTGAGAGCGCCAGCGACTGCTTGAAACGTCTGAGGACAGCCTATGGAGAAAAGCTGTGGGTGACATACGGAGATCACGAGCTTGGCAAGGCGAGCCTGTTTGGAGCTCGGGGCGGTCTTCGTTGCGCGAGCTGGGACCGGTGCGAGCAAGGGTTGAACATCGCCCCTTTTTGGCATCGCAGGCTTGGGGCTTACCATTGCATTGGAGTGGCGTCCTCGGTCGTGGCGTTGCGATTGTTTTTGCCCGAGATCCTCGAGTCGGAGAGAGCGAGGTGGTTGAGCTTGCGCGATGAGCATGTCGAGCGGATCCGGGCCGCTTTTGATAACGTTCAACCGCAGGAGCGCGTTTTGTTGTTCTGCCATGATCCCTCCGCGTTGCCTTTTTTATTGGAAATTCCCTCGGTAGCGGGCCGCATCTCACAAGTTGAGCATACGGTCGTGGGGCATTTGCATTCCCAGTTTATCCTGAGGCTGAGCCGCAAGCTGGCAGGACTGCCGCCGATTCATTTCTTAGGGAACAGTGTGCGTCGAATGTCTTCAGCATTAAGGAACGCCCGTTTGTGGGAGCATTTCCGTGTGCTGCTATGCCCTTCGTTGGCGGGCATCGAACGATTCAAAGACGGGGGTTATTGGAGAGCCACTTTAGATTTGACTGGGAATGTGCCGGTCGTGTTTCACTTTCATCCCTTGCCGTGGCGGCGCGGAATAGATAATTAGAATAATTCTAAATATTGACACTGGTTAGTTCGGTGATTTAAGGTTTTGCGGTGAGAGCGAAGACCAAGTTGTCTTGGGAAGAAAAGCTGGATCAAACCCTGAGCAAAATCGGGTTGCGCTTCACGTCCCAGCGGCAGGTGGTGTATTCCGTGATGTTGGATGTGAGGGATCATCCGACGGCGGAAACCGTTTTCTTGAGAGCGAAGCAGGCGATGCCGGAGATATCGATGGCTACTGTCTATAACTGCCTGGACACCCTGGTGAGGTGCGGATTGGTGGCCCAGGTCAATTTGCACCGGGCGGCCACTCGCTACTGTCCGAACATGCAGGAGCACGGCCACTTTTATTGCGATGACTGCGGCAAGGTTTTTGACGTCCCGATGGCGCCGCCGGTTAGAATCATGGACATTCCACCGGGGTTTGAGTTGCGTCGTATCGATGTCTCCATCAGCGGGCGGTGTCCTCATTGCCATGGAGCGGTGGGAGCAGGACGGACTGAATCGGCTCGGAAATCAGGGAAGCGCGGCGTGTCCGCGGCTGCTTGAGTTGCGAAGAATACGAGGATCTTAGAGTGACGAATGAGCACGGCTACTGAAACGATAGAAGGTTTGGTCAAGCAGGACTATAAGTACGGCTTCGTGACCGACGTTGAGAGCGAGTCCGCGCCGCCGGGGTTGAATGAGGACATCGTGCGCTTGATCTCCTTCAAAAAGGGCGAGCCAGAGTTTCTGCTGGAATGGAGATTAAAGGCTTATCGTCATTGGCTGACGATGACGGCGCCTGAATGGCCAAAAGTTCATTATCCAAAGATCGATTTCCAAGACATCATTTATTACTCCGCACCGAAAAGGCGTGGAGATGGGCCGAAGAGTTTGGATGAGGTGGATCCGAAGCTTCTGGAGACCTACGCCAAGCTGGGTATTCCCCTGAGAGAGCGGGAGCGGTTAGCGGGAGTGGCTGTTGACGCGGTGTTTGACAGCGTTTCTGTAGGCACAACTTTCAAGGAGAAACTGGCAGAGAAGGGCGTCATTTTCTGCTCCTTTTCCGAGGCGGTGCGGGAGCATCCGGAACTAGTCAAGAGGCACCTTGGGTCCGTCGTGCCATACACGGACAATTTTTATGCCGCGCTGAACTCGGCTGTTTTCAGCGATGGTTCTTTTTGTTACATTCCGAAGGGTGTTCGATGCCCCAGGGAGCTGTCCACCTACTTCCGGATCAACGCGGCCAAATCG
>SYMW01000193.1 GCA_005805305.1 Verrucomicrobiales bacterium
GCACGGCTCCCTCGCGATCTTTGACGGATTCCGCGTGCCCATGGACAAGAAAAAAAGCAAGGCACGCAAGTGATGAAAAACGTTGGGTGGAAGTCACGATTTCAATTTGCCACGACGAGAACCTGCGCGCAAGAGCTTCGACCTCCGGCGCTGGAAGCGAAGCGCCGTCAAATCTTGAGGCGATAGAACTTGATCGCGTTGAGCGACCAAAGCTTTCGTTGATCGAGCTTCGGCCTCGACGAAACAATCTCGCGAAGCGCTGTGATCCAATCCTTGAGAGGGCTTCCGAGCAGGCACACAGGCCAGTCGCCGCCAAAAAAAACGCGGTCGGGGCCGAACGCGTCCAAGCAGTGGGTGACGACCGGCGCGAGGTCTTCCGCCCGCCAGCGCCCCGGGGGCACCGAGGCGACGATGCCGCTGATTTTGCAGACCACGTTCGGGCGGCGCGCGCAGGCGTCGAGGCCTCGTCTCCACTGGTCCGCGGTCCCTCGGCGCTCCATTTCCGGCGCGAGGTTGGGACGAAACGCCTTGGGATCGCCGTTGCCGCAATGATCTAGCACAAACCGGGTGTCGGGGCAGCGTTCAGTCAGTTTCGCCGCGTCCTGCAACTCGGTGGGG
The DNA here is from genome assembly GCA_005805305.1 of Verrucomicrobiales bacterium. Lineage (GTDB taxonomy): Bacteria > Verrucomicrobiota > Verrucomicrobiia > Limisphaerales > F1-80-MAGS106 > F1-80-MAGS106. Next base: position 619 of record SYMW01000193.1, read on the forward strand.
CGCATGGTCAGTTCAAAGTTCAGGCCATTCTCCCCCAGGGCCCGGACGCCGCGCACGAATCCGGGTTCCAAGCAAAAGCCTGCGGGTGTGGATTCACCGTGGAGCACTTGGCGAATTCCCTTCACCGGTTCCACGTTGGCATAGCGGCGCGCGTAGGCGTGAAAATCGTCCGAGGCGGGTCTGCCGCCGATCGTGGCGGCGATCATGGGAGTGTTGCGGGCGCGGCATTGAGCCACGACTGAGTCGGCCTCGAGGAAATGGTCTTGGGGAGCGACGTCGACTTCCATATAGACCGTGCGGACGTTGAACCCTTCGGTCGCTCTGCCATATTCCTCGTTGGCGTACCGCTGGCGGAGAATCGGGGGGGCTCCCGCGAGCCACGGCGGGCGAATCTTATCGAGGTCCCAGAGATGCTGGTGTGTGTCGATGATCAGATCCTCTTCACCGGGGTTGGAAAGCCGGACGCAGGAAGGCGCCGAGGCGGCCAGCGCCAGGGTGGCGGCACTTGTAGATTTAAGAAATTGACGACGTTTCATGAGATGAGTGAAAGCGAGCGAAAAGGGTCAATTCGTCCAAATTATCGTGGGCATCGGGTTAACTCAATGAAAACCAGAAATCCCTGCCAGTTCTCAGTTTAGATCTTCGATTTGCAGCGCGGGGGTGGGGGGCGGCGAACGGACGTGGCGGTCAAGGGTCCTTCCCCCCACTCATACGGAATTGGAGTCCGTCCGGACCGCCAACTCCGGCAGGAGGCTTGCTGAGAATTCTTGGCCAACTCGCGGCCGTGCGAGCGAAACAGAAGCGTCCTCAGGTCCGTTGTTTGCGGGGATCTAGGCTCTGGTGTGATGGTGGGAAGCGGGTCGAACAGGGATCGACTCTGGAAGCCGCTTCTCGGTGCGGGGCGCTGTTTGAGAATTTCCTTTGCGGTTGGGTGATCTCTGCGGCAAGCTGGTTTCATGGGTTTGCGACGTTTTGCGCGAGAGCGCGCGGTGCAGTTTTTGTTTCAGCACGATTTGAATCCGGTGGAGGATCTGGAAGCCGAGTTGGCCCAGTTCTGGGAATCTCACCGCGCCGCGGCGCAAGCCGAGCAGCGGACCATCGCGGATTGGGGCGAAAAGGCTGAAGTGCCGCCCGTGACTGTGGAGGAAGCGGCGATTCAGGCCTTCGCCGAGCCCTTGATCAGGGGCACGCTGTCGAATCTGGCCACCCTCGATGAGGAGATCAAGAAGTACGCCCTGAATTGGGATTTGAGGCGGATGGCGGTGGTGGATCGCAACGTGCTCCGCCTGGCGATTTATGAAATGAAATGCCGGGAAGACATTCCTCCGGTTGTGAGCATCAACGAGGCGGTGGACATCGCGAAAAAATTCTCGACCGAGGACAGTGGAAAATTTGTCAACGGCATCCTGGATCGCTACAAAGGGGATTTGCTCCGGCCCGCACGGGAGTCCCGATAGGGGCGCCGCGATGGAAATTCCATTTGATTGATGAAGCATGGTTGCGGACCTCCATCTCCACACCAATTTTTCTGACGGCACTTACACGCCGGAAGAATTGGTGATGCACGCCCGGAGGGTGGGACTTTCAGCGATTGCCCTCACGGATCACGACACCGTCGAGGGGTGCGCGCGCCTGGCCGTGGCGGCCGAGGCGGCCGGGGTCGAGTTCGTGCCAGGAGCTGAGCTCACGACGGAGGTGGACGGCGTGGAGCTTCATCTTCTAGCCTATTTCATCGACACCCACAACGCCCACTTGCTCTCCGAAACAGCCCGTTATCAAGGGGTGCGGCAAGATCGGATTCGGGAGATCGTCGATCGATTGAACAAGCTGGGAGTCCCGCTGGCGGCTGAGTCTGTTTTTGAACTCGCCAATTGCCAATCACCGGGACGTCCACACGTGGCTCGCGCGCTGATCCAAAAAGGATTTTGTCAAACCCTGGATGAGGCATTCGAACGTTATTTGAAGAAAAATCGTCCGGCATGGGTTCCGAAAGCGAGAGCTCCAGCAGTGGACGCGATTCAACTGGTTCACGAGGCGGGCGGCCTGGCCGTGATGGCCCATCCTGGTCTGAACCGGACCGATGAAATCATAGAAGGGCTGGTGGCCGCGGGATTGGACGGCATCGAATGTTTTCACACGAGGCATTCGACGGTCACGTCGGAACGATATTTGACCATCGCGGATCAACACGGTCTCGCCGTGACAGGCGGCTCCGATTGCCACGGGATGAGCAAGGGAAAACCCCTGATTGGAACGGTGAAAGTCCCTTACAACCTGGTTGAGAAACTGAAGGATCGGCTGGTTCGGAGCCGCGCGGCGATGGTGGATAGGGTAAAATGAACCGGCCGCCAGTACTGGCGTCGGAAAAGGAAGAGGATCATTGAGCATGGGAATATTTCAGAAGTTCAAGGAGGGTTTCAAAAAAACGCAGGCCAAGCTGGTTCACGAGATCAAAAGAATCGTGACGGGTTCGCCGAAGCTCACCGCCACGACCCTGTCGGAGTTGGAGGTGGCATTGCTGGGGGCGGATTTCGGGACGAAGATGACGATGCAAATCCTCGCGGCCGTAAAGGGGGTTTACGAACAGCAGGGCCGGGGCGGCGTCGACATACTCGATGTCGCGCGGCGCGAAGTGGAGGCCGCGATGGAGCCAGGGGTTTCGCCGCTCAGGAAACTGGATGAGGGCGTGACGGTCGTGTCTGTCGTCGGAGTGAACGGCACCGGCAAAACAACGACTTGCGCCAAGCTGGGCCACTTTATGAAATCGAACGGCTTCAAGCCGATGATCGCCGCTTGCGATACTTTCCGGGCGGCGGCGGTGGAGCAGATTAATCTTTGGGGGCAGCGGCTCCAAGTGCCGGTGATCAGCGGCAACTACGGCGCCGACCCGGCGGCTGTCGCCCACGACGCGGTGTCCGCCGCCCTCTCGCGGAAAGCGGACTACTTGTTCATCGACACGGCCGGCAGGCTGCACACCAAGAACAATTTGATGAACGAGCTGCAGAAGGTGCATCGAGTGATTGGCAAGTTGCTCCCGGGAGCGCCACACGAGGTCCTGCTCGTGCTGGATGGTTCGACGGGAATGAACGCTTTGGTGCAGGCCCGCGAGTTTCACAAGGCGGTGCAGCTCACGGGCTTGATCATCACAAAACTCGACGGCACCAGCAAAGGAGGGATGGTGGTCGCGATCCAGAAGGAGCTCGGGCTTCCCGTGAAGTTTTTGGGCTTGGGAGAGCAGCCAGATGATTTGCAGCCATTCGATCCAAAACAATTCGCGGCCGCTGTTTTTCCGAGCGCCTGAACCCCGTGGCGAGCGCCTTGTGATCGACCCACCCTGCAGCCATCAACGGGCTTGGATGCGCCGCGCGTTGGTCCTCGCAAGGCGGGGCGAGGGCCGGACTTCCCCCAATCCGATGGTGGGCGCGGTCCTGGTCTCAAACGGACGGATCATCGGTGAAGGGTGGCACCGCAAGGCTGGCGGACCCCACGCGGAGATCGAAGCAATTGAGGAGGCGCGGCGGGGAGGCCACTCCACGGCTGGTTCGATTCTCGTGGTCACGCTGGAGCCCTGTTGCACTCAAGGGCGCACGCCTCCTTGCACTCAAGCGATAGTGGATGCCGGCATTCAAGCTGTAGTCGCCGCCACGGCCGATCCCAACCCCAATCATTCAGGACGCGGTTTTCAGATCCTCCGGGCGGGCGGAGTGCGGGTCGAGACAGGCGTGTTGTCCGAGGCGTCCAACCAGATGAACGAATCGTTCAACCATTGGATTGTGCGGCGAACACCCTTCGTGGTCCTCAAACTGGCGATGACGCTGGATGGGCGCCTCGCCACCGCCTCCGGACAATCCAAGTGGATCACGGGAGAAACAGCGCGGCGGGAGGGGATGCGGTTGCGGAAAAGCGCGGATGCCATTCTTGTGGGAGTGAACACGCTGATCGCCGACGATCCAAGCCTGACGATTCGTACTTCGTCAGGCCGGATCGTGGCGGGATCGAGCCTGAGACGATTCGTGCTCGACACGCGGGGACGCACGCCGCTGGACGCGGCCGTTTTGAACGACGACCTCGCTCGACAGACGACCGTGGTTTTGGGATTGGGAACTTCAAGGGAAATCGTGCGGCGGTTGTCGGAGAAAGTCACAGTCTGGGAAGCGCCCGTTATGGGGGGAAAGATCGATTTAAAAAGTTTGGTGGCGCGGATGGGCGGGGACGGCATCACCAGGCTCATTGTCGAGGGCGGGGGTGAAGTGGCCGCCTCGTTCCTGGGCCAGGGGCTGGTGCAGCGCGTGGCATTTTTTTACGCGCCCAAGATTCTGGGAGCGGCCAAAGCCCTGCCGGGTGTCGGCGGAGCGGGAGCGTCGGGCGCCAGTGAGTTGCTGAAGCTCTCCCAAGTCCGATGGAGGAGAGCCGGGGAGGATTTGTTTCTAACCGCGAGAGTAGAGGAGCCGCATGTTCACTGGAATAGTTGAGGAAACCGGCGATGTGATCGCCTTCGACGGAGCCGGAGGAAAGTGGCGGCTCGTGGTGCGCGCGGCGCGATGCGGCGAGGACGTCGAGATCGGGGACAGCGTGGCCGTGGATGGTTGCTGCTTGACTGTAGTGGCACGGCGCGGCCGCCGAGGCGCCAGGGAACTTGGTTTTGATGTGCTCGAGGAAACCCGGAGGCTGACTAATCTGCGGTTCGCCGTTCCAGGAGGTTTGGTGAACCTCGAACGCGCGCTGGCCGCCGGTGATCGATTCGGTGGGCATTTCGTGACAGGCCACATCGACGGCATGGGGCTCATCCGGCGTTTTGAACAGTCAGGGAAGGATCATTATTTGGAAATCAAAACCCCTCGGGAGATTTTGAGGCACATCGTTTATAAAGGCTCCATCTGTGTCGATGGCGTCAGCTTAACCATAGCCAAGGCGGGCAAGAGTGGTTTCGGCGTTTGGATTATTCCGCATACCCTTGAGGTGACATCGCTGGGGTCGAAAAAAATCGGGGACGCCGTCAATTTGGAGGCGGATTTATTGAGCAAGTATGTCGACCGTTTGCTTTGCGTCAAACATCGGAGTAAGGTGAAGGAATGAGCGGCCAGACAGGCTTGCACACGACCTCGCCGTTGCTGACTCCGGCCTCCACCAGGGCAACGACCCGGCAGGCGAAAACTGGAGATTTCCGCGGACGTTGGGATTTCAGCCTTTTTCTTGGCGTCACCTACCTTGCCGTTTTTCACGCTTGGCTGGTCCTGAACGCCGCCGCCGTGTTAGGATGCGCCGTCGCGGCGACTCTTTGGATGGTGCTTCGACGGAGCCAGCGGGCCGGGTATTTTTTCAATGTTTGGGACAAACGGTTTCATGAAGTCGTGATAGTGGATTTGCTGTTGGAATCGTTCATTCCTTTGCACGAGGGATACGGGTTCTATTGGTGCGCCGCTTCCTTCGCCGCGGTGGTGGGTGGCTACCGGTTTTGGGCGCAACATAACTCCGCCCATTTGTGAGACACATCACCAGCCCAGCGGACGATTAAAAACAAACACGACGTCATCAATTCTTGCCGTTGCGCTGGAGTGGATTCCTGCGTTGGTGGAGGCGGCGAGGAGCAAGCCCTCCTTTTCCGAAAGCTTGATCTGCCGCCCTCTTCCTTTTAGATTCATCCATCAATGCCTCCCTCCCGAATCATGATTATTGAGGACGATGATCTGCAATATGAGATCTACGAGGAAGCACTGACGAATTACGAGCTCACGCGCGCCACCAGTGGAACCGAGGCCCTTCAATCCATCTCCCGCAATCCACCTCAACTCATCATACTGGACCACATTTTGGAGGATGGCGAGTTGGGCTTGGATTTTCTGGCGGACTTCAAGGATCTGCTGCCCCATGTTCCGGTGATCGTGGTTTCCGGTGCGCTGGAGGTTCATCAGAGGATCAAGGCGCTTCAGGGGCCTCGGCGAGCGCACTATTGCCTCATCAAACCCTTGGATTTGGCGGAACTCGAGAAAACCATCACAGTCGCGCTGAAAGAGTGCGGCGAGACGGAAGTCGTCCGCCAGTTCGAAGCGTTGGAAAGGTCGCGACGCGTGGACGTAGAGGATTTGCTAAGCCGATCCACCGATCGTCTGCTCCGCCAAAGCCAAATCCAAAAAATGCTCGCGCATTCGGACCAGCGCCCAAACATCTCCGCGCTCGCCAGGCAGTTCAAGGTCGCTCGCCGCACCATCATTCGCGATTTGCAAGAACTCATAAGGCGCGATGAAATCAAACCAGAGATCTATCCCAAATGGGAAGCGGGCCTTGACGAAGGCGAATTGCCCGACCGACTTTAACGTTAAAACAGCGGTTGCTCCAGGGGAATCTTCGAACGATCCCCGCGATAAAGTTTTTCCGAATCACTCGCCAGATTCACAAGGGATCTGCCTCCCCCTCGGTCCAACCTTTCTCATCCAGCCTTTTGCCAATCTCCACGATGTTCAACTGCCGCTTTAAAGTTTAAGGGCGCCGGACAGGGCCGAAGCCTGGCATGCCGCCCGCGCGCGCGGAGGGGACGCTTCAGCTCAGAGGTGCAGATGTTCCCACAGATCCCGCGGTTGAAGCCGCAAATTGATGTAAAAAGGGCCAAACTCCCCAAAACGAGCCGTCACTTCGTCGAAGCGCATTTCGTAGACGATTTCTTTGACGGCATCTGTCTGATGCGCGACGAGCGTGACTCCCCACTCCCAGTCATCCAATCCCGTGGAGCCCGTGATGAGTTGCGAGATCCGTCCAGCGAATTTGCGGCCGGTCTTGGCATGTCCCCCCATCAGGCGTTTCCGGGTCTCGAAATCGAGCAGGTACCAGTTGTCGTTTAGGCTCCGCTTCTTGCTCATGGGGTAGAAAGCCATGATCTCCCAATCGGGAAGCTCGGGATAGAGGCGGTAGTGCCGATATTCATTCATCCGGTGCCGCATTTCCTCAAGGCGCTTGGAGTAGGCTTCGGAGCCCGGATCCAATTTCTCGTTGGCCAGCGCACGCGCATTGTCCTCTTCGGTGGGCATATAATCCGTGAGCTCGGTCAGGCTCAGAAACGAGAACGACGGTTGCAAGACACCCGGCGGAAAACACGCCTCGAGATCCCGGTGGAGCTGCCCCAATTGGCCAAGTTCCGCCGCCAGCAGGAAGAAGGCGAGGTCGGCCTTGCCGCCCATGTTGGCGTAGGTGCATAAGCGCGGGTGGGACCGCTCCGCATTCGCGGCACAGAGGGCTTCGAGCCGCTCACGTGCGGCTTGCGAGACGCCGGCCTGGAGTCCGGACCATCGGACTCGGTCGAGGCGATAAAAAAGATGCATCACATGGATGCCCTGCGACAGCTTGACGTTCGGTAATACCATAAAGGATGGAAGCAGCGTTGTTCAGGATCTGGTGTGGGTCGGTGTAGGTCGGTGTAAGCCAGAGAATCAAATGCCCGGCGCAGTCTATTCGAACTCCATCGCTCGGTCCAGGAGTCTTGGCAACTGGCTCAGGATGGCGGCCTCGCTGGCGACAAGAGTGGCGCCCGCGTTTTGTGCGGTGTCGTTGAGAGGATCGCTCACAGATTTCGTGAAAGCCACGATGGGGATATGAGATGTTGAACCGTTTTTTCTTACGGCCGTGATTGCAGGCAGGAGATCCGTGCAGTTGCA
>SYMW01000194.1 GCA_005805305.1 Verrucomicrobiales bacterium
GAGCGCGACTGTGCTGAAAGCCAGTCGCAGCAGCATCTCAGGCTCGCTATCACGCCAAACCTGCTGCGGCTGGTGCTTCGCACACAACCGCGCTCCGGGCTGCCAGCCAAATTCACCGTCAACCTGCGGATGCACTGGAAAAAGGCGCGTTCCGGCCCAATCTCGCCCCACCCCAAGATCCTCCCCGGATCATGGCTGAACCGAGTCCCATCATGACGTTTTTCAACCCCGAACCTCGGCACTGCCAGCGCCTCACTTTTTGTTTTCCGCGCTCCAAAGCACGGCTTGCACAGGCATCGAATCCCCGAAATTATTGAAGTCTCTGAAGGTCCAGACAACGGTCTTTGAAGGAGTGACCTCGATAAACTGGGGGTTCTGAGGACCGGCATGACAATTCCCGATTAACGTGTTTCCATTGGGCAAGCGCTCCACCCGGGTGACCCAGGCGAGCGTGATGCCGGGCAAATCATTCTGCTCCACCTTCCAGACGATTTCTTTCTTGGGAGTCACCTCGAGAACGCTATGACCGTTCCCGGAGCCGATCAAAGTGTTGCCGTTCGGAAGCCGCATGGCGCTGAACACGGAATTTCCGAAAGCCTCGGGACCGTGGCCTCCCTTGCGTTCCTTGCCGAACAGCGGCACGTCATATTCCCAGACCACCTTTCCCGCGGAGTCATACTCGCGCACGGCCCCGTCACTTTCATGCGCGACCAGGTAGTTTCCGTTCGTGATTTTCCGAACGAGCCTTGTATCGCTGTGGGGATGGGGACGGTTCACCTTCAGACGAACTTCCTTGTGGATCTTGCCCGCTTGATCCACCTCGATGATTCTTGATGGGCCGGACTCGGCGATCATCGTCAAACCGCCGTCAAGCCGTTGAAAGGCGTGCACTTCCACGCGCTTTCCCTCGTTCCCGTTCATCTTGGCGGAGTCGTATTCCCAGACCACTTTCTTGTCGGGAGTCACTTCCAGAATCGTGGTCCAACCTTGTTGAAAGAGAATGTTCCCATTCGGCAGCACCCAGGCGTCGTGGATGGCGCCAACCTTCATCTGCCACTCGAGCGAGCCATCGGGAGCCACAATCGCCAGTAGCCGCGTCGAATCGTCCGCCCCCAGCACGCGTCGCGCGGGGCCCGTCTGCGCGCCATGAACGACGCTGACGGTCGAAAGCGCCAAGATTGCCGTGCCGAGGATCGTTTGGAGTGAATGCATGCGTCATCCTACAACAGCCCATCAGTCAACAGGAAGTGGATTTTGCGGCCTCCCGAGCAGTGCATCCACAAGTCGTCGGTGAATTTGGCTGGCAGCCCGGCGCGCGGTTGTGTGCGAAGCACCAGCCGCAGCAGGTTCGGCGTGGCTGCGAGCCCGAGATGCTGCTGCGACTGGCTTTCAGCACAGTCGCGCTCCACCGACAACGCGTGGATGCACCCCCTCCCGAGAATCAAGGACTTTTGGACGTGACACAAACACCCCCCGGGAATACATTCTGCCGCAACTCCCTCATGGATTTTATGAAAAGGATTCCGTTTCAACCTTTTTCCCGTCCAACATCGGGCCTTCGTGCCTTCACGCTCATCGAGTTGCTCGTGGTCATTGCCATCATCGCCATTTTGGCGGGGATGCTGCTGCCGGCGCTCTCAAAGGCCAAGGAGCAAGGAAATCGGGCCAAGTGTATCGGGAACATGAAGCAGATCCTGCTGTCGACGCACATGTACGTGAACGACAACGACGATTACATGCCCTACACATCTTGGAGTTCGGGCACGTTCAACGTGGCGAATTGGTGTTACATGCGAGTCGCCACCAACAAACCGGACCACACCGTGGAGCGAGGCGTGCTTTGGCCCTATCACAACACCCGGCAGCTTTATTTCTGCCCCCTGGACCGCACCAACACCCCTTTCTTTAAACAGCGGGAAATGAAAGTGTCATCGTATGTCATCAATGGAGCCGTCTCAAAATACACGACAGGGCCAAGAGGGGACTGGACCACCTACAAGCAGACCCAGTTCAATCCCACGTCGATGGTCTTTTGGGAGGCGGACGAAAAGCAGCCATCCAATTTCGATAACGTGGCCAGCCGCCCAAACGAAGGAGTGACTCAGCGCCACAACAGCGGTGTGGTAATGGGCATGTTCGCCGGTCAAACCGAATATATGAAGTTTCGCGACTACTACCAGGAAGCGGGCATTGGAGGATTCCCAGGCAAACGCCCGGGCCGTTTCTGGTGCGTGCCCGACTCGAAAACAGGTGAATGAAGGCGCGTTTGAACTTGGAGCGAGCCTGTATCCCCCACGAATTCATGAGGAATCCCCGTCCCTTTTCTTTATTGCCTTGGGCTTTCTTCACGCTCGTTTTGGTCGCCTGTTCGGGTTGCGATAACGCGTCCGAAAAAGCTCTCGAGGCGGCTCGAACACCCAAAGAAGCGGCGGCGCACCTCGATCAGGCGTTCGCCAACGCCCCCGCTGACGCCAAGCAATCCGCGGCGGCCGCTTCCGAGGCTCTGAAGGCCGGGGATTTCGCCAAAGCCATCGTGTCCCTCGAAGCCACGAAGTCCAGCCCGAGCGTCACGCTGGATCAAGGCCTTGCCATCCACAGTTCCACGCTTCTTCTGGAATCCCAACTCATCAGCGCCATCCAGGCCGGGGATAAGAACGCCGAGCGGGCATACGAGCTGCTCAAGGCCATGAAGCGCAAGTAGAGTGTCGATGGCGCCTGGTTCGGCGTTCCCGCCGTCCCTCCTCAAGGCAATCTTCCGGGCGGTCTCCAAATTAGAGCGGTCCAAAGCCCTCCCCGGCGCGGGGCGGCACAAGCGCCCGCGCACCGCGATGTCACGAGGATGATTCCGTTGACAGCTTAAACACTTTCATCTAGCCATATGCCTAGTGACTCATGATCGAGCCCACGAAGAGACAATGGAAGGTTTTCGAGTTTGTTCGCGAAACTCTTTCCAAAGGTCAATCAGCCCCAACGATCCGCGAAATCGCGGAAACGTTCGGCTACCGCAGCAAGCGAGCCGCTGAGTGCCACATCGAGGCCTTGATCCGCAAAGGCTGGCTTGTTTCCGATCCTGGCAAGGCACGCTCGCTGCGGCTGGCTGAGGCGGTTGGTCCTGTCCGGGGACGGTTGGCAGACATCCCGCTGCATGGCGCCATCCCGGCAGGGTTCGGACGCGAGCGGGAGCAAGAGGCCGAAGGATGCGTCACAGTGGATGTGGATAGCATCGGGTTCAAACCCACTCGCAACACTTTCGCCCTCCGTGTGGTTGGAGATTCCATGATCGGCAAACACATTCTCGACGGAGACATCGTCCTGCTCGATCACGGCCCCGAACCACGCCCAGGACAGGTTGTCGCGGCGTTGATCGACCGAAAAAGCACCCTCAAGACCTTTGTGCTGAAAAACGGCAGGCCCCACCTAAAATCCGAAAACCCTAAATACCCGGATTTGCTCCCGTCCGAAGAGCTCATGATTCAAGGTGTCATGCGGGCGCTCATTCGACGCGCGCCGCCATGAGCCGCAGGGGCCGAGTCAAGGAGTGGGAGCCTTTCCAGAACCGGCCGATTCCGCGCATTTTCAGAGGATGTTGAGACGAGACAGTGCATCCGCAGGTTGACGGTGAATTTGGCTGGCAGCCCGGAGCGCGGTTGTGTGCGAAGCACCAGCCGCAGCAGGTTTGGCGTGATAGCGAGCCTGAGATGCTGCTGCGACTGGCTTTCAGCACAGTCGCGCTCCAC
>SYMW01000018.1 GCA_005805305.1 Verrucomicrobiales bacterium
CCCTCGGCCGAAAGTGATTCCAAGGCCTCATTTCAAGCGTTCCGAGTCATACCGAGCGGAACTGCTGGGTTCGAATAGTTGCGGATTATGTTGTGAATCCGCTTTTTAGTTCGGAAGTAATTTTTGCACGGTTCCTTAGATAGATGGCCATGCAGTATCCAAGCAACAGCACGGCGCCGCCATCGATGATCCAGCCCGGGAGTTGGGTTTCGGCCCAGATGCCTTCGGTTTGGGAATCTTTGGCCCCCTGCGTGTAATGGGCGACCATCCCCCATCGGCCGAGTCCGGCGCCCAAGGGGTACTCGGGGAGCAGCTCCTTGAACCCCTTCTCAACCTGCAATCCTCGGGAGCGGTAATAAAAAGTGCCCGGGTTCTCTTCGATGATGGTTTCAAACCGCGCCTTGATGGTCTCTCCTCCGAATTGCTGGGCGTAAGCAAAACCGATCGACGCCACCACGCCGGTGGCCAGTCCAACTTGAATGGAGCGCGAGGTCGCTCCCCTCTTTTGGAGCAAGAACGCATAGCTGAGAAGCATGACTCCCATCACCAACAACGCGCTTCGCACCAGCGTCAAATAAATGACGGTGATTCCGCAAAGACAAAAGAAGAGGGCGACGGATTTCTTGAAACGCGAACGGCTTTGACTGAACAGCACCAGGCCCAGGAAACCAGCGAACATGCCGGGGCCGGCGACGGCTCCCGGAGTGTCGAATAGGCCGGGTGGCCGGATAATGACCTGGCCTCCCACTCCGGTGTAAGTCACCACGCTCAAGCCGTGGGCGCCCCGCATCACGATGTTGGAGAATTCCGCCGGCATCCATCGAGCTGGATCCTGCACCTGCATGATCCCGACCATCGCGTTCACGCCATTGCAGACCAGCAGGATCCACAGAAGCCGCTCCAGGCGCTCATTCGATCGAACCAGAATCGGGACCCAGAGCAGCGGAGCGAGGATCGCCAGATAGAATCCAACCGAAGCCACTCCCGCAACGAAGCTGGAAGTCGACGGATGAAAAATCATCAGCCCCAGATAGAGCAGGCAGAATTTGAGCGCTCCCCAGGCGGGATGTTGCGCCTCCGATTTCCGGCTGAACTTGGAAAAAACCAGCCAAAGAAAAAGGAGGCTGATTCCATACGTGCCCATGCGCACCAAAGGCCGCAACGCCTGTGTCCCAGGAAAATAAAGAATGGCGGGCATCGCCGTTTGACTGATCGCGAAGAATTCCGCCAATCCCCAGGACATGCCTTCTTCTGCCTTGTCGGACACCCTTCGAAGACGGTCCTTGGCGGTCAGTCTCCCTTGGATCATGGCCGGATTGAGGCTCATCGTTTTGGCTTACGTGGTGGTGAACAGATAATGCGGCCACGCATCACGCTGATCGAAGCCGTAGACTCTCTGAAGCCCCTGTACCCGCAGGGTTGCTTTGGAATAATAAGTCGACCGCAAAGTCGACGGGTCGTGCGGGATTCGGAACCCCGCATAGCCCCACGCCAGGAGCCGGTTGACCATCTCGTCGGCCGAATGTCCGTGCGCTTTGAGCAGGGCCGGATGCAACTCCAGCAGCAATGACTTGACACGACGCGACTCGAAGAGCTTCGCGGCCCCCTCCACGGCTAGCCCTTCGGCTCCTTCGATATCCATCTTCATCAGCGAGACATCGGTCACGCCGCTGGCGTCAAGCAAGGCGTCGAGCCGGCAAGTGCGAGCCTGGATTCCCTGTGCGAGCTCGGCCGACCCGATGAGCCGGCTAAGCCCCGAGTTGCCTGCCTTGGCTTTTGATCCAGTCAGGATGGCCTGCCCATTTTGATCGCTCGCCGCCACAGCCAGAGGGGTGACGTTGTTGAATTCGTTGACTCTGACATTGAGCTCCAACTCCTCAAAAAGAGATGGATCGGGTTCGAGGGCGACGACTCTCCCTGATCCCCCTACCAGTACGGAACCAATCAAGGAAAAATAACCCCAGTTGGCGCCGACATCCACAAACAGGGCGCCCGGCTTCAGGAGTTGCCTCACAAGGCTGGTTTCCAAGGGTTCGTAGCAGCCCGTGAAACAGACCTCCCTCCGGATCGAGTCATCCAGATCGCAATGGAACAGGATTGTCCGTCCGTCGATCTTGAAAGGGCTTTGAAATTTTCTCGCGGCGCTTCTCGCTGCCAGATAATTCATCAAACGATAGCGCCCGCGGGGCATGAGGGAAAGGATCCGGCGCGCGCGTGAAACCCATGCCGGTTCGTGATCGAGAATAGCCGCGTTCAAGGGCGCTCAAGATGGCTCGTCGTCCCCTTCGGGCGCGCGGCCAGCAGGCAGATGTTGTCGGAGAACCACCGGGGGGACACCGCGGAGAACCACCGGGGCCAGTGCAGCGACCCTCCCGGAATTCTGCCTCGCCCGCTGAACCCAATGCGCGCTGAACATAATCCCGCCTCCATGGCGATACGGCGCAGATCGATTTCCAAAAGCGCGGTGATATGGGCGGGGTAACTAGAGGCTCTGAAGGCGTTGAACTCGCCGCAACACAGGACCGTGCCCCGGCTCAACAAGCTCAATTGATTTGGAGTCGTCACGGCGACCCATCCTCCCGGTTTCACCAATCTCCTCAACTCCCGAACGAACGCCCTCGGATTCTCCACGTGCTCGATCGTCTCCACCGCCACCACGGCATCCGCGGCCCCTTCCGGCAGCGGCACCGCATAAGATTCCAAATCGCTTCGCACGAAACATTCCCCATCCGGAAACCCGCCGTATCGTTCGATGTCGACACCGGTGTAATGCTCAAACCGGTCCTTGACATGGGGCCAAAACGAGCCCGCGCCGCATCCGACGTCCAGCAGCATCTTGCCGTTCACCCCGCAAGCCGCGAGTTCGCGCGCTACCATTCTGTAGATGGCCTCGTTGCTGCCGCCGCGGCTTTGGAGCGCGCGCTCCAGATTTGTGATCATGCGGGCGCGCCGGCCAAACTCTGTTCAAGCCGCGACAATTGTCGGGCGGGATCGCATAATTCGGCCGCCCTTCGAGGTCCGTTCACACCAGCGCTCTCTCTTTGAGTTTTGTCACCAAGCGCCAGCCGAAGCGCTCGCACCAACGCCGCGGAATCGCCAGGCGGCACGAGTTGCCCGCAATTGGAGGTGACGATCTCCAGCGCGCCGCCGAAGGCGGAGGTCACCACAGGCAGGCCCGCGTAGAGGGCCTCCACGAAGCTAATGCCGAAGGGTTCCGGTCCCGTGTTGGGCTGGCAATACAGATCCGCCGCGGCCATTAGATCGGGAACATCAGTTCTCTGGCCCAAGAACAAGACTCTCGAGCTCAGCCTATGCTTCTCCACGTCTTCCTTCAATGCCGCCCGGTAAAGCTCCTCGTGGGGACGCTGTGCCGCTCCCGCAACCCAGAGTCTCCAGGAAGGGACGTCGCTGCAGGCTGCCAGTGCGTCGATCAAAAATCGGTGGCCCTTCCATTCTTCGAATCGCGCGGCGATGAGAATCACGAACTCGGCCTCCGTCGCGCCGAACTGACTCCGGAGCTGCCCGCGTTTTCCGGGAGAAAGGGGTTCGGGCGGGGGCACAGGGCAATGGAGGACTGTGAAAGCCAAGTTTTTGAACAGGGTGGGAAGGGATCGAGCCGTGTGCTGGCTGTTGCATATCGCTAGGTTGGGACGGGCTCTTTTGGCGTATCGTTCCACCCAGCTTTTCCCGGCGGCGGAGTCGTGCATCCAGAAGGCAAGTCGGGCACTCCGGCCGCGCGTCGCGGGCCCCAGCAATCCCAATGGCCACGCACCATGGCAAATCAGCCAATCATACCCTCCGTCGTCCAACACGCCTCCCAGAACGCGCCGCGCCTCGAGGACGGACCACGGCCGGCTTGCCCGCACCGGGCCCAGGCGATGAACGGTCGCGCCTTGTCTGTCTAATTCGGAGGCGAGGCGGCCTTCGAAGCAGACCGCGAAAGCCTGTCCGAGACCAGGACAGGTGGAATGATATCGCGCCAGCGTGAGCAGCATGGATTCCACGCCGCCGAAAAGATTACCCGCCACCATGTGCAGGATCTTCAATCTCCGAATGCATTGAACCACGGAAAAAGCAGGGGGCCGAATGAAAACCTAATCGGCCCTTCTCCGGCCCCCTTTTCCCGGGTGGTTCCTGGTTTAGATTGGCGGCGTGGTCAGTGCTTGAAATGCCTAAAACCCGTAAACGCCATAGCCATGCCGCGTTCGTCGGCCGCAGCGATGACTTCGGCATCGCGGACCGATCCCCCTGGCTGAATGGCGGCCGTAGCGCCCGCTTCAGCCGCCGCTATCAACCCGTCGGCGAAAGGAAAAAAGGCGTCGCTGCAGACGAGGCTGCCTTGGAGTGACAATCCTGCCTCCCGCGCCTTCCAAACGGCCAGTCTGCTCGAATCCACGCGGCTCATTTGGCCGGCTCCAATGCCGAGCGTGCGGTCCCGCAGGACATAGGCGATCGCGTTGGATTTGATGTGCTTCACAATCCGCCAGCCAAAGACCATGGCTTGCAATTCTTCCTCTGTGGGCTGCCTCTGGGAAACGGTCTTGAAGTCCGCCGAGGTCCAGCGCCGCGCATCCGCCTCTTGGAGCAGGATGCTCCCGAAACCCACGCCGCGGGGGATCCACTCCGGTTGCTGCACGCTCGGCGGGCCGCCCTCAAGCCGCCGTTCAAACGTCTTGTGGCGGAGCAGGCGGAGGTTCTTTTTCTTTCGCAGGATCTCAAGCGCCTCATCGGTGAATTCCGGCGCCACGATGACTTCGCTGAATATCTCCGAAATAGCAAGCGCGCAGGCCGCGTCCAGCGGGGTGTTCACGGCGATAATTCCTCCGAACGGAGCCTGGCGATCCGTCGCGAACGCTTTTTGCCACGCCTCGGCCAAAGACGCCCCTTGTCCCACGCCACACGGATTCGTGTGCTTCAGGATTGAAAGGGTAGGTGGATCCGCGGCAAATTCCGAAATCAACGCCGCAGCGGCTGTCAGATCGAGGATGTTGTTATAGGATAATTCCTTCCCGTGGAGCTGTTCGAAATGACGCGCAAAATCCCCGTATAGGGCGGCCCTCTGATGGGGGTTTTCGCCGTAGCGCAACACTTGCGTCATGGGCAGGGACAGGGAGAGCGATGCGGGTATGCCCGACTTTGACTCCGGGTCCAGGCCGTAGGCCGACACCAAGTGGCTGGCGATGGCCGCGTCATAAGCCGCGGTGCGCTCGAATACTTTGGCAGCCAGTCGGCGTCGCAAACTTGGGGAGGTGGCTCCGTTGGATCGTATCTCCGCAGCCACGATTTCGTAATCGGCGGGATCCACCACGACCGTGACGCTCTCATGATTCTTGGCCGCACTCCGGAGCATGGAAGGCCCTCCAATGTCGATGTTCTCGATCGCATCGATCAACGTCACGTCGGGCTTCGAGATGGTTTCCTCGAATGGGTAGAGATTCACGACCACCAGATCGATCGGCCCGATGCCGTGCTCCCGCACCGCGGCTTCGTGTTCCGGGTTGCCCCGGACATACAGCAATCCTCCGTGGACCTTGGGATGGAGCGTCTTCACACGCCCATCCAGCATCTCCGGGAATCCCGTGTAGCTACTCAGATCAATGACCCGCAGGCCTTCAGCCCGCAGCGCCTTGGCGGTTCCGCCCGTGGAAAGGATTTCGATCCCCGCTCCCGCCAGAATATTGGCGAAAGCGGCGAGGCCGTTCTTATTGGAAACCGAGATGAGCGCGCGATGAATCAATGGATTTGGAGTTGAGGTTGCGAAGTCGGCTGTTGGAAATTCGATAGCTGAATCTTAGAGCGCGGGCAATCGCGCATGAAGATCAATCAGCGTTCAACCGCGGAGGGTGAAGTTGAATCTTCTGACAGTGCTCTAGAAGAGTTTTTTTGGCGAGCCCGGTGCGCGCACTTCGTCCCCGTCGCTTCACAAGAGCGATTTCAGTTGGCGGAATGGGATCCACGGCAGCGACGCCACCGCTTCCGTCGATCACGCTAAGCTGTTAATTAGCAGAATATTCCAGAATGTCATGGCCAAAAAACTCAGTTCACCGAGTGACACGGGCGCGGATTCTGGAGCCCTTGCCATTTTTTTGACGGAACGTGGCGCAACGAACTTTTGCCTTCCTCGGCGGGTTTGGAGTAGCCTCGCATTCGTTGGCAAAGTCATTCACAAACATGATGTCTGTCCCCCAGTCGGCCCTGGAATTATCCATCATCATGCCGTGCCTGAACGAAGCGGAAACGGTCGGGACGTGCGTTGGAAAAGCGAGGGATTTTCTCACCCGGAATGGAGTGGCAGGGGAAGTGATCGTTGCCGACAACGGCAGCACGGATGGCTCCCAGGAGCTGGCATCCAACTCGGGGGCAAGAGTGGTCGCGGTGCGTGAGCGAGGATATGGAAGCGCGCTTCGTGGCGGGATGGAGGCGGCGCGCGGACGATTCTTGATTATGGGCGACGCGGACGACAGCTACGATTTCCGTGATCTGGCTGGCTTTCTGGAGCGCCTTCGGGCGGGTGATGAACTGGTTCTTGGAAATCGGTTCAAGGGAGGGATCAAGCCGGGCGCGATGCCCCCGCTGCACAGATTCTTGGGCAACCCAGTTTTGACCGGCATCGGCCGGCTTCTTTTTAAGAGTCCTGTCGGGGATTTTCACTGCGGTCTCCGTGGCCTGAGCAAAGCAGCCTTTGAAAAGATGCGGCTTCAGACCACGGGGATGGAGTTCGCCAGCGAGATGGTGGTCAAAGCCACTTTGCTGGGGATGCGTTTGAGCGAAGTCCCCACCATCCTCTCGCCGGACGGGCGCAGCCGTCCTCCCCACTTGCGGAGTTGGCGGGACGGTTGGCGGCATTTGCGATTCTTGCTGCTCTATAGTCCGCGGTGGTTGTTTCTGTACCCGGGACTTTGCTTGATCATCGGAGGGTTGCTTCTTGGAGTTTGGTTGATGCCGGGGGCCCGCAAGATCGGCGCCGTCACGCTGGATGTGCATACGCTGCTTTACGCCGCATTGGCCGTGATCATGGGAGTGCAAACAGTGCTTTTCGCGTTGTTCACCAAAGTGTTCGCGATCACGCTCGGTCTTCTGCCCCGCGATCCGGAGCTGGAACGATGGGAGAAAGCATTCACCCTTGAAACAGGCTTGATCGTCGGGGGCGTCGTGCTCTTGGCTGGACTAGCGAGCGGCTTCTGGGCAGTGATGACTTGGAGTCACGCCTCCTTTGGGCCGCTGGATCCAAGCCGAACGCTGCGGCTCGTGATCCCGTCGATCATGCTCATGACGATTGGAGTGCAGATCACTTTCGGCAGTTTCTTTCTCAGCGTGCTGAAGCTCAGGCAGAGAAGTTTTGATTCAAACTCGGGTTCTGCCTGAATTCCATGGCGAAGGGCGGGGCGTAAAGAGGCAATTCAAGCTCGCGGAATCAGAGAACGCATGCAAACAAGAGCCCCGGGACAGTATGGAATTGGACATTCCTGTTCAGTGACAATCAGGAATGGGCGCGGGTAACCGTCCGGCGGACGCACCGGCGGGGAGCGCGGCGCCGCAGTCGGGCCAGGTCGTAGAACCTCAAATCGGCAGTCGAACATCGTGGAGATTCGCAAAAACACTGGATGAGAAATTTTTGGCGAGGAGCGAGGCCTGTCCCTTGTGGATCGGGTGAGTGATTCGGAAGGACTTTATCGCCAGGTTCTTGAGAGGATTCGCCATCGGCAGCTGCCGCTTTAAGGTTCAACGAGGAAATGAAGCGGCTCATGCGGGGCGAAAAAGCTCAAACGAATGACGCAAAGGAGACCCGGAGAAAGTGGCGATGGTCCGGCGGCTGCGAGCCGAGACGACCGCGACGATGGAGTCGACCGCCGACCGTTTGAGGATGGGCACCAAGACTGACTTGGGGCGGCTGTTGTGTTGGCAACGCCGGAGTGAGCTTTAAAAAAACATGAAACTATTGACTGACCCCAAAGGACGTTATGACGTAGCTACGCTGTTACGATTGTCACATGTGGACTGTATGGTACGCGTGCAACGGATGTTACTCGTCTTTTTAGCCGTGTATGGATGGTCAGCAGTTCTCATTTTGATCGGAGCGCGGCTGTGTCCACAGGACCCGTCGCAGGGTTTGAGGCGGGTGAACGCGCTGCGGCTGACGCTTCGCACACAGCCGCGCTCCATAATGAGAATTGCTGATGGATGGTTGAGAGCGGTTGACATTGAGGCCACATGAGGCCACATTGAGTGAATGAAAAAGTTGGCGCTGAGGTACCCATCGGTGAAGTCCACTTCCAAACCCGATGTTTTGAAGGAACCAGCGGTGCTTGAAAGCACGCTGACCATCAATGTTCGCGCCGCGAAGGATAGTCTGTCGAGTCTGTTGGAGCGTGCTGCCCAAGGTCTTGAGACCATCATCACCAGCGACGGCGAACCAAAAGCCCGTCTGGTTCCGGTAGAGAAGCATCGAAAGCCTTTTCGTGCGGACAGGGAACTTTTGCGATCCATTCCAGTTCGCAAGGGAGCCAGACGCTCGGAGGATATTGTTCGAGAAGAGCGCGACAGCGGCTATTGAAAGCCTATGTACGTCGATACTTCCGTGATGGTAAAGCTCTTTGCGACGGAGGCGGACAGCACTTTTTTTGCGGACCTGACGGACGGTGAAGCCATTTCATCGTCCGTTTTGACCTACACCGAACTCTACTCGGCGTTGTTGATGAAGGGACGCACCGGGGCGTTGACGGCGGCGGAGCGCCGCCGTGCCTGGGCTTCCTTCAAGGAAGCTGCGGACGAAGGAAGCATCGATCTCGCGCCGTTTCATAGCGCCATTTTTAGAAAAGCCAATTCGATCATGGAAGAATGCAGTCCCAAAGTGGCTCTTCGTTCCCTGGATGCCCTGCACCTGGCGACGTGCGATCGGTTGCAAGACTGGCCGCTTTGCACGATGGACGTGCGGATGAGGCAGGCTGCGGCGTTGTTGCGCTTTCCCCTTTCTGAGATGCCTGGTGCAAACCGGAGTGATAGGTAACAATTCTGACCCGGCAACGGGGGTACGATCGATCCGGTAACGTTTCCCGTTTCGGGGCTGACCGAGGGCGTCGTATTCATAAAGCCAGTAGCTGCCGTGCCTGTCCGGCGGACAAGTCGGCAAGGCTCACTCGACCGCGGAGGTGGGTCGCGCTGTATCGAAAGGCATTGCCGATTGCGGCGGATGAGGTGGGCGTGGAAACAATAGACCCGAGGCGGTTCAGATGATCATGTTGCCGCGTGGTGGCCATCTTCATCGTGGGGCGTTTCTTGAACCTTAAAACGGCAGTTGCCCATGGCGAGTCTTTTCCAGATCCTGGCGATAAAGCTCCTCCGAAGCGGTCAGCAGATCCGCGAGTGAACTGCCTCCCACTTCGTGGAGCTTTGCTCATCCAGGCCCTTGCAAATCTCCACGAGGTTCTTCTGCCGCTTTAAGGGTTACACGATTCCATAGACGGTCGCTTGGGTTGGCGCCGTGTCCGTTTGTTGTAAGATATTGCCTCGGTCAGGCAATGCCTTGCGAGCAGAACTCTCGATGATGCAGCGCTCCGAAGCGCTATTTCTTCTCGGTCTCCCGCTTGGCTTCCCAATCGCGAGATTGTGATTCGCCATTGCGTTCAAACTGGATCTTGCCCTTGAGAACGTCTTTCTCGATTTTGCCGTTGAACTTCTGAGTGATTTTGTTGCCGTTGAATTCGCGGACCACGTGGAACGAGAATTCGGCGCCCTTCACCTTGGCCTCGGAAATTTCCGTTTCGATCGTCTGTCCATCCCTTCCTGGAGAGGTGATTTTTCCCATGATTTTGTCGCCCTCGGCCTTGACCTTCATGGTGCTTTTCCGTTCTGGACCGCCATTGCGGCCAGGGGTGGACCAGGTCCAGGTCCCGGAGGGGTCGGCGTTCTTTTCGTCCGCTGTTGCTGGAACTGTAAAAGCGAGTGTGATCAGGGCACAGAGCGTGGCCTGCAGGATCGATTTCAGAGGGTGTTTCATGGTGGTATGAGGAGTTTCGTGTCTACCGGGTTGCTCCCACGTTTCGATCTCCTGGCGAGTCTTTGGGACCGCCATCGGATCTTGTGGGTATTACCTTTAGATGTCGCCCCACCCAAAATGGTTACAGGAGGGCTGCCGATTTCTAGAGCCTGTTCAGCAAACCGGCAAAGACTTCGAGGCTGAGGAGCTTGAGTCGGAGTTGGGCGCGACTACGGCGCGACGCCTAAGAGGTGGAGTTAAAACTGGCTTGGATCAACCCGGCCAATTCGTCAGGATTGGCGAGCGCCAGCCGGTCGAGGGTTTGATCCCATCGATACAAAAAGTTGCCTTTTTCATCGCGGTGTCCATGGCGAAACAACGCATCGAAAGCGCGCTTCTTCGCGAAATACCGTTTCTGAATGGTTGCAAAGCGTTCCCTGAAAGCCTCCACATAGGCTTTCCTAAACTCGGTGCGGTCCCGCACCTGATCGATTCTTCGGTTGATAGGCTTGGCGTAAGCCGGGGCAACTTGCCTCAGATCGCGTTTATAATCGGCGAATGTGCCCGTATGATCGGCGACGACGATCTCGGAAGGAAGACCTCTTTCATTCTGGATCACAATTTCGTCTCCATCATCGAATATCACTTCCAGCTGCAGGGTGGCCCGGCCCAGGATGAGGTTGGGAGCAGCCGCGTCGCCGAGAATCCGCGCGAACAGCAAGGCGAACTCCTCGTTGGCGAACTTTGAGGGTGGAACCTTGTCGGTGGCGGTGCCATAAACAAATTCCCGCTCGAAGTAAGGGGACCAGATCAAAGTGGGCTCAACCCCACTTTTGCCCGTGTGATAGTACTCGCTCAATCGCCTCGATGTGACTCGCATCGGGAGGTTCATGCCGAGCTGTCGGCACCCGATCCTGCGGTCGAGCGTGTAGGCGGTGTAATCCTCCGATTGCAGCATGGCGCCCAGCAAATCCATCCCGGCATCGAGGTGCTCTCGAACTCCCCATTTCTGCATGCGAATGAGTTTCACGACGGACGCCACTTGGTCCGGAAGCTTGAGCTCCACCACGAACACGTCCCTGCGTCCTTGGGTGGCCCCGCGGCTGGAAAGGGACCCGATCACGCGGCCGACGTTCACGTGCTCGATATCGCCATATTCGCGGACAAAATTGCAGATGAAACCCCGGCATTTCTCAGCCTCCTCCGTCGACCGATCATGGTCTTCGGAGGCGTTCTCAGAGATGTCGAGGGCGGCGTCGAAGATCAATTCACCTTCCTCGATCCTGGCGCCGGGCAGCCATTTGATTTGCATGAAGAACTCCGGGCTCAGCCCAAGCTGCGACTCTTCCTGCTCGATCGCATCCCCGTGATCCGTCAACGCCGCCGCCATGCGGTTTCTCCAATCGGCGCACAGCGCGTCGTCTTGCAGAAATGGGGCTTGGACCGCGGCGCGGAATTCGTCCCTCAACTCCCGAAAAGAGGCGATGAGGGTGTCGTCGCTCATTGAATCGATGTCCGCCAGTTTAAAGCCGGCGGGCGACAGCCGCTCGTCCGCCATGAAGAACCGGATTTCGGGATGGCCCATGCGATTGTGCTCGGCCGAGTACTCCGCAATTTCCTTGAGCTGGGCGCGTAGTTTTTCCGGGGGCAGCAATTCGAGGTTCGAGAAGGATTGGAATGTGAGGTAGCGAGTTCCGGTCAACCGGTTGTAACGGTAAATGTCGCCGCACTGAATGCCGAGCTTGGAGTCGTGGATCAACTTCTTCATCTCCATCACGGAGCGGGCCGGCGGACAGATCCTCCATAATTCGCCTCGATGTTTGATCGCTTCCCGGACTCGAGGCCTGGAGCAATGTAGAAATTGGATCTGGCGCTTGGGAACTAATCCTTGCAACTGCTCATCGGCCCGGAATGCCAGCTCCATCTCATCCGGGTTCGGGCGGATCAAGATTCTTCTGCCCTCCACGACTAGATCCACGGAGTTGGCGATCTCGTCGGCTTCCTGCTGTCCCGTGAGAGGTTCCTCACCCCGCTCGAGCCGGCGATCCTGGAGCTCCCGCAGGTAGAACAGGCGTTGCGTCGCATGAACCCCTGGCGTCGTCACCAGCGTTTGAGTCGTCGTGAAAAGCGTGGCGATTCGCGATTTGAGCTTGCCGGCCGCGTCTGTTGCCAACGGATGCTCCCGCAAGAGGGTGATTGCTCGCATAGGCGTTTAGCTCGTTGCTGAGCCAAAACATCGCCCCTGGGATCTCCCAAGTAAAGTGCCTTTACCTGTAAAACGGCAGTTGCCCATGGCACATCTTCACAAGATCCTCGCGATAAAGTCTTTCCGAATCACTCACCAAATCCACGAGGGATATGCCTCGCTTTTCGTCAAACCTTACTCATCCAGGCTTTGCAAATCTCCACGAGGTTCAACGGCCGTTTTAAGGTTCAAGGTTCAAGGTTCAATTTGACCCCACCCAATCACTTCTGCGTGGCGGCGCGGCCCTACCGAGTATTGCAGAGTCACGGCTAAGATAGTCCGAGAAGCCGGCCTCCTTGGTACGTGATAAACGCGGCTATCCATGCCAGAGCTCCCATGTAGAGCCATTGAAAAACGGGCCATTTCCAGGAGTTGGTCTCGCGCCTCACAACGGCGATGGTGCTCACGCATTGGAGGGCGAACACGTAGAAAACCATCAGTGCGACCGTCAGCAGCGGAGTGTAAACTTTGGAGCCATCCGGCTTTCGCTGAGCGCGCAAAGCGTCCGCGAGAGTGCGGGAGCCTTCTTCTGAGTCCGCGTCCAAATCGCCGACATTGTAGACCGTGGACATCGTGCTCACGAACACTTCACGTGCGGCGAAGGAGGTGATGAGACCGATCCCAATCTTCCAATCAAATCCCAGGGGGGCGATCAGCGGCTCCAAGGCCCTGCCGGCAATCCCCGCGAAGCTTCGCCTCAATCGTTCGCCGGCCGCTTCTTGGTCCAAAGCCGCGAGCCGTTCCCGGATTAAGCCGTTGGGCTGGCCAGGCTCTACCGCCGCCAAGGCGAGGCGCCTCGCGGCGTAATCCGCCTCCAGGTCGGCACTTCGCGGATAGGTGGCCAGAAACCATAGAACAATCGAAATCCCCAGAATAACCGTCCCCGCCCGTTGGACGAACAATTTCGATCGCTCGAACATGTGCCGCAGCACGGCGGACAGCATCGGGCGCTTATAGGGAGGCAGCTCCATGATTAACATGGACGCCTCCCCTTTGAGCAGCGTCATTTTCAAAAGCCAGGCCATGCCGAGCGCCGAGACGATGCCCAGCAGATACATGGCCAGCATCGTGAGGCCAGAGAGCTTGAAGAATCCGATCCCGCCCGCTTCGGCCGGGATGATGGCCGCGATCAGGACGGTGTAGACGGGCAGCCTCGCCGAACAGCTCATCAACGGCGCCACCAGGATCGTGACCAGCCTGTCTTTGGGACTGTCAATCGTTCGGGTGGCCATGATTCCCGGGATGGC
>SYMW01000019.1 GCA_005805305.1 Verrucomicrobiales bacterium
GAACCTGCGACGTCTTGCTCCCAAAGCAAGTGCTCTACCAGGCTGAGCTACGCTCCGAGGAAGCCTGAGGCGCGTATCATTGCCATCATCCAGCCGAAGTAGCAACGCCGAATTGTATATTTCTTAACGCTTCAGAATCCTTTAGCACGGCATCGACTTGCTGACTGAGCCGGGACCACTGGCGATCGGTCAAAGGAGGTTAGCGGCCGACTTTTTTCGTCAGCCAAGAAGCGGGACGAGTTTGGCGTGGGTCTTTGCCACGAGGTCAGGGATCTGTGCGCCATCTTGGCTTCATCGTTCAGGCCGCGTCTTTGCCAGCTCGGCGAGGATGAATTTCCGGCGATGGACGACTTGATTCCTAAAGGACTCGATGTGCCTTCGCAGGTCGGACAAGGCCTGGCTGGGGTTTTGGCCGAAGGCGGCGGCTCGGAAACGGACTTCGGGCTCGAGCCGTTTCTCGAGTTGATTGATGATGGGATTCAATTCGGCCTCAGTGAATTTGGAATTGCAGATTTCCTGAAGTCGATCGAGAAACCTCTTTCGGAATTCCGGATTGGCGAGGAGGGGGCCCGAAAACCAGCCTGGCGGGCGCCACCAAGCCGAGTTGCCGAACGGGCCTCGCTGAAACATGCTTTTGAGATCGCCAGGTGGCTTATCGTTTCGCATGCCGTAGGTTAACGGCATTTCATACCAATTGTAGGTCGATGAGGCGCCGTCATGATCGCCCCAAGTCTTGTCCTTGTCCCATGGAATGATTCCCCATTTCCCATTGGGTTTGAGATCGTGATAAACAGTGTGATTGTTGAAGAACCCATCCCAATTTTGAATGCACATGTTGACCGCGTAATAGCTGGTGAATTCGGCCACGTTGAAGTTTTTCTCGATCACGGCCCACTGCGCCTTGCCTTGGGTCTGTTCAAGCTGAGCCACGATCTGCTTGATGTCGTCGTGGCCGTTCGTGAAGTTGGACTTTTTCTCGTGCTGGCTCTGGATGTCCTGTCCGTGCCAGATTATTTTGTAGAGGTTGGCGCTTTCATCACGTCCGGTTCGTTTTAAGAAATCGCGATTGGGCTGTTCGACCAGCAAATGGTAGCCCACGGGGCGGCCGTTGCTCCACACGCGCACGTGGCCGCTCTTGGGGGCGGGCACACCGGACTTGGTGAAGAGCTCGTAAGCCAGGTGCTCGGCGAGGACGTAACGCGCGTCATATTCGAAGATCAGGTTGATGTCGGACAGGCCCTCGAGCGGCTGATCTTTGCGGAAGTGGACTTTCCAACCACCTTTGCGAGGGACGATCCGGATGTAGTCGAACACTTGAATGGGGCCGTTGTTCGTAGGCGCGTAAACCAGATACGAGTTTCCGCGGCTCGCTCCGGTGGCGGCGGCGTCTTGCCGGAAGAATCGGGAGGAGGGGGCCTGGTTCCGATTCTGTGAATTCCCCGTCTGACCCAGATAGGCGAACGGAACGAAGGAATTGTTGGTATTGGGACCCGCGAAATAAGAAAACGTTGGAGCTGGCTCGTTTTCACCCGGGAGCGAGCGAGCCAGCCCGGTTTGATTCGTCGCGACCAGTCTGTAACGGATCACGGAACCTGCGTTCGCCGCTTTGATTTCCCCCCGGTAACGTCCCTTTTTCGAGTCGCCTTTGATCCGTTCCAGCGCTATTTCATGTTCCTGGATCGGACGAGTGCCGGCGACAGTGGCGACTTTTAGCACGGCATTGGTCACGCCCGTTTCATCGAAGATATCGCATTCGATCACGGTAGGTTGGCCGGACTTTCCCTGCGAGACATCCAAGTTTGAGTAGCTGGGAATAGGCGTCGCAGCAAAACTTTCGTTGCGCTTGCCGGGGCTGCCGGCTGCACGCCGGGTTTGAGGCATCGTCGAGGCGGACCAGTTGTCCGGGGACGAACTGGACCCGGCTGGCGATATTCGTTCCAGCGAAGGTCCGAAGCCGTCCGGTCCGAGGGGCCAAGGAGATCGGTCATCAAACCGGACACTATCCGCCGTGGCGCCCGAAGCCGTGATCAATTCAACGTGTTCCCCGCCGTGCTTCAATTTGCCTTTGAAAGGTCCCAGAACCGGCGTGTTTGTCCCATAGTGCTTCCTAAATGCCAGGGGATTCTTCGAGAGAACTAAATAGCCCCCCGGGGCGAGGAGAGTGTTTTCGGGAAACACGAAATCCAAACCTGACTTAAACGACCAACCGCCGAGGCTGACCCTGTTGGAAGTTTGGTTGAAAAGTTCGAGGTATTGCAGATCGTCCAATTCCCGCGGAGGGTTGTACATGATTTCGTTCAACACGACGCTCGGCGCGGCGGTGGCGGAGAGCGATAGAACGCACCACATCGCGGATGCCGTTAAGAATAGACGAGGGCGCATGGGATAGATGAGATTTCTTATAATGAAGGGGGGTGGGAACCTGCCTTGCTAAGCCGGCCGAGGTTTCGTCCCAGTAGAGTAGTTGTGGGGGACTGAGACGGCTGGCGTGCGCCAGCCACGCGGGCATCGGAATGATCGATGGACTTTCGCGGCCCCGCCCCGGAGGGCTGTGGCCATGATGACATCATGGCTTTCTGACTCATTCGTCACAGACCGGGAGGGTATGCATCTCATTCGTGCCTCGCCATAATGTCACGATTCCGCCCGCAAAGCCCGATTTTAGTTTCGCGCGGACCCTTGGCGCGGAATCGCAAAGTCCATTTGGTAAGACGCCAGCCGGATTAAAGAGTTTCATTGTTCTTTGGTTTGCGGTGACGGCCGGGTCCCGGTCGATGCACCGTTAAGGTCTTGACCTTGACAGGCTTAAGCCCGTAAGTTTGCGCGTTGGTTGGCACAATTCATGTTTGCGCAACTTAAAGGCCTGTTTTCCAACGACATCGGCATTGACCTGGGTACGGCTAACTCCCTGGTTTATGTCCGTGATCAGGGGATTGTATTACGTGAACCTTCGGTCGTGGCCATCCAAGCGGGCACGACCAACGTTCTTGCCGTGGGTGAGGAAGCCAAACGAATGCTCGGGCGCACCCCCGGTAACATCGTCGCCATCAGACCCATGAAGGACGGAGTGATCGCTGATTTTGAGATCACCGAGGCCATGCTGAGGCATTTCATTCAAAAGGTTCACCATCGAAAACTAGTTCCGCCCCGTGTTGTGGTGGCGGTCCCCTCTGGAATCACGGAAGTGGAAAAGCGGGCAGTTAAGGATTCCGCACTGCATGCTGGCGCTCGAGAAGTTTACTTGATCGAACAGCCGATGGCCTCCGCGATTGGCGTGGGGCTGCCAGTGCATGAACCGGCCGGCAACATGATCGTTGATATAGGCGGTGGAACTTGTGAAATCGCCATCATTTCTCTCGCGGGAATTGTTTTTAGCAAGAGTCTTCGCGTAGGAGGGGATGAGTTCGACGAGACCATTGTCGCGCACATGAAGCGTGCCCATAACTTAATGATAGGTGAACGCACTGCCGA
>SYMW01000001.1 GCA_005805305.1 Verrucomicrobiales bacterium
GAATTTGGCTGGCAGCCCGGAGCGCGGTTGTGTGCGAAGCACCAGCCGCAGCAGGTTTGGCGTGATAGCGAGCCTGAGATGCTGCTGCGACTGGCTTTCAGCACAGTCGCGCTCCACCGACAACTCGCGGATGCACCAGGTCAACCTGGGAACAAGAACTTTCATTGACTCCGCTTGAGCACTTGTAGGAACGTCGAGCCTCATGAGTTGGTTCTATCGCAATGCCATCCGCCCGTTGCTGTTCTCCAGGGACTCCGAGGAGGTCCATCAAGCGACACTGGCCGGGCTCGGGAACGTGGCTCGCGTCCCCCTACTATGCGACGCGGTCGAGACGTTTTGCGGCAGCGAGCGCTTGCCCGTGGATGTGTTTGGCTTGAGATTCCCGAATCCGGTCGGCCTCGCGGCCGGAATGGACAAGCACGCCCAAGCGGCGCCCGTGTGGCCTTCGCTCGGATTCGGCTTTTCCGAACTCGGCGGGGTGACGTCTCACGCGCAGGATGGAAATCCAACTCCTCGCATATTTCGAGCCGTGGAGGACGGCGCCCTGGTCAATCGAATGGGGTTCAACAATCCGGGCGCGCGGAAAATGGCGGATATCCTGGGGGACTGGAAAACCCGGGGTCTATGGCCCGCTCATCCAGTGGGGATCAATCTCGGGAAATCCAAGATCACTCCGCTGGAAGAAGCTGCCGGGGATTACGCCGAGACTTTCCGCTTGTTGAAGCCTTTCGCGGACTTTTTCGTCATCAACGTCAGCTCTCCCAACACCCCAAACCTGCGACTTCTCCAAGACAAGGCGGCTCTCGGCGTCATCTTGGCCGCGATCCAAAAGGAAAACCGCGCCTCCGGGTCGGGAGGGGCGGCCAAGCCGATCCTGGTGAAGGTCGCTCCGGATCTGTCCTCGGCAGACTTGGACGATATCGTGGATTCGGTGCTCGCCCGCAAGGTGTCCGGAATCGTGGCCACCAACACGACGGTGTCGCGACCCGAGTCGGCTTCCCCTGCCTCGTTGAAAGCGTATGCGGAAGCTGGAGGATTGAGCGGGCGCCCCCTTCGAGCGCGGAGCACCGAGGTAATCCGATATTTGTGGAAGAAGACCGGGGGACGGATTCCTATCATCGGAGCAGGTGGGATATTCAACGCCGAGGACGCCTGGGAAAAAATCACCAACGGCGCCTCGTTGATCGAGATTTACACGGGGCTGGTCTACGAAGGGCCAACCCTGGCTCGCGAGATCGTGGAAGGTTTGAGGAAACGGCTGGAGGACGGCGGGTTTGAGTCCCTCGAGGAGGCCGTGGGCTCCGCCAACAAATGAATGGATGGGACTGACGGCACACCCACCCAGTTGCCAGTCGATACCGCCGACTCTCGGATTCTGAGCGTTATAAACTCAGTCAATGCTCTTTTCAGATTTTGACCTCGGCCCACGCGGATAGCGCCGGCAAACAATGGAAACGGACGCGGCTTCCAAGGGGCTCTTTCTCAGGGTCCTAGTGTGCCGTTCACGAAATGCGCGATATCCGAGGTTGGAATTTCAAAACCTTCTTGGGTTAGCACTTTGAGATTGCCTGCCTGAACACGGCGCTATTACTTTGATCCCAGATTCCAGCATCGCGCGCGCGCGGCCGCTCGAGGCGCCTTCGAACCAGTCGAGGCAATGAGGCCAGGGGCCGCGGCGGTGTATGGAGATGCGAACATCGAACGAAAGAAGCCATGAGCGAACCGAAGAAAAACAATTATCCGAAGCTCCACAACGCCATGTGGCCTGGTCTAGTCGGCAAGGGCGGCCCGGACGCCGAGCCGAGCATTGATCTGGACACGATGCTGAACTTGACGGCGAACGCGGAAGTCAATGGAGCGCGGTTCGACGGGGTGGATATCTTCCTGTTCGATCCCCACGTGAGCATCGACATCAGCGATGACGATTTGAAAGCGGTGGCCGAGAAAATCGCGAAAAAAAATCTCAAAGTGGGCTCCTTGGTGGCGCCGGTGTGGCCGCCCACCGGAGGCGGTTCTGCGATGGGCAGCGCGGAGGAGCGAGCTCGCTTCGTGGGCCAAGTCAAAAAAGCGTGCCGCATCGCCAAGGGTCTCCGGGATTTGGGTGTTCGCTCGCATGGCGTGGTGCGGATCGATTCGGCATGCAGCCCCCATGATTTCGCGGCGGATCCGAAGGGGAATCTCAAGAAGATCGCCGCGACCTTCCGCGAAGCAGGCAAGGTGGCCAAGGCAAACGGCGAACGACTTGCGGCGGAAGGGGAGATTTGCTGGGGCGGGATGCATAGCTGGAAGACGATGGTGAACTTGCTCGAGGAAGTCGGCCAACCCAAAGTGGTTGGGTTTCAAGCCGACATGGCTCACACGCTTCTCTACACGCTCGGCTATAACGCCCCGGAGCACCGCCTCGTTCCCGCGAAGTTCAGCTGGGAACCGGGCGAATTTCACGCCGCCATGAAGAAGCTCACGAAAGCGCTCCGCCCTTGGACGATTGATTTTCACGTGGCGCAGAACGACGCCACGGTCAAGGGCTCGGGGAGCCATGACAAGACAGGCCGGCACTGCCTCGCCACCGATCCCAATGGCAAACTGAACATCGCCCGCGATGCCGGCTATTGGCTCCGTGACGACGCCGGGAAAGTCACCAAGAAACTAAAGCATATTTGCTGGGACGGCTGCATGTTTCCAAATGATGTCATGATGAAGCAGCAAACCTGGAACGACATCCTCGCCGCAATGATTCAAGTTCGGGAAAACCATGGATGGCACGCGGCGGAGTAGCAAGGGCCCGTTCCCCGCAGAGTGCGATCTGAATGTCACTACCCCAGCATCAATTAACCAAACAGCACACTTACTGAATTTATGAAAACTCCACTGCGTGTCGGCCTGATCGGATACGGATTCATGGGCCGGGCACACTCAAACGCGTATGCCAAGGTCAACCATTTTTTCGACCTGGAGCACCAGGTTGTCCTCAAGGCGGTTTGCGCGCGCGACGACGCCAAGGTGAAGGACTTCGCCGCCCGATGGGGCTATGAATCGACGGAAACGGACTGGCGAAAACTGATCGCCAGGGAGGACATCGACGTCATCGACATCGCGACCCCCAACAACACCCATGCCGAAATCGCGTTGGCGGCGGCAAAGGCGGGCAAGATGATTTTGTGCGAGAAACCGCTCTCGATGACCGGTCCTGAAGGGAAAAAGATGGTGGCCGCGGTGGAAAAAGCCGGCGTGGCCAACATGGTGTGGTACAATTACCGCCGCGTCCCGGCGGTCACGTTGGCCAAGCAACTGATCGATGAAGGCCGTCTGGGCCGGATTTTTCATTATCGCGCGAAGTTTCTCCAGGATTGGACGATCAACCCGGAACTCCCCCAAGGGGGCGCGGGATTGTGGAGATTGGACGTCAAATCCGCCGGGTCGGGCGTGACGGGCGATTTGCTGGCGCACTGCATCGACACCGCCGTTTGGTTGAATGGCAGCATCGCAGGCGTCTCGGCGATGACGGAAACTTTCGTGAAAGAGCGCAAGCACAACTTGAGCGGAAAAGTGGAGAAGGTTGGAATCGACGACGCCTGCGCGTTCCTGGCGCGATTCCAAAACGGATCCCTGGCCACGTTCGAATCAACCCGATACGCGCGAGGCCACAAGGCCCTTTACACCTTCGAAATCAACGGGGAGAACGCGTCCATCAGCTGGGACCTGCATGACCTGCACCGGCTCCAATACTTTGATCATCGGGATCAAGGCACCACGAGAGGCTGGCGTTCCATCCACGTCAGCGACGGGGATCATCCTTACATGAAAAATTGGTGGGTGCCCGGGCTTCAAATCGGTTACGAGCACAGCTTTGTGCATCAGGTGGCCGACTTCATCCGGGGTGTCGAGACAGGGAAGCCAGCCGGACCTACATTCCGCGACGCCCTCGAAACACAGATGGTCTGCGATGCAGTGCTGAAATCCGGCAAGTCCCGCAAATGGGAGAAAGTTGGGAAATAGTGGAAGCCACGGGGTTTCGCGAGCCTCCACAGGCTTCGAGCGCGAGTTTCAAGCCGCCTGAATCCAAACTGGCGTTGGGCCGTCAGAAAAAACGTGGGCGTGGGCGCTTCAATTGAGGCGGCCGGCACACCCACGCTGTTCGAGTTATGTTCTCAAAGGATCTCAAGATGACCATTTGCGCCGCGATGGGCACGGCCTTGTTGCCTGTCGCCTCCGTCGCGGAGATCGACATCAGCAAGCTTCCGCCTCCGTCCTCGAAACCAGGGCTGACTTTCGAGAAGGATATTAAACCGCTTTTCGAGAAATCCTGCTTCAAGTGCCATGGCCCCGAGAAGCAGAGAGGGAAGCTCCGGCTGGACAGCTTGGAGGCCGTTTTGAAGGGCGGAGAAAGCGGCAAGATTATTGACGGAAGGGACAGCGCCAAGAGTTCGGTGGTCAAGGCCGTCTCCGGGCTAGACGAAGACACTGCCATGCCTCCGAAGGACAAAGCGGAGCCGCTGACCACACAGCAGCAGGGCCTCCTGCGGGCATGGATTGAGCAGGGCGCGAAGTAGTTCCGCAGGGAGCGTGGCGCGGGCGCGGCACCCAGAATTTCTTGCCCCGCCCCCCGCGGACTGGTCCAGTCACAGCGCGGCCGGCAACATGAGGCACCGATGATCTACTTCGACCACAACGCCACTTCACCACTTTCGCCGACGGCGCGGGAGGCCTGGATTTCGGCTGCGGAAAAGTTTATCGGCAACCCATCGAGCCCTCACCGGCTCGGCGCCCGCGCGGAAGCCGCACTGGGAGAGGCGCGTGTCCGGTTTTCTCAAATCCTCGGCTGCAAGGCTCAAGATTTGATTTGGACATCCGGCGCCACGGAATCGGCCAACGCGGTGATCAGCCATCTGGCGCATGCCGCAGGGGAACAAGAAATTTGGATCTCAGCCTCGGAACATCCGTGTGTCCTGGAATCCGCCCGCCGGTCGTTTGGGGACGGGGTGAAGCTGATCCCGATTGGCGCGACAGGCCACGCTTCGGAGGCTTGGGCCTTAGAAGCGCTTGAGCGAGGGCAGCGGCCGGCGGCTATTGTTGTCATGGCGGCAAACAACGAGACGGGGATCCTGCAGGACTGGGGGTCGTGGCGCCGCTTGTGCGCTGAGCGAGAGATTCCCTACGTCTGCGATGCGACGCAGTGGGTGGGCAGAATGGCCGTTGGTGAATTGGGCAGTTGCGATTTCGTGATTGGCTCCGCCCATAAATTCGGGGGGCCGCGGGGCGTGGGATTCATCAAGTGTCCCGGCAAAATTCCGCTGCGGGGACTTTTGGCGGGCGGAGGCCAGGAGGAAGGCCGCAGGGCGGGCACGGAGAATGTGCCGGGGGTGCTGGGGGCATTGGCGGCGCTGGAAGCGTGCGAACAACAGCTGCGCCAGGTTCCACCGGCTCAATCGGCACGACTCCGAGATGAATTCGAAAAGGCGCTCGCCCTGAGCATTCCCGGCGTCCGCGTCGTGGGCCTGTCGTCGCCCAGGCTTTGGAACACGTCGATGGTCCTGATGCCAAGACTGGATTGCCGAGTGCGATGGGTTGTGAAGCTGGACAAGAGGGGCTTCGCAGTCTCCACTGGTTCGGCGTGCGCGAGCGGACGGGAGAAGCCCTCGCATGTTTTGGAGGCGATGGGTTACACGGCTGACGAATCGGGAGGCGCATTGCGGTTCAGCGCCGGGTGGGAGACCGAAGCGGGCGAATGGGAGCGGTTGCTGGCCGCTGTGGAGCAAGAGTGGCGCGCGATGCGCGGAACGGACTTAAAGTGAGCTAAGGGTCCGTGCAAAAATAACTTCCGGTTTTGGCGGGAGCGCGGCTTGGCTGGATGCTAGGCGCGAGGAGGGCACATCCCCTTCATGGGGCTGTAACCGACGAGCAACGACGCAGATGGCCAAGCCCCGCCCCGCCCCGCCGGGCTGGGGCCCAATGAATCGCTGTCGTTGTTGCTCATTCCTCACAGATCTAAGGATATGCTCGTCATTCGCGCCTAGCCAACGACTCATTGGGCCGCCAGCAAAATAGGAAGTTATTTTTGCACGGACCCTTAGAGGATATGCCTCGCCCTTCGTCAAACCTTTCTCATCCACGCTTTTGTAAATCTGCACGAGGTTCAACTGCCGTTCCAGTGCATCCGCCGGTTGACGGTGAATTTGGCTGGCAGCCCGGAGCGCGGTTGTGTGCGAAGCACCAGCCGCAGCAGGTTTGGCGTGATAGCGAGCCTGAGATGCTGCTGCGACTGGCTTTCAGCACAGTCGCGCTCCA
>SYMW01000195.1 GCA_005805305.1 Verrucomicrobiales bacterium
CTTATTCTCAAAACGGAGGAAGGGACTTTGTCGTAGATGAGCTTGCGAGCCTCGTTGTCGATCACGAAAACTTCAAATATCCCAAACCGGCCCCGATGGCCAGTCTTAGAGCAGTCCGGGCATCCCTTTCCTTTCTTGAACGTCGCGGCCGCGGCCGCTTCTTTGTCGATCTCCAGCGCGCGCAATTCGGACTGGGTCGGAACATAAGGAGCGGCGCACTTCTTGCAGATCTTTCGGACCAGGCGCTGAGCCATCAGCGCCCGTGTCGAGGAAGCGACCAAAAACGGTTTGACCCCGATGTCGATCAAACGAGTGACCGCGCTCGGAGCGTCGTTCGTGTGCAGTGTCGAGAACACCAAATGTCCAGTCAACGACGCGTTGATCGCCACGGAAGCGGTTTCCAAGTCGCGGATTTCCCCGAGCATGACCACGTTCGGAGCCTGGCGCAGCATGGACCTCAACGCCGAGGCAAAGGTGAATCCTATGATTTCACTGACTTGAACCTGATTGATGCCCGCGAGTTGATATTCCACGGGATCCTCGACCGTGATGATCTTGCGATCGGGGCGGTTGATGTAATTCAAACACGAGTAGAGGGTCGTGGTCTTCCCGGAGCCTGTGGGCCCCGTCACCAGCAGAATTCCATCCGGGAGCGCGATCAAACCTTCAAAAGTCTGCTGATCGTCCGAGAAAAAACCCAATTCCGCCAGACCGAGCTTCAATCCCTCCTTGTCCAAAATACGCATCACGATGCTCTCGCCATGGTTCGTGGGCAGGCAGGAGACGCGGAGGTCGATCGTCTTTCCCGCAACGGAAGTTTGGATGCGGCCGTCCTGCGGAATGCGCCTTTCCGCGATGGACATGTTCGACATGATTTTTAGCCGGCTGATGATGGAAGCCTGCAACCGCTTTGGCGGCCCCTTCATCTCATGCAACATGCCGTCGATCCTGTAGCGAACCCTGAAACTCTTGGCCAGAGGCTCCAGATGGATGTCGGAAGCCCTCATCTTAAAGGCGTCCACGATGATCGTGTTCACCAATTTGATGATCGGCGCATCCGCGTCCACGGCCGCCCCGTCTCCGGCGTCCGCAACGTTCCCCAAGGTGGCGATCTGCACTTCGCCCTCGGTGATGTCCTGCAGCATCTTGCTGATGGAGTCATCCTTGGCGCCATAATAGCGTGAAATCGCCGACGCAATGTCCTCCTCGGTCGCCACAACCAAGTTCACGGCTTTGTTGACCAGCATCGCGAGGCTGTCCGAAATTTCGAGGTCCGAAGGATCCGCAACCGCCACGGTCACTGAATCCTCCCCGGCCTGCACGGGGACGACGTTGTATTTCTTGGCGATGTGACGGGGGATGGCCGCGATGACGGAGTCCGGGAGCTTCATCTCCCCCAGGTTCATGAACTCCACGTTGAAATACCCGGCCTTTGCTTGAGAGACCGCGTGAGCGGGAACCGTCCCTTGGGCCACCAAGGTGTCAACAATACCTTCTCCTGTGGAATCCGCCTCCTGCCGGACTGGGTCCAACTGTTCGTTGGTCACCCAGCCCATGTCGATCAGCGAATCTAGAAGATAATCGTCTTTTGCGGCCACAATACAATATATTAGTGTCTCTCAGCGAGGCAATGTAACCGTCGGTGGTTCGCGAAGGAGAGTAAGACTCGCGCCTTCAAAGTCAACCAGGACCCTAGAACATCGAACACTTTTACCGATGTCACGATAACGCTCCCCATCCGTCTACTCTCAAAAAAACCTCGAATCCGGGGCGGCACGACGCGACGAGGTGCCGCCTTAGGCGTCGGATTCTGTTGCCGCACGCTCATGGATTTCGTGCGGTCAAAAGTCTCCGTGGCCATTGCTTCCACAGGCCAGCTCTAATCCGCTCATGGCTTTGAAAGTCTGAAAAATCGTGACGCGGGTGTCGTCGCCACAACCGCGGAGTTATTCGAACTCGGAACTGTCTCCCAACGCGCGCCCAAGAGGGCCTCCGTTGCCTCAAGCCGATACCCTGCCGCGCCCGCCGGCCACGAAATCACCAACCCATTCCCAGAGGGCGACAAACTCAATTTCGGCGGTGCAGGTTCGACCGAAGTTCCACCGCTTCGAACCAATCGATAAAACAGGGCGGGCCCGGCGGCGCTCACCACGTGCGACGTCGACTGGGGTGAACCGGGAACGTCAGCCCACACCGGGTTGAGGAGGGAAATCGTGGACTGCAGCACCTGACCCCTATATGGCTCACCCCACGAGATGGTCAGTTTATCCCCCGCGACACTGAATGACAGCAGTGAATCTCCACTGCCACCACCCGGATCGGTGCCGCCTTTGATCAATCGATAAAACCGGGCCACTCCATCCAAATCCGCGACGATTGAGGTCGCTTGAGCGGAGCCCGCAACATCCGTCCACACCGGATTCAAGAGGGAGGTGGAAGATTGAAGGACCTGGCCCTTGCTGGTGGCCGGCCAAGAAACGGTCAATTTGGTTCCCGCCAAAGTGAAGGACAGAATCGAGCCGTCACCGCCGGGAGGAATGAATTCGTTCACGGTCACTCGCACCGGCCCAGTGGAGGCGACCGACCCCAAATCGTCGAAAGCCTTCGCGCTAAACGTATACGAACCCGCCGGGAGAGCCATCAATTGAATCCAAAATGGCGGCGCTTCAGCCGTCCCGACCAAAGTGGCTCCTGAATAATACTCGATGCGCTTGATGGATCCATCCGAATCCGCGGCGGCGGCCTCAAGCCTCACAGTTCCAGGGGCCGTCAAGGTCGTTCCATCGGCCGGCGACAGGAGCGATACTGTGGGAGGTTTGTTCGCCTTGGAAAAATCGCCAGCGCCCGATAGATCGTCCAGAAGACCGACGGGTCCGGGATCCGCGAAGATGCTCCCGTTGTAGGCATAATAACCGACTCGATGATTCGCGGGCACAGGGAAAGGCAATTCGGTCAGCAGTTCGATGGTGGCTCCTATCTGAATCGGTTTGCCGGACGGATCCGCACCTTGATACACCCGAGCCGTGACCTTGGCGGTGGCATTCGTGGTGGCCTGCAAGTCCGCCGATGTGGGCTGAGAGAATTGCAACTCGAATGTGGCAAACTCCGTGGGAGCGTATTCACCCAACTCGATCCAACTGGATCCTACGCTAGGCGTCGCGGCGGATCCGTTAAGGCCGAAAAGTCCGACTGCCGATTCGTTGTCAAAGCCGGACTCGGCGTTGAAATCAACCGTGGCAACCCGAAACGAAGCGGCAGGCCCTCCGGGAACGACGAAGAGCGCAATTCCCTTGCTTGAAGCCACATCCAGCCATCCCATCACGCCGCCGCGATACTCTGTTTCGGCGGCTTGGGGCAGAAATTTGGCTGACACCGAATAAGTCCTGTTGGTGGGGCCGGGCGTGGGGGCGTACCACACCGATCTCGAAGAAAAATCACCCGGCGTCCCCGCCATGGATGCGGCTAGCACTCCGTTGCCATTGACGACTTGCGGTGTGAGATCCAATTGGGAAGTTCCGAAACCGTTCTTGTTCGAAAGTTTGATGAGATTTTCCCCGGACTCCCCGTTATTGAAAACTTCCGCTCGCGCAAGGCTGCTCATCGCCAACAACAAAGCCGCAATGCCCCGAGGGTTCCAAATCGATCTCATGTGGTTCATCTGAGCAAGCATTGGGCCAACAAACTGCTGAAAACCATCCAATCTGTCCATAGGTTTTTGTAGTGGCCAGGCCTCAACGAGAGAGCTTGGAACAAAATTTTGAAAAAGATCCCCCGGAGAGGCTGGCCACATCTCGACGTATCTCAGGCTCTGTGAGCTCCCATCCGGCGGCTAATAGGTCGCGATATTTTTCCACGAGCACGCGCGACAGAACGGCCCGGGAATGTTCCCATTTGTAAATGACCTGGTCCAATACGCGGGCATCGGAGTGTTGGAAAGTAAAACTTGTGCCCAGCAATTCGATCCTCAGCCGGGTCATCTCGTCGATCAGGCAGGGAATGTTGGTGAACCACCAGCATCCGAAAACATGCAGGTTCCTGAACTTCCGCGCCAGCACGACGAGCTCATGCTGGTTTTCTCGTGGCAACGCCGTCACCAGAAATCGAACATCAGGCCAGCCAGAACATAAGTTCCTGAGAAAATCGAGATTGCAGGCCCCGACCCCGTCCCCCGCAAGCCGAAGCGCCGGGTTCACCCCGCGGCGGACCCCGGGCATCACGGCAAACGGGATCCCAAACTCTTTGCAATGAGGCAGCACCGCTCCTTCCAAAACTTGAGTGGCATGATCACCGCATGGATAGCAAAACTCCGGAGGAAGGGAAACCATCACGTAGGCGGCCTGGAATCGGCGTGTCCAATGCGCCAGGAATCGGCGCACCTCCGACAGGGTGCGGTCATTCAATTCCAGTGACTGCACCCCGTATCCCCAACCAGCCAACTCGCGCCCAGCCGAAGGCCAGGCCAGAACGAGTGGGTCAATCCGCAATCCGCTCTTGAAGCGCGGATCGCGCGGTAGGTTCTGCTCCCAAACAGCCCGCTCCTCTCCGTCGAAAGGCGAGTTTGTCATGCATACACTTTTGACACGCGCCACGGAAAGGCAGCGAGTCACATAATCCCCCGGGTTCTGCTCCGCAAACCAAGACCGCAGGGACGGCAGATCCCGCGGTTTCACATCGAGCCCCAAGAGATTCAACACCGTCAGCACACCTCGGCATGATTCCGAGATGGGCGAATTCTCGAGAAATAAATGTTCCCAGATCAAGTCCGCTTGCTCTCTCTTATGGAGCCGCCAGAAGGTTTCATAGGAGACATCCATATGCCGGAACGCTTCCGCCACCAGGTAATGATAAACCAGCAAGTCATCGATGCCCCATAACAGCAGGGATCCAAAGGCTGGGTCATATAAGTGGGTGTGAATGTCGTCCACTTCAGTTTCATGGACGATCCGGCGCACCAAAGCGTCCAATCCGGACGCCGGAACGGGGGTCTGGTCAGTCATTTCCAGGAAACATAGGAACGAGCCGCCGACTCTGCCAGATAAAACCCATGACGAGTACTCGACAAAGAGGAGTTCTCCAAAGTACTAACATCCCAGCAACTGATCGCTCCCATGCGCCGCCTACCTCTCGAATCCTCCCAACGCATGCACCGTGTCCAAACCCCGATCATCCCCGTGGTCGCCGAATGGATACGCCAAAACCCTGGCACCATCTCCCTGGGCCAAGGGGTCGTTTCCTACGGTCCTCCGCCAGAAATTCAGGCGGGGATTGAAAGGTTTTTCGCCGATGCTCAAAACAACAAGTACAAACCAGTCTATGGGATTCCCGAACTGCTGGAAGTCATCGAGCGCAAATTGAAGATTGAGAACGGCATCCCATTCGACGGCGAGAGCCGAATCGTGGTCACGGCCGGCAGCAACATGGCCTTCACCAACACGGTTCTCGCGATCACGGAGCCTGGTGACGAAGTGATCCTCCAGACACCCTACTATTTCAACCATGAAATGGCTCTCCAGATGCTGGGAGTGCGCCCGGTGCTGGTCCCCACCGACGAGCATTACCAGCCCCAACCGGAACTGATCCGCAAAGCCATTACGCCGCGAACTCGAGCGATAGTGACGGTTTCCCCCAATAATCCCTCGGGAGCGGTCTACCAGGAACTGATGCTCAGGGAAATCAACTCGCTGTGCGGAGAACGCGGTTTGATCCACATCAGCGACGAAGCCTACGAACTGTTCACGTTCAATCAGAGCAAACATTTCTCGCCGGGCGCCATCCCCGGAAGCGCTCCGCACACCGTATCGCTGTTCTCCCTATCGAAAGTCTGCGGATTCGCGAGCTGGCGCGTGGGCTATCAGGTGATTCCCAAACGATTCTTCGATGCGACGCTCAAA
Organism: Verrucomicrobiales bacterium; assembly: GCA_005805305.1. Taxonomy (GTDB): domain Bacteria; phylum Verrucomicrobiota; class Verrucomicrobiia; order Limisphaerales; family F1-80-MAGS106; genus F1-80-MAGS106. The sequence goes on from SYMW01000195.1 coordinate 5,892, forward strand.
ATCCAGGACACTCAGATCATCTGCCCGCCTGTGATCAGCCAGTTCGCCGCCGCCGCGATTCTTCCCCTCAGCGCAGATTACTGCCGCCAACATCTGCCCTCCATTCGCCGGAATCGAGACGTGATCCTGGCCCGGCTCGACGAACTGGGCAGCCGCTGCCTCGTGCCGGCCTCGGACGGCGCTTTCTATTTGCTGCTGAAACTGAACACGTCGATAGACTCACTGGAGCTCTCGCGCCGTCTGATTGTCGAGCATCGAGTAGCCGCCATTCCCGGAGCGGCCTTCGGGATCCGAGATGCTTGCCTCCTCAGAGTCGCTTACGCCGCGCTGGACGCCGCCTCCGTGGAGACGGGCGCAGACCGTCTCGTGATGGGTTTGTCGACCCTGCTCAGCGAAAGTAAATTGGATTCGAATAGATCCAAGGCCTGAGTTCGCCGTTCAACTCAAGCCAACCCTCCACTCGATACACCCCGGGCTCCCGCACAGTCCATTGGAGAGTCTCAAGCAATTCCACTTTTTTTTCCTGAATAGCCTTCCCGTTGCGCATCCAGCGCACATGGCAAGGGAGGGGAAATCGAGCTCGCAAAACGACCGCGGAGACGAAAGTGACTTCGTCTCCCATCTGCGGGAGGGTCATGTCTTCAAAGCTGGATCCGAACCAAAACCCAGTCGGGTCCCCCATCCAATCGTGGCTGACGTAAGCTCGCCCGGCCCGAACCGCGGCTCGAATCGTCGGTTCATCAAGCTTCGCGGCCACGATGTGGGTGCTGACGTTCGCGAAGGATTTGGCATACGGATCGAAATCGAGTCGCGCCAGCACCGCCCCGTTGGGCTTCCCCGCCACCATCTCGCGCACGCCCGGACGAATCGTCGCGCTGACCAGCCTCATGTCGGACTCCTTGTCCACGATCGTGCCGACGCGCACGGATTGGTCGTCCACTTTCTTGACGAGGAATACCTGGTTGTGATGGCAGTCGTTGGCTGCCACACCCACCACCCTCCTCTCAAGACCCTCGCGATCCCACTTCTCCAAATAATCCTCCGAGTATTGAACCTGAGCCGCCAGCATTTCGTCGGGGTAACGATCCAACAATGCCGCCAAATCAACCGCTTCCTTGGGATCGGTCAGCCGCAGAGCCAAATTCACCAATGTCGCCAAATCGCGCTGTGCGTCGTAGTGCCGGTTGTATATTTCCATCCCGGTGAGTCCGTCCATCGAATGATCCGGCCGATCCTCCATGTGGGAGAGGAAAATCAGGCCCTCGCCCTGCCCCACTCGCTTCACAAACTCGGGAACCGGCAAATCCATCGAGGTCATCACGGAATTCGTTGGATGAACCAAGAAGCCGCGCGTCTCCGAGCCAGGGATGAACAGCACCCCTTCATGGTCTCCCCGCCAACTCTGCGAAATGAAATCACGATGAGGTCGGTAGTGATCACTCAGGAAGATCACATCGACTTTCGCCTTTTTGGCGTCCCCGAGCATCTCGACCCGGGTCCCTCCCGTATGGGCTGAATCCTCAGCATGCGCGTGGAAGATGCCCCGGTAATCGAATAACCCGGGTAGTGGCGCCAAGGTTTTTCGGAGCCGTTGCAGCTCGGCAACTCGTTTCCGAGTCGACTCCAACGCCTCCGGATGCATACGCTCGATGGGCATCTTTTTCCTAGGCGCTACGGCGCCCAGGACCATGTCAGCGCCGAGCGTCGAAACCATCACACAAAGAATGAGACGCTTCCAGTTCAGGGTCGCCAAACCAAAGCTCAGGGTCCGTGCAAAAATAAATTCCGGAGTTATTCTTGCGCCAACCCTCAAGACCGCAATCGATGGGGACCCTGGCGAAGTCTTCGAGGCTTCCATCTTCGGCCTCCCAACGCGAGCGAAGCACGGCAGCCCGATTCGATTCCCCGGGTCGCAGCCCATCATCCTAAAAACTCGTCCATGGATTTAAAACTTGAAGACGGCGGCTGAAGATCGCGCAGATCTGCAGAAGCCCGAATGAGAAAGGGTTGAGGAAGAGCGAGGCATATCCTTGATGGATCTGTTGAGTGATTTGGAGAAACTTTATCTCCAGGATCTTGCGAAGGTTCAATGGGGCAACTGCCGTTTTAAGGTTGCATTGTCTCAGACGGAAACCAACGGCGGCCCGGAGCGGTTCATTCCTTACTTCGGGGAAGGTTCTCCGTTGCCTTCGTCGAAGTACAGCGTGCCGTTCACTTCGCTGAATTGCAGATACTGCCGCCATCGGAACAATCCCAGATCGCGGCTCGCCTCGATCCTTTTCACGCTCACCTTTGGAGCCGGTTCCTTGCTCGAGACCAAGGCTTCATGGAGCACTCGGCCGTCCATGGTTTTGGAGGGTTTCACCCCCAGCAGCCAAAGGATCGTGGGCGCCAAATCGACGTTGCCGCTGGGCACATCGCTGATCACGCCTTTTTTGAAATCCGGACCGGCCGCTACGAGGGTGTTGTTCTGATCAAAACGACTCAGCGAACCATGGGCGCCCTTCCCTCGAGTGCCGCTCGAAGCGATGACCTGCCCGGGAATGCCATGATCGTTGCGGTTGGAACTCCAACGCATCGAGATGAGCACGTCCGGCGCTGTGGCGTTGGAACTGACGTAGCCAACTCGCTCGAGCGGAAACGTGCCTTCGAGTGGGAGGCGTGAAAAGATCGCGCCAGCAAAGTCGCTGGTCTGCAAAAACTCCACCAGACCACGGATGATGACATCATCCCGCTCAATCACATAAAAGGTCGCGCTGCCGCCCAAGCCGATGACCACCACATCGCCCCGCTGAGGATCCTCAAGCTGCTTGCCGGCCGTGAACTTCTGCTTTTTCAACAGGGCGTCCAAGTCGGGGCCGGAGGAAATAGTCGAGAACCCATGGTCCGACACGACAAAAATATCGGTCTTTTCGTACACCCCTTTTTCGCGGAGCATCCTGATGACTTCGCCGAGGTTTTTATCGCTGGAGTCGAGCGCGGTTAGAGCAACCGTCGATCCGATGCCGTGCTCGTGCTGGCTTTTGTCAGGTTCGCTCAGCCAAAGAAGGGTGTAGGGAGGCACTCCAGGCGCCCAGAGCGACTTCAACAGACTTCGGGTCGTCCACTCGTCTTGGGCGACATTGGGGTACGAGATGTTCGGCGGAAACACCTTGTCATCGTTTACCTTGGCCAACGCCTCGGGGAGGCCGCGTGGGATCGTCTTTCCTTCGAACAGCGTCACGGATTGCTTCGCCGCCTCCGAGTTCTTGCGAGTCGAGCGATCATGAAGAAGCGCCACGGGTTTTGTTCCGGCGATCACGGTTCGGAATCCGGCTCCCTGAAGCGTTTCCGCCACGGTGGGCATTGAGATGTAATGCCCGCCAGTCAACAAATCGCCGCGGCGGACGGCGTCGAGACTCTCGGAAGCATACGTCGTGAGAAAGTTCAGCTCGGGTTTGAAATCAACATTGGCCTGGATCCCATTGCGCCCCGGATTGGAACCGGTGGCCAGGGCAGCGCCGTTTGCCTGCGTGGTGCTGACGAAGACGGAATGATGGCGCCGAAAGAATGTGCCACTCGTGGCGAGGGCATACAAATTAGGGCAATGCTGGGGCGTGACGAAATCCGGTCTCATGCCATCCCAAACCAGCACCACAATGTGTTCCGCTTTTCCGTTGGGCGCGGCCGAGACGTCTAGCGCACCGATCGCGGCTGCAAAAATCTGGGCGCCTACAAGAACTGCCGAGAGTTGGCCCCCGACTTTACAATCCTGCTGAGCTTTCTTTGGCATCGCGCGAATCTTGATCGAGAAAAGGGTGTCTTGCAAAGGACTGATTTTTCAGGGCAGCCACGGTTGGATGAGGGATCGCTCCTCTGGCCTGAGTTTATCGATGGGGATTTGCGCGATAAACTCGCGGGCGGCAACCGCGTTCCCGTTGGCGCCATGGACCGCGGCATGCACCGCTTGCCATCCGGCCGGGGCGAGTGTCCACTCGAGGATCAGTCCTTCATAGACTTTTTTAGCCTGCGACATCTCCCGCTGCCGCAGACGAGCCAAAGCCAGTGTCGTCCGGTACGCCAGAAAGGAAGGGTTCAGTTCGTGGAGCTTCTCGGCGATCACTCTGGCTTCTTGGACGGACTCGTTCTGGAGGAGGCTGATGTAAGCCCAATC
>SYMW01000196.1 GCA_005805305.1 Verrucomicrobiales bacterium
CGGGGATGGAAAAGCCGATACCCGCGACTCGATGAGCGAGGGCTACGGCGTCCATTATAACTATACCGGACACGACTTGCACGGTCTGATCTTGGGGCCTGACGGCCGGCTCTACTTCAGCATCGGCGACCGTGGCGCGCACGTGCGGACGCGCGAGGGCAGGACGCTCGATCTGCCGGATGAAGGAGCGGTGTTTCGGTGCAACCTCGACGGCTCCGAACTCGAGGTGTTCGCGCGCGGTTTGCGCAATCCCCAGGAGTTGGCGTTCGACCAGCACGGGAATCTCTTCACCGGAGACAACGACTCCGACCAAGGCGACCGTGAGCGATGGGTGTATGTGATGGAAGGCAGCGACAGCGGCTGGAGGATTGGCTATCAACATAATCCGCTAGGCAATGCGGGCCCCTGGAATTTCGAAAAACTTTGGTGGCCGACGCATGAGGGCCAGCCCGCCTACATCACGCCTCCCATCGTCAACATCGACAACGGCCCCTCGGGTTTGGTCTACAATTATGGGACGGGCCTCCCGCCAGAATTGGAGAACCACTTCTTTCTGTGCCATTTCAAGGGGGCGAGTTCCAACAGCCGAATCACCTCGTATCGCCTGCGATCCAATGGGGCTGGGTTCGAACTGGATCGTTCCGCCGAGTTGATGGGAGACATTCTCCCCACCGATGTCGAAATTGGTCCCGATGGCGCCCTCTATTTCAGCGATTGGCATCAGGGCTGGCCGAAGTCCGCCAAAGGACGGATCTATCGTGTCATCCATTCCGCCAGCCACCGGGATCCCGTGGTCGCTGAAACGCGCCAGCTTTTGTCGGAGGGCATGGATAGCAGTTCGCTCGCAAAACTGGGGCGCTTGCTGGGACACCGTGACATGAGAGTGAGAGCCGAGGCTCAGTTTGCCCTTGTGGCCAGGGGTCAGGCCGGGTTGGCTCCGCTGCTTGCGGCGGCCAGCACCCCAGGGAATGTTTTGACGCGGCTTCACGGTATTTGGGGCGCCGGCCAGCTGGGGCGCAGTGATGGGTCGGCTGTGCAGCCTCTTGTGCCCTTGCTCGAAGACCCGGAAGTGGAGGTGCGCGCCCATGCGGCTCGAGTGCTTGGAGAGGCCAAATTCAGGGCGGCACTGCGACCCTTGATCAAGCTCTTGGAGGATCCCAGCTCCCGAGTTCGTTCTTTCGCGGCGATGGCATTGGGCCATCTTGGAGATAAAACCGCGACGAGTCCGCTTTTGCGGCTGGCGCGTGAGAACGCGGATCAGGACCCATTTTTGAGGCATGCCGCCGTCGCTTCACTGTCCAAGTTGAATGACGGGCCCGCTTTACGTTCCGCCGCCAGCGACTCTTCCCCCTCCGTGCGCCTCGTTTCTCTGCTCGCCATGCGCCAGCTGAGGCACCCTGAAATCGAGATTTTTCTGAAAGATCCCGAACCGTGGATCGTCGCCGAGGCGGCGCGAGCGATCAACGATGTTCCTGTGAACGAGGCCCTGCCGGCCCTGGCGGCGCTGGCGGACGGCCGGGTGGATTCATTGTCCCTTGGATACCGCGCGGTGAATGCGAATTATCGCCTAGGTTCCACGGATGCGGCGAACCGCCTTGCGAGCTATGCGGCGCGGAGCGATGTGCCCGCCGAAACCCGAGTGGAGGCGCTCCGCTGCCTCGGGTCGTGGCAGAACCCATTTCCCCGGGATCGTGTCGTGGGGGTTTACAGGCCATTGCCCGCCCGCGATCCCGCTTCGGCGGTCCAGGCTCTCGCCAGGGTGCTCCCTCGGTTGCTCAAGCAGAATGCCGAACCCGTTCTCGCCGCCGCCGCCCAGGCATGCGTGCGGCTGAAGATAGAGTCCTCCTCCGAGTTGCTGGCCGAACTCCTGGCGACGAAAACCGCTCCTGTCGGCGCCCGCGTGGAAGCTCTGCATTCATTGGGAGCGTTGATGCCCCCGAATTTTTCAGAGCTGCTCTCCAAAGCGTTCGGGGATGACGAGGAGGCGGTCCGCCGCGAGGCGACCAGGCTTCAAGCGCGCGCCAAAACCGGCAACGCCTTCCAGAATTTGAAATCCGTTCTCTCAAGGGGATCCGTGGGAGAGAAGCAAGACGCCCTGATCGCCCTGGGCGATTTGCCTGATCCTGGTGTCGACGAAGTGCTGATGAGTTATTTGGACACCTTGGCGGCGGGGACGCTGCCAGCCGCCTTGCGATGGGATGTCTTGGAGACCGCGACGCGACGCGAGGCCGCGTCAATCAAAGTCAAACTAGCAAGTTACAAGGAGTCGTTGCCCAAGGAGTACGCCGAAGCAGCCTCACGTGATTTGTTGGAGGGAGGGGATGCGTCGGAAGGGAAACGCATCTTCTTCGAGCGCCAGGACGTGGCATGTTTGCGCTGCCACCAAGTCAACGGTGAAGGCGGTGAGGTGGGGCCGGTCCTGACGGGCTTCGGTGCGCGTCAGAACAGGGATTACATTTTGGAGGCGATCTTGTTTCCGAACAAACACATCGCTCCCGGTTTCGAGAATGTGATGCTCACCTTGAATGACGGGCGTGACTACGCCGGCGTGGTGAAGAGCGAAACCGCGACGGAGCTGATAGTTAATTCCCCGGAGGATGGCTTGTTGACGCTGAAGAAATCCGAGATCCAGGCGCGACACAAGGGATTGTCGGGAATGCCAGAGGAGATGGGGAAAATTCTCAGTCCGCGAGATTTGCGAAACCTGGTGGAGTACTTGGCTTCCTTGAAGTAATAAAGCAACGAGCCGCGTGCCACCGTGTCGACCGTTCGAGTCGCGCCGCTTTTGCCTGGTCTTTTTCGCATCCTGTGCCAGCGTGTGGCATCCTGTGGAACAAGCCGTCTTGAGCAAGGCACTATGAAAGTCTCCCCGTTGAAAAGCGTCCTCGCCCGCGGTGGATGGGTCACGCGTCTATGTGCTGTGGAACGAACCTGAGCACCTCAAACTGGCCGCATTGGATCATGAGGGCCAACCGCTTTGGGAGCGGGATTTCGGCCCTTTTGTGAGCCAGCATGGTTGAGGCATATCGCCGATCGTTTTTGGCGACAAGGTTTTTTTGGGCAATGAGCAAGACGATCCGATGGTGGTGAAGGGCAGCCCTCGCTCGGGCAAGAGTTTCATCGTGGCCGTCGACGCCCGAACCGGCAAGACGGCATGGCAGACTCCACGCCGGAGCGCCGCTGTCGCCTATTCAACCCCATGCCTCTATGAGCCAAGATCCGGGAAGCCAGCGCTCATTTTCAACAGTCAAGGTCATGGGATTTATGCGGTCGATCCAGATTCTGGCACCCTGCTCTGGGAATACGACCAGGCCTTCGACAAACGCAGCGTGAGCTCTCCCATTCTCGCCGGGGACATCATCCTCGGGTCGTGCGGCAGCGGAGGAGGGGGAAATATTCTAACCGCGATCCGGGCGGGGGATCCCGGCACTGGCAAAGCCCCGGAGCTCGCGTTTAAATTGAGGCAATCCGCGCCTTATGTGCCGACCGGCATCGCGACCAGGGGTTGGATATGGCTGTGGAGCGATGGGGGGGTGGTCACCTGTCTGGAGGCGGCGACGGGCTCCCTCCGCTATCAAGAGCGTGTTGGAGGAAATTATTTTGGCTCGCCTGTGTGGGTGGAAGGACGGTTGTTTTGCGTTTCGACCTCCGGCGAACTGGCCGTGGTGGAAGCCAGCGATCAGTTCAAGGTTCTGCGCCGGTACGCCCTGAATGAAAAATGTCATTCCACGCCCAGGGTGGCTTTGGGCCGCTTGTTTATCCGGAAGGAAAAGCACCTCTTTAGTCTGGGAGGGGCAAAGGAGCCGTTCGCGGGAGGGAAATGAGGCGTAACCGAATCGTCTCATTTTGGTCATAAACCTAACAATCGTGTGGCCGAAACAAACCTGATTCGGCCGTGGTCTGTTTATGTTATGTGGCGATTCATTTGGCATCCTCGCTGGGTCACTTCTCGTGCCGCGGTGGCTTGGCTTCTAGGTGTCGGTGGTTTGGGGGCTCTTGGCTCTTTTGTCGAAGCGGCTCCTGCGAAACCGGCTCCCTCGGCACTTCTGTATGCCACCACCAATGTTTTGAGCGCACATTTCAAGTTCACGCCGGAGCAATGGAAAGGGTTGGAGCCTACTCGACGGAATAACCAGACGGCCTTTGGAGCAGGCGGGTTCAATCTTCAGGGGAAGGACGGCGGGCGCAACGGATTGTCCGCCGCCCAGGGCATAGAGTTTCATTATGTTCACGCGGACCTGCAGTTCAATGGGGAAGAAATCAAGGACGTGGGCGTGCGTTACAAGGGCAATGGGACGTTCATGCAGTCGCAAGGATCGGCCAAAAGGTCGTTGAAAGTGGACGTGGCGGAGTTTGTGAAGGGGCGCGCCGTGGCGGGTGTTTCAAAGCTGAACTTTCACAACTGTGTCACGGACGCGAGTTTCATGAATGAGGTTCTCTCATACCGGCTTTATCGGGATGCCGGAGTGCCAGCTCCTCGAACGGCTTACGCGCGGGTTCACGTGACAGTGCCCGGCGCCCACGATCGCTCCTATTTGGGGCTTTATTCGATGGTGGAGAATGTGGATGGAAAATTCGCCGAAGCTCTTTTTGGTGAGAAGAAAGGGCTCATTTTAAAGCCAGTGACACCGAAGCCGTTTGAGCACTTGGGGGATGACTGGTCGCAATACAAGCAGACATACGATCCAAAATCCGATCCCACAAAGGAGCAGGCCCGGCGTGTCATGGAATTCTGCAAGCTTGTTTCCAGTGCTCCAGACTCGGACTTCACGTCGAAGGCGGGGGACTATGTCGACATCGACGCCTTCGCCCGCTACATGGCGGTGACCGTCTACCTTTCGACCCTCGACAGCATTTTGGGCATTGGCCAAAACTACCTGGTTTATCTGCATCCCAAGTCGAATAAATTTCATTTTATCCCCTGGGATCTGGATCATTCCTTCGGTCAATTCATGATGGTGGGATCGCAGGAGCAGCGGGAGCAATTGAGCCTGGCAAAGCCGTGGCAGGGGGAGATTAAATTTCTGGAACGTATGTTCAAGCTCGAGCCTTTCCAACGGGCTTATAAGGGGTATTTGGCGGAGTTCGCGAAGACGATCTTTAAGCCTGAACGATTTCACCAGCAAGTGGACGAGTTGGCCGCTGTATTGCGGGCGCCCCTCCTGGAGGAATCGCGCGAGATGCTTGAGCGTTTCGAGAAAGTGGCCGCGGGCGAAGCCATATCTCCGGCCGGCATGTTTGGCGGTGGCAGGGCGGGTCAGGAGAGGCGCCCATCTGGTGGAAATCGAATGAGTTTCCCGCCGACGAAACCCATCAAGCCATACGTGGTGGCTCGAACTAAATCCGTCCAAGACCAGTTGTCCGGGGTGGACGGCGGCAAAATAATCGAGCGGATGTTTGGGCCGGGAGGACGGGGGGGCGGAGGATTTGGTCCGGGCATGTTCCTGGCTCCGGTTTTCGTGGATGCCGCGGATCACAACGGCGACAAGAAGGTGGCCAAAACGGAGTTCCAGGCCCTGGCCGAAAAATGGTTCGTGGACTGGGACAAGACGCGGTCTGGTTCGTTGACCGAGGAGACTTTGGGCGCGGGGTTGGGCGGCTTGCTCCCCGCTCCTCCTGGGTTTGGAAATCGAGGGCCTGGAGGCGGGGGCGGCCCGGGAGGGCCTGGTGGTCCGGGGGGGGGTGGTTTCAATTTGGGACAAATGCTGGCGGGCGGGTTTTTCGCGGTCATGGATGAAGACAAAAACCGCGCCCTCACGAAGGCGGAGTTCGTGGGCGGATTCAACAAATGGTTTGCCTCTTGGGACAAGCCAGGGGGTGGCATGCTTGACGAGGAACTAATACGCACGGGCCTCAATCAGGCATTTCCGTTTCGCGGAGGGGGAAGAGGAGGACCTGGGGGCTTGGGGCGGCCGCCGGAAACCCCGGTTCCGTGAGGGCGAGAACACGCAACGCCGCCTTTCTGTTCCATCCATGCCGGTTCTTGCCGTACGAAAAGCTCTCGACCACTCCGCTCGCCAAATCGTTCAACCTGAAAACGGCAGTTGAACCTCGTGGAAATTTGCAGAGACCTGGATGAGCGGGGCTTGAGGAAGAGGGAGGCACATCCCCTGCGGATCTGGTGAGTGATTCGGAAAAACTTTATCGCCAGGATCTTGCGAGGATTCGCCAAGGGTCACTGCCGTTTTGAGGTTCAAGCGTTCAACCAAGCTTCCAAGAAATTTGATTGTCATTGAAGGCGCTAATGTTAAATTTCAGTGAATTCGGCCGTTGCGGCAAAGCTTTTTCAAAAGGCAAATATGTATCCTCGTATGGCGAGCGAACCTCATGGCGAGAAGAACGGAGCAGAGCTATTGATGAATTCATCGCTCTACAGGGAATTCACAGCCGAGCGCCAAGAGATTATGCGGCATAAGTGGATAGAGTCCGAGAAGGTGGGGTATGATATTGGGTTCGAAAAGGCGCTCACCGATTGGATCCTTCATCACCGTTCAGATTGGCGTCTTCACCGCAAGAAAAATAACGGCAAGGAGGCTTGAGGGAGACTCGAGACGCGGGTGGTGCTTTTCCCGCCGTTGACCGTCGCGCACTCATCCTATATGGTCTGGCGGAACCTTCAGATCCCCGACGCTCAGAGCGGGTTTTTCGTTGGTTAAGGCATTGTTTTGACTCTGTATTTCATTTATGAGCCACGAGGACAACAACTTCGAGTATCCGGGCATTGCCACGACATCCGACGGCGCGGGTTGTGTGGTGTGGGCCGAGACTAATATCACCCAAGGCGCGTGCGCCTATCCCATCACCTCTTCAACAACGATGGGGACTGGCTACCAGACCGAGTACTCGAATGGAAAGAAGAATCTGTGGGGGGACCGATTAGTGTTTGTCCAGCCTGAATCCGAGCACTCGGCGGCCAGCACGTGCGAAGGATTCGCGCTCGCGGGCGGGCGGGTGACTAACTTCACCTCCGGCCAAGGTCTGGTCCTCATGAAGGAAGTGCTGTACACGATATCTGGAAAACGCCTGCCGGTGGTGTTCCACATCGGAGCCCGCGCACTCACGAGCCACTCCCTGAATGTGCACGCCGGCCACGATGACGTGATGAGTGTGGCCGATTGCGGGTGGGGGATTCTCTTCGGCAGGAACGCCCAGGAGGCTGGAGATTTGGCGCTCATCGCGAGACGTGCGGCAGAAGCCGCCGAAACTCCTTTTCTCAACGTGCAGGACGGCTTTCTGACCACGCACACGATCGAGAACGTGCGCCTTTCCGAGCTTCAATTCATGAAGGATTATATCGGGGACCCGAACGACAAGCTTCGGTGCCTCTTCGACACACGGTTCCCGCTCATGTCCGGGGTCGTGCAAAACCAGGACTCCTACATGAAAGGGAAGATCGCGCAGAGGAATTACTACGATAAAGTTCCCGCCGCCGTGGAGGAGGCAATGCGTCTGTTTTACGAGAAGACTGGACGCCGCTATCAGGCCGTGGATTCGTATCGCATGGACGACGCGGAGTATGCCTTGGTGGGCATGGGCGGCATGATGGAGACGGCCGTGGCCGCCGCGGACTACATGAGAGACGAGATGGGGCTGAAAGTCGGCGTCGCGCACGTGACGTGTTTCGCGCCGTTCCCCGCGGTCCAGTTGGTGCAGGTTTTGAAGGGGGTCAAGGCCGTCACAGTGGTGGAGCGCATGGATAATCCGCTCGCTCAATCCAATCCCTTGGTGCAGGGAATCAAGGCGGCCTTCGCGGATGCTTTGACTGGGTTGGGTTACGGTTCTTACGGCGAGATCAAGTATCCCGAGGTTGAGCGGATTCCCAAGATTTACGCGTGCGCGGCGGGGCTCGGTTCCAGGGATATCCGCGGAGGGCATTTCATCGCGATCATCAGGAACATGCTGGCCGAGAAACCCCGGGAGTTTAGCGTGGTGGGAGTCAAGCATGACTTAGCCCTGGCCGATGGCGAGGATCCGGATCTGCGACCGGAAGGGGCTTTTTCCATGCGCGGCCATTCAGTCGGAGGGTTTGGGTCGGTGACCACCAACAAGCTCATCGCTTCGTTCGTGGGCGAATTGTTCAATCTTCACGTTCAAGCCTATCCCAAGTACGGTTCAGAGAAGAAAGGCCTCCCAACCACTTATTACCTCACCGTCGCCAGCGCGCACATCCGCACGCACAGCGAGTTGAATTACGTCGAGTTCATCCCACTGAACGACGTCAACGCGTTCAATCTCGGAAACCCCTTGGACGGGATTGCGTATGAAGGCAGCGTCTTCATTCAGAGCGATCGCCTCGATCCCCGGGAGGTGTGGACCGCGATCCCCGCTTACGGGCAGAAAATCATCAGGAATAAGCGTCTGAGGGTTTATTATCTGGACACCGTAAAGATCGCTCGCGACGTCGCCACCGACCCTGACCTGATCCAGCGCATGCAAGGAGTAGTTCTCGTCGGCATCTTCATCAAGGTCACCCCGTTTGCCGAACGTTCCGGCATGAGCCAAATCGATATCCTCGCGGGAGTCGAAAAATATGTCCGAAAGTACTTTGGCAAACGCGGTGAAAAAGTTGTCGAAGAAAATCTGCGTTGCGTGAAGTTGGGGTTGACCGAAGTTCAGGAGATTCCTGCCGAGGTGATTGGAGCTGCAGCGGTTCCTCGAGAAGAACTTGTCGCCGCCAGGTGACGCCCGAATCACTCGCAACTTCCACCCAAGAGCAAGAGCAAGAGCATTGAGACCAGTCTTCCAATCGTCCATTCCCCTGACCCGTTGAATTATGAGCGACTCCACCACGATCACCGCCGGACGCCAGAACACGCGCCCCATTGAGTCCGATGTCTTGGACGTCGAGGACTTTAACAATCGCGTGGTGGGCGCCTACAACGACGGCAGTGCGGAGTTGGAGTTGCCGGCGGACCATTGCACCGCTCGATCGCTCATCACAGCGGGTTCGGGCATTCTCCGGGATTTCTCCTACATCGCCCCGGAAATCCCCTTGTTGAACAGCGAGAATTGCGTTGGCTGCATGGATTGCGTCATCGAGTGCCCGGACACGGCTATTTTGGGAAAAGTTGTGCCGAAAGCGCAGCTCGACGCCGAGCTTTCCAAGATCGAAGACCCGGAGCAGCGAGAACTGTTCGCCAAGCAATTCGCCAAGACTACAAAGTACTGGAACACTTACGAGAAAAAGGGCGCCGAACCAGGCTACTTCGGGATTTTCATCGACCCGACCAAGTGCAAGGGCTGCGCCGAGTGTGTGGATGCCTGCGGAAACCACGGCGCCTTGGCGATGTTGAAGAAGGACGACACAAGCCTGAAAACATTCCAGAAGTCGTTCGATTTTTACAGGCGCCTGCCTGAAACTCCGAAGAGCTTCATCAACGAGAAGCTCCTGAGCGACATGATGCTCGCGGACCGGTCGTTGCTTTATGTTGGGGGCGCGGGATCCTGCATGGGTTGCGGCGAGGGGACGGCAATCCGCATGATGCTGGCGGCGACGGGATTTGTTTATGGGAAGGATAACATCGGCATCGTTAATTCCACCGGGTGTTCTACGGTTTACGCCTCGACTTATCCATACAACCCCTACTTGGTTCCTTGGACCAACTCCTTGTTCGAGAATGGGCCGGCGGACGCCATGGGCGTGAGGGCGCGATGGGATCAGATGGGTTGGACAGGAAAGAAGTTGTGGGTGATCGGCGGCGACGGGGCGATGCTCGACATCGGATTTCAGTCTTTGAGCCGGATGCTGGCCTCGGGCATGGATATCAAGGTACTGATTCTCGACACGCAGGTTTATTCAAACACCGGGGGACAATCCTCAACCGCGTCGTTCAAGGGCCAGAACACGAAGTTTTCGGTGCATGGCAGCGTGGTTCAAGGGAAAACGGAAAGACGCAAGGAGATCGCCCAGATCGCGATGATGCATCCGAACACGTTCGTGGCCCAGACGAGTTGCGCGATGTCGAACCATTTTTACAAGGCCATCATCGCGGCGAACGAATTTGACGGACCGGCGGTCATCTCTGTCTACACGACTTGCCAGCCGGAGCATGGAGTGGGGGACAACATGGCGATGAGCCAGTCCAAGCTGGCGGTGGACACCCGGAGTTTCCCCGTGTTGATCTATGATCCGCGGAAAGGAAATAAGCTCAGCGAACGTCTTAGCCTGCAAGGGAACCCGGCGCCCAAGGAAGATTGGTACAAGGATCCGAAAACGGGCGAGATCTTCGATTTTATTATGTTTGCGCGTTCCGAGGGACGATTTGCGAAGCATTTCGACAAGGACGGAGCCCCCACGGACTTGCTGCTGTCAGCAAAGCAAGATCGCTTGGAAAACTGGCGGTTGCTCCAAGAACTGGCCGGGCTTATCTGAGGCGGACGTTCAGGATGCCTGTCCGCGAGCGCTGGTGGAGAGGTTGATAAACTGCAGCGGTGTCATGCCGCAGCGCCTCCTGAATTGGGAAGTAAAGTGGCTTTGATCCGCGAATCCGAGCTCTTCTCCCACCTCTGAAATTGGTTTGTCTCGCCGCATGAGCATGGTTTTAGCCCTTTCCAACCTTTGTTGAATGACAAATTGGTGGGGCGGCATTCCGACGCATTGCTTGAACATCCGGGAGAAGTGAAAAGGGCTTAAATCCACCGAGGCAGCTATCTCATGCAATGACAGTTCCTGCCCGAGCCGCTCGTTGATGTAGGAAATGGCCCGGTTGATTCTTTGGTTTTCAACCCCGGCATCGCGCCCGTTCCCAGTCCTCTGCTCCAGTCCATAACGCTTTAACAGATGGACCGCCAATCCTGACGCGAGGGATTCTCTGTAGAACGTTCCCGAGTCCCCGCCGCGCCTCACCTCCTCACGAAGGGCGAGGCAAACGCCTTCAACGTACTTGTCCGTGACGCCGTAACGATTTTGGAGTTCCATTCGCGGCGCTGCTCCGGCCTCTCCCTGGCACGCTGCCATGAAACCGGGTGAAAGCGAAAACGAAAGATACTCAATAGGGCCGGGCAGCCGGGCGGAGGTCACGCAACCCGCTGGGAAAAGGCACATCTGTCCAGGTTCCAAGCGCTGAGTAATGAATCTTCCGCCTTCCTTCCGCTCGAACGTCATGGAAGATCCCAGGTGAATCACCACCACGTTCTTGATCCATTGAGCGTCGGCAGATTCCATGGGTGGCGCTTGCACTTGCTCCAGAAGGCATCCGTTCCAACTCATCGACGCGCTGGAGAGAACACGCGCGCCACCAGGCGCCACAGCACGAAGTGTTCCCTTGCTCCGGTCGAAGACCAACTCCGTTGTTGTTAACTCCATTTCATCTCCATCATTTTGCCTCTCTCCGCCTGACGTATTTGATTTGATTCGTTTGGGCGCCAGTGGAGGAGCAAATCCTATTCCAGCAGGATGTTGATACAATACCGCCGCGAACCTTGTAAAACGCGGCCGCGGCTGCGCAATAAATGCGCACGGGCGTTTGGGGGGTGTGCAATTCCTGCGCTTTATCCGTACTCATAAACCTGAGATACAGCCCAATGGCGGTCATTTAAGGGGGTGACTTCACTGGCACGCTAATTGCGAATGCCCTCCCAGTCAGGTCAAGAACGCCAAGGTGCGGCGTCGAAAGACTTAAGGCCAAAAAAAGCTCAATAACACCAACAGATTATGAATAGATTGAATCGTGTGATCGTAATGGCCGGCCTCGCGGCCGGGATATTCTTGGGAACACCATCCGCCTCGGCGCAGGGTCAGGGCGGGAGAAATTTCGATCCCGAAGAGATGCGCCAGCGCATGATGGACCGCTACAAAGAGCAGATGGGCGTCACGGATGACGCGGAATGGAAAGTCATCCAAGAGCGGGTGGAGAAAGTGATCGCGGCGCAGCGGGAAGCGCGAACCGGCGGCGCCATCGCTGGAATGTTCGGCGGCGGAGGCGGACGAAGGGGAGGCGGAGGCGGACAAGGCGGGGACAATAACGCCGGCGGCGACAACCAGGGTGCTCGGCGAGGGGGAGGACGCGGCGGATTTGGCGGCACTCCAAGCCCCGAATTGGAGGCCCTTCAGAAGGCCATCGAAGCCAAGGCTTCCGCCGAGGAACTGAAAGCCAAGCTGGCAAAGGTCCGCGAAGTGCAAAAGGAGAAGGACGCCAAGCTGGAGAAGGCGCAGGAAGATCTGAAGAAAGTCTTGTCGGCTCGGCAGGAAGCGGGTGCGGTGCTGGTTGGCCTGTTGAAGTGAGAAACAAAACAACCCCGCAGTGACGCGGCAGCAAGGCTCCAATCGAATGATCACACCCGCCCCCAACGACACGGATCTCCGGCAACTATTGGATCGCATGATCGCGGCCAAGCAGTTGTCTGGCATGGATGCCGACGTGGTGGTGGGATTGGCCAGGGAAAAGGGCGTCGTGTCCTTCCGCACCGAGGAGGATATCCTGAGATGGCTGGCCAAGGAATATGATCTTCCTTACATCTCGCTCGACGATGTGGAGCCTGACCGGCAGGTTCTGACTCTCTTTCCAGCCCGGCTGCTCTTGAGGGATGAGCTCCTCCCCTTGAGGCGTATCAACGGGAGCGTCGAGATCGCCACCAGCCGGCTCTTCGCAACCGCGGGGCTGGACACTCTGAAGACAATGACGGGTTTGAATCTCAAACCCGTTCTGGCGTCGGGCGAAGCCATCCGGCGCGAGATGAAGAAACGCCTCGGCGTGGGCGCGGACACCATCGACACCCTGGGCGAGGAGACACCGCTGCAAGTCGTGGATGAAAGCGGAGAGGATGACACAAATCTCGACGACGCCGCGGAGGATGCGTCCATCATCCGATTCGTCAACCAGGTGTTGAAAGACGCCATCGATCTAAGAGCCTCGGATATTCACTTGGAGCCTTTTGAAGACGAGCTCCGAATTCGATACCGCATCGACGGGGTGTTGCAAGAAGTGCCCGTGCCGGCCCAGGTGAAACGGTTCCAGCCCGCCATCGTGTCGCGGGTGAAGATCCTGAGCCATTTGAACATCGCCGAGAAACGGCTTCCTCAGGATGGCCGCATCAAGATACGAGTGGATGCCAGCGAGGTGGACATCCGGGTATCCGTGATTCCGATGCTTCACGGCGAGGCGGTGGTGATGAGGCTGCTGCGACAGAATTCGACGCTGCGCGGCATGGTTGAGCTGGGAATGGACCATCGGGAACTGAAGTCATTCCGCCGCGTCCTGGGCCTCCCCCACGGCATCATCTTGGTCACGGGCCCGACGGGCAGCGGCAAGACCTCGACTCTTTATACCGCGCTTGGGGAAATCAACGATTGGGTC
>SYMW01000197.1 GCA_005805305.1 Verrucomicrobiales bacterium
GGAGCGGGCAATTCACACCCGAGGCGGCCATCGAGAATCCTGAGGCACTCAAGGAGTTGCACCGGGAATTCTTGATGGCAGGATCGCGTGTGCTGCAAGCGCTGACGTTTTTTGGCACCCGTGAAAAGCTCACACGAGCGGGCTATGGCCCCCAAACGGAAGCGATCAACGCGGCGGCGGTGGCCCTGGCCAGGGAAGTGGCGGGAACCCAGGCGCTGGTGGCCGGGAGCGTCGCTCGCACTCAATTGATCGAGCGGGAAGGGATGGGCTCCCTGGGCAAGGCACGAGATCACATTGGCGAGCAGATCCGGTTGCTAAAGCAGGCGGGCGTGGACTTCCTGATCCTGGAAACTTTTTTCCACCTGGCGGAGATGAAGGTGGCCCTTGAATGCGCCGCCGAATCGGGCCTGCCGGCGGTGGCGACCATGAGCTTTCGCCCTCTCATTTCCTCGTGCAGTGACGGACATTCGCCAGCGGAGTGCGCTCGCGTGATGAGCGACCTGGGGGCTGTGGCCGTGGGCGCGAATTGCGAGCAGGAGCCAAGCCGAATGACGCCGCTGCTTCAAGCGATGCGCGGCGCGGCCAAAGTGCCCCTGGCGGCGCAACCGGCCGCCTTCCACACCACGGACGCCTGCCATTCGTTCACAAGGCTCCCAGCCTTCCCCGATGATCTGGAAACGATTCAGGTATCGCGCCGAGAATTCCTGGAATTCGGCAAATCCGCCCGGCGCGAAGGGATTGGGTATGTCGGTGGGTGCTGTGGATGCAATGCGGCCTACATCCGCTCTCTGGCGCGAGGGCTGCATGAACGCAGCGCGGCCGTTTCGGGCTGAGAGGCAGAAAGGACTCGGTGAACATCTCCATTTTTCAAAATGCCGACGAGGCCAACAGCGCCGCCAGCAACCGATTGGCCGGCTGGTTGACCGATCCCAGCGTCAGGACGTTCATGCCCGCCGCAGGCAACACGCCGCTCGACCTCTATCGACGGATCGCCGAACGGCGTCTGCCGCTCGATCGGCTCAGCATTTTCACGCTCGACGAGTATGTCGGAGTCCCGCTCTCTCATCCTCGCAACTGCACCTGCCTTCTCCGGAAGCTTGTCGCGCAAGCTTGGGGAATTCCGGAAAACCGATTCTTCGGAATCAGCTCCCTCGAGGAAGACGCGCTCTCGAGCGTGCGCCGACACGAACAACTCATCCGCGAGTCCGGAGGGATTGACGTGCTCGTGCTCGGCCTCGGGCAGAACGGGCACCTTGGCTTCAATGAACCCGGCAGCGCTGAAACCTCTGAAGCGCGAGTTTTGGATTTGGAGCCAATCTCGATTGAGGCCAACCAGAAGTGGTTCGATGGAAAGCATGCGCCGGCCAAAGGTGTGACCGTCGGGTTGAGCACTCTGTTGCGGGCACACCGCATCTTGATCATGGCTTACGGAAAACACAAAACTGCCGCCGTGGGAGCGATGATTCGAGGGCCGCGAGATTCACGGTGCCCCGCGTCCTTCCTCCAAGGGCATCCCGAGATTTGTGTGTTTCTGGACACCGACGCGGCGGCCGGAGTGGTCAACGCCAGCGGCGCAATCACTCATGAGGCTCGGGCATGAATCGTGCGAAACGGCCTTGCCGCGCGATTGGCGTGGATCTGGGCGGCACCAAAATCGCCGCGGGGATCGTCCGCTTTCCCGAAGGGCGCCCCGAGCGAATTCGCCGGGTCCCCACTCAGGCAGGGCGTGGGGCGGCAGCGGTTCTCAAGGACATCGAAGAATTGGTGGCCGAGCTCGGCGAGCAAGCCCGGCACGAGGGGGCGCCGGTGGATGTGATCGGCATCGGCGTGTGCGAGCTGGTGGATCGCCAGGGTCAAATTGCCAGCGCTCACACTCTGCCGATAAGAACGGACGATCTTGTGTCTTGTCTGACTCCTTGGGGGCCCGTCACCATCGAGGCGGATGTCCGGGCATCGGCTGTGGCGGAGGCATGGTTTGGAGCGGGAAAGGGCGTGCCCGCTTTCCTCTACGTCTCAGTGGGCACAGGGATTAGCTCCTGTTTGGTGGTCGATGGGGCACCTTATCTAGGGGCGAGGGGCGCCACGGGTACTCTTGCCAGCGGGCCGCTTTTCGATCCGTTCAGATCAAGATTTCGTCCTCGGCTGCGCTCGCTTGAGGAAATCTCTTCCGGGCCGGCTCTTTCGAGGAGGTATGAGAGCGGCTCCGGCGCGGCGAAGACCCCCGAAGCGGTACTCGTCGCGGCCGCCAAAGGAGACGCCCATGCCATCGAGGTGGTTCGGTCGGCGGGTCGGGCGCTAGGGGCCGCGGTTGGGCTGTTGATCAACGTCCTGGATCCCGAGCGTGTGTTGCTCGGCGGAGGGCTCGGGCTGGAAGAAGGGCTGTACAGGGAATCGCTGGTTGAGGCCGCTCGGGAAGCCATCTGGTGGAATGGCCACCGAAACCTGCCGATCGTCGCCGCTGGGACGGGCGAGGCGGCAGGTGTTCTCGGCGCCGCCACGGCCGCTTGGCTGATGAGGGGGTCCGGGGCCCGGAAGAAACCGCGTGACGCGCGCGGGCGGATGTGATTATGAATACGGCCTTCGTCACGAAAATCCCGTGTCACAATCGAAATGAAGCATTTGTTGAGCTTGGAATCGCTGTCGCCCGAGGCTATGCGCCAGATTTTGCGCGACACCATCCCATTTAAGCGGGAGCGAGGTCTGCACACGCGGCAGCCGCTCGCGGGCCAATCGTGGGCTTTGATCTTCAGCAAATCGTCCACCCGCACGCGAGTCTCGTTCGAAGTGGCCGTACGGGAACTCGGCGGCCAGGCCATGTTTTTGAATGCAAACGACATTCAACTGGGACGAGGCGAGCCCATCAAGGACACCGCGCGTGTTTTGGGGCGAATGGCCCATGGCGCGATCATCCGCACCTACGCGCAGCAGGATGTCGAGGAGTTCGCGGCCTACTCGAACATCCCCACGATCAACGCCCTGACGGACGAGGAGCATCCATGCCAGATTCTCACGGACATCTTCACGTTCGAGGAGAAGAGAGGGCCGATCGCGGGGAAGGTGGTGACATTCATTGGCGATGGCGCGTGCAACGTGCCGCAGAGCTGGATCTTCGCGGCCGCCAAACTGGACTTCGAG
The DNA here is from genome assembly GCA_005805305.1 of Verrucomicrobiales bacterium. GTDB lineage: Bacteria > Verrucomicrobiota > Verrucomicrobiia > Limisphaerales > F1-80-MAGS106 > F1-80-MAGS106. Next base: position 3,136 of record SYMW01000197.1, read on the forward strand.
CTCCGCATCGCGGCCCCGCGAATCTATCAGCCGCCCGAATCCGTGACAGCTCGCGCAGGGGGCCGCATACGATTTTTCGAGAATGTGCTGGAAGCGGCATCGGGCGCTCATCTTCTCTACACGGATGTCTGGGTCTCCATGGGCAAGGAATCGGAGGCGGCTCAGCGGCTCAAAGAACTTGCGGGCTACCAAATCAACGCCTCTGTCGTGCGCTCGGCAGCGCCCGATGCCTTGGTGATGCATTGCCTTCCGGCTTATCGAGGCATGGAAATCGATGAGGCCACCTTTGAGGCCCATGCTCAAACGATCTTCGACCAAGCCGAAAACCGGCTTCACACGCAAAAATCAGCCCTGAACTGGGCGTGCTCTTGAGCCGCGAATCCTCCTGATTTCAACCAGCGGGAGCACGATCCCTTTCGGCTCGACGCGCCCCCAGCGCCCTCTAAACTGGGCGCATGTCAACAATGTTGCATGCCCCACCCCAAAAGTTGAATCTGCGGCGGCCGGATATCATGTCGGCCGTCCAAGCTCAGGTGCTTTCGCACTATCGAAGCGAGCTTGTCGAGTTCATCCGAGCCAATGGGAACGTGCTCCGGCCCGCTCCGAATCTGACGATCCGGCTGGCCAAGGAATTTGGCTTCTGCTACGGCGTCGAGAGGGCCATCGATCTCGCTTACGCGGCCCGCAAGAGTTTTCCACCGGAACAGCCCATCTACATCCTTGGAGAGATCATCCACAACCCGGAGGTGAACGATCAAATCAGCGACATGGGCATCAAATTCCTCTCCGGGACGGAAAAAAACGCGGACATGGAGGATCTGAAAAAAGGCGACGTCGTGATTATTCCAGCATTTGGAACAGAAGTCGCCACGCGCGCTCGGTTGGAGGAGAAGGGGTGCGTGTTTGTCGACACGACCTGCGGCGATGTGATGAGCGTTTGGAAGCGGGTGCGCCAATATTCCCGCGATGGCGTGACGAGCATCATTCATGGAAAAGCCTGGCATGAGGAAACCAAGGCCACGAGTTCGCAAGCCACCGGAACGGCCGGAGGCCACTACCTGGTGGTCTTCACGCTCGAAGAGACGGATTACGTGTGCAGCTACATCCTGAACGGCGGAAACAGGGTGGAGTTCCTCGAAAAATTCAAGGGCGCTTTGTCCGAAGGATTCGACCCGGACATTCACCTCAACGCCATCGGGGTCGCCAATCAAACCACGATGCTGCGCGGGGAGACCGAGGAGGTTCAGCGGCGCTTCCGGGCGGCGATGGAAAAGAAATTTGGCGCCGCGAAACTGGGCGAGCACTTCCGGTTTTTCGATACCATCTGCGGTGCCACCCAGGACCGGCAGGACGCCCTGGAAAAGCTTCTGCAGGAGCCGCTGGATTTGCTGCTGGTGATCGGGGGCTATAATTCGTCCAACACATCTCACCTGGCGGAGATGGGCGAGGCCAAGCTGTCCACCTATTTCATCAAGAATGCGGGCAAGATGACCTCCCGCGAGCTGATTCATCATTACGACCAGCACAAACGGAGCGAGGTGGAGACCCGGAATTGGCTCCCGGACGGAGAGGTCACGGTGGGCATCACCGCGGGCGCCTCCTGTCCCAACAACCTGATCGAAGACACGATTCGTCAACTCTGCGAATTGAAGGGCATCCAAATCGACGGGTTGCCGGCGCGTTAGCAGATTGGCGCCGATCCAATGCCCTGCACTCGCGAAGATCTGGAGCAGCGCGAGCGTGAGTTCCTAGCGCCTTTCGCCCAATGGAGCGCGGATTCACACGGGCGCCTTCACGACGAGGCGCCGCCCGAATGGCGAACCCAATACCAGCGGGACCGAGACCGGGTCATCCATTCCCGAGCGTTCCGCCGACTGGAATATAAGACCCAGGTTTTTCTCAATGGAACCGGGGACCACCTGAGAACCCGGCTCACGCACACGATCGAAGTGGCGGCCATCGCCAGAAATATCGCCCGCGCCCTCCGGCTCAACGAGGATCTGGCGGAGACCATCGCGCTGGCTCATGACCTGGGGCACTCTCCTTTCGGGCACAAAGGGGAAGAGGCGCTCCATCGCCTCATGCGTGGGCATGGCGGATTCGACCATAACCGGCAAAGTGTTCGCATCGTGGAATTGCTCGAACAAAAGTACCCAGACTTTCCAGGTTTGAATCTTAGCTGGGAAGTGCGCGAGGGGCTCACCAAACACACCTCTCATTTCCAAATTCCGGGCTTCACTCCGGGATTTCTGCACAGATCTCCATCCCTTGAGGCGCAGGTCGCCAACGTGGCCGATGAAATCGCCTATTCCAGCCACGACATCGACGACGGCCTTGACTCCGGTTTGCTCTCCGAATCAGCCCTCGGAAGAGCGATCCCCGTTTGGCGTCAAGCCTCCCGGCACGTCGTCCGGGAACACGGCCGCCTCCCCGACGAGTGCCGGCGCTACTTCGTGATTCGCTGCCTCATCGATGGACAAGTCAAAGACGTGGTGACTACGACGGAAAACCGGCTGGCGCGCCTTCGCATCCAGTCCACGCAAGCCGTGCGCGAACACCCGCGTCCGCTGGTTTCGCATAGTCCGGAGCGGAAACTCCAGAACCGCACCCTTCGTCGATACCTCTACAAGAACCTTTACTACAATCCCCGGGTGCATCAGCCCAATTTGCAGGCGGTCAGGCTCCTGGAGGAATTATTCGACCACTTTCTGAAGCACCCTGAACGAATGGGAACCCGGGCGAAAAAACGCCTAAAACACGATGGACTCCACCGCTCAGTCTGCGATTATCTGGCTGGAATGACGGACCGATACGCCATGTTGGAACATCAGCGCTCCCTCAAACCAAAGTTGTGAAACGCCCGTCGCGCCCCCCGCAACAGGGACTTGGACAAGGCGAAAACCCTTGCGAAGCGAGGACTCTCACCGGCCTGGTTCCCTGGGCCTTTACGAGCTGTTGAGCCAGCGCCACCCTCATCATCCGAACATCATGCCAGGCATCATCGCCATCGTTGGACGTCCTAATGTCGGGAAATCTGCGCTGTTTAACCGAATCGCCGGAAAACGAATCGCCATCGTCCACGACGAGCCGGGTGTGACGCGCGACCGTGTGAGCGCCGAGGCCGAATGGCACGGGATTCCGTTCACCATCATCGACACCGGAGGCATCGGGTTGCTTCGAGGGCAGCAGCCGCCGAATGTGATCGCCAGAGCGGCGCTCGACCAAGTCCTCCTGGCTGTGGACACCGCCGATGTCATCGTCCAAGTGGTGGACGCCCAATCGGGTCTCGTGCCCTTGGATCTTGAAGTCGGGGCCCGGATGCGCTCGTCGGGCAAGTCCATCCTCCTGGCGGTGAATAAAGTGGACTCATTCAAGAATGAGGCGCAGGCGGAGGATTTCGCGCGCCTCGGTTACAGCCCGGTGTTCATGGTCTCGGCCATTCATGGAACCGGGATCGACGAACTCGTCACGGCGGCGCTTGCGTTGCTCCCGAAAAATCTCATCACGCCACCCCCGCTCGAGTTCTCCGAAGACGATGCGGCGAGAGAGAGCAGCGGCCAAGAGGCCGGCCGCTCCACTGAGGAGGACCCTCTGAAGCTCGCGATCGTCGGCCGGCCTAACGTGGGGAAATCGTCCCTCGTCAACGCCCTCACGCGATCGGACCGCGTGATCGTGTCTCCCATCCCCGGAACCACCCGGGATGCCGTGGATGTTCCGTTCGAGGTGGACACGGATGGGGTGCGGCAAAAGTTCATCTTGATCGACACGGCGGGCATGCGCAAAGCAAGGCGGATCGACGATTCCGTGGAATTCTTCAGTGTCAAACGGGCCGAGGAATCCATCCATCGGGCGGACGTCGTGGTGCTGGTTCTGGATGCCGAGGCAGGCATCACGGAACAGGATAAAAAAATCGCCGACAAGATCGTCGAGGCGCGCCGAGCGTGCGTGATCGTGATCAACAAATGGGATCTTGCCGAAGCCGACGTTCGCAAGGCGCGCGAGGAAGAAATCGTTCGGCGTGCGGCCAAATCCACGCACCGCGATGCGCGCCAGGATCGGCTCACGACCTTGTCAGAGTTCGGCGAATGGGTTCAGCGGCACCTGTTCTTTCTCAGCTATGCTCCTGTGATTTTCACGTCGGCGAAAACCGGATTCCATCTGGACAGGTTGCTCGAGGCGGTGCGTTACGTGGCATCTCAGCTAAAGCAAAAAGTGCCCACCGCTCTGTTGAATCGCGTGCTGGCGGATGCCATTGCAAAGCAGCAGCCTGTGAGCTCGGCGGGCCATTTGCTAAAGTTTTTTTACGCGACCCAAGTATCGATGGCTCCGCCGGTGTTCTTGTTGTTTGTGAATCGAGACGAGATTTTGTCGGAAAGTTACGAGAAATACTTGGCGAACCAATTGCGCGCGGCTTTTGGCTATGAAGGCTGCCCCGTGCTCATCAGGTCAAAGGCCCGACCCAAGACGATCGTCTCCCAAAGCCATCGCAAAACCGGAGGAAACCTTCGCTCCAAGGACTCCGAAAGGCCGCCGGAATCGGCGCCCGAACGCCGGGCCGCTTTCCACAACTCGAAAGAGCGTGGAACCCGAAAACAGCCGAGGACGCCGGCGGGGACCAAAGGCAGAGGCGCAAGATCCGCCGCCAAGACCAGAGCCCGCCCCCCCCGCGCGGGCTCGCGTCGGAAACCACGCGGTCGGCGGTAACGCACACAAAAAACTCCAAAAAGAACAAGCAAAACCAAGAAATGAGACGTGAAATCGGGTTCGCTTATAATTGGGTCGCGCACAGACTGCCCCAATGGCACTGCTTGTTCCTTGCTGCTTCCTGTACTTTTAGCTCCCTCCCTCTCGGGGCGGTCGAACGGCTTTTCGACGAGGGACCGCGACTCCAAAGCCTCGGCCTCGCAACGGTTGCCGCCGATGCCAAGCGCGGCCGGCAAACACGGATAAACCACGATCTCTTGGGAGATCGAGCCGGATTGCGCCAACCGATGGGCAGAGTGAACTTGAACCTTTTCCCTGGCATCGAACCTGTCGGGATTCTGGGGCGGATCGATTCTTTGGGCGCAGACCGATGGAGCGGGACTGGGCACATCGAAAACGAACCGGGAAGCCAGTTTGTGATCGCCGTGTCCGGACGCAGCGTGGCCGCAACGGTGTTTATCCCCTCCAAGGGACATTTTCGGATTCTGCCCCAGGGCGCCCAATCGCATGTCATCCTCGAAATTGATCCGGATCGCTCCGGGGAATGCGGCTTGTGTCGGCGCCAGAACCAAGAAGCGCGGCCGGACGCTTCGAATGGGGGGGGAGCCAAGCCAGCCCCGCGCGCGCTCGACGGCCGAGCGGACGCGGAACCGGCCATCCTCAATGTGCCTCATCCCGTGGAACCCGCGCCGCGAGTTTCACTGTTGTCGATAGCCCCGGAACAACCGCCCCTCGTGATGGCCAAGGTTTCGATCATAGACCTCATGGTCATGTACACTCCCGCGGCGCTCGATGGGGCCGGAGGAACGGAGGCGATGAACGCGTTGATCGACCTCGCCACAGCCGAGGCCAACACCATTCATCAAAACAGCCAGACCACCGCACGATTCCGCGTGGTGCATCGCGGTCTTGTGGATTACCAAGAAGCGCCGAATCTTGCGACGAATTTGAGCCGATTGCAAGCCGACGGCGACGGGTTTCTCGATGAGATCCATCCAGTTCGATTGGCGCGGCAAGCGGACATTGTTTGCTTGATCACGGAATCCGCGGATCCCGGCCTCTCAGGCCTGGCTTTTATGATGAGCGACACGCCTTCCGTGGCTTTCAGGGGCTTTGCTTTCGCGGTCGTGAAAAGGGCAGGCGCCGTGGGCGGGGGCTATGCCTTCACGCACGAGTTAGCCCACGTGATGGGATGCCAGCACGACCGTGATAATTCACTGAATGCGAAACAGGAGCTCTTGTTCGGGTCGCACCCGTATTCCTTTGGCCACCGATTCATCGCGAATGGAACCACCTATCGCACGGTGATGGCTTACAACCCAGGGATCCCCATCCCTTACTTTTCAAACCCCAATCTCACCTACCTCGGCGCGCGGCTAGGGATCGCGGACGCGCCGGGCGTCACCAACGCCGCTGATAACGCAAAAACGATCTCACTCAACGCCGGCACGGTCTCCGCTTTCTTGGGCCCCGTCACGCAGACGTTTCCGCCCCAGGTGAATCTCCTGTCCCCGACCGTGGCGACCCGGCTGCGATCCGGGGAAGATGCCGTCTTGTCCGCATCCGCCTCGGATTCGGACGGGTCGGTCGCTCAAGTGGAGTTTTTCGCGGATGCCCGCCTGATCGGCGTTGCGACCTCAAGCCCGTATAGCCTGGTGTGGAGCAACGTCCCCGCCGGGGACTACCTGTTCACCGCCAGGGCCGTTGACAACCTAGGCGCCTCCTCAGCGGCCAGCGCCGCCCGCGTGGCGGTGCGGCCGAAAAACGATGAATTCGAGTCCCCAACTTCCCTGGCAGGAACCTCCCCCGCGATTCTGGATTCCAACAGGGCGGCGACCAGGGAGGCAAACGAACCAAACCATGTGGATAATCCCGGCGGCAGCTCCATTTGGTACCGATGGACTGTCCCCAAATCCGGCAGTGTCAGACTGCTGGTCAGGGCCATTGATTTTTCCCCGTTGCCCGGAATTTACAAGGGTGAGTCTTTGGCCGCGCTCAAGCCGGTCTCAAAACTCACCAAGGTTGCAAGCGAGACGGCTCTCTCGGAATTCGACGTCGAGGTCGGAGCGTCTTACTTCATCGCGGTGGACGGGGCTGGAGGCGACTCCGGGATTTTTGATCTGAATTTGAACTATTTGGAGCCACCAAGAAACGACGACTTCGCCAGCCGTACGACCTTGATTGGGGCCGACACGGAGATTCGAACCCAGAATGATTTTGCGACGACGGAAACTGGGGAGCCGGCGCTCTATTCCGGCAATCCGGGAGGGAAGTCTGTTTGGTTCGAGTGGATCGCGCCAAGAACCGGGTCGGTGATTGTCACTGGCAAAGGCTTTGGTTTCCTTGTGCTCCAGGATGTTTACACGACCCTGGGCGCCCCAACCATTGCCGATTTGAAAGTCGTTCCCAGCAGGAGATTCACATCCAACACGGCGGAAGAAACGACGAGCCTTTTCTTCGACGCACAAGCTGGCCAGAACTACAGCCTGGCCGTGGCTTCTCTGGGGGGAGCATCGGGATCGTTTGAACTGAAGCTGACGATGCCGCAACCCCCTTCGAATGATGACTTCGTGAATGGAAAACCGCTCAGCGGCCTAAGCCTCGCGTTTGACTCGACCACGACTTATGCCACGACCGAGCCGGGTGAAACGAACCACGGCGGCCAGCAAACGGGCAAATCGGTCTGGTACCATTGGACGGCGCCGCGCGCGGGCCTGGTGCTCGTCGCGACGCGCGGCCATAACGCCAATTTCTTTCCTATCACCGACGCTTACGTTGGCTCGGCCATCACGAATCTGGCGACGGTTCCTGGGCGGACAATTGGATTGGTGGTCAGCAACCAAACTTCAACCGTGCGGTTCGTGGCGGCAAGCAATCAAACCTACTCCATCGTCGTCGCGGGGTTTTCCGGCGTCACCGGAGAGTTTTCTACCTCGCTTGAAATGCCCGCGCCTCCAGCGAATGACGACTTCGCGAACCGCGTTCCACAGGCAGGCGGCCTGTGGTCGGTGTCAGCGGTGAATCGATTCGCCACCTCGGAGCCGGGTGAACCGAAACACGCTGGCAATCCGGGCGGCACTTCCATCTGGTATTCGTGGACGGCTCCCGTCTCAGGACTGGTCACGCTGACGGCAACCGGCGAAGGCTTTTTGGTGCTCGTGGATGTTTATACGGGCGAAACCCTCTCCTCCCTGAAGACGGTGTCGAGAAGCATCCGGTTTCCCACCACCAATTTTGTGACCACGCTGTCATTCAACGCGCTTTACTCAACGAATTACCTCATCGCTCTGGACGGATTCAATGGGCGCACCGGCGCAAATGAACTGAGCCTCACAGCACCCAATGTGCCGCCCTCGCTGCTGGCGCCGAATCGGGCCTCGTTCACATCGTCGGATTTTCTAATCGAAATCGCAGGCAGCGCCGGCACGAAGTTCGTCGTGCAATCGTCGACGAACCTGGAGACGTGGACCGAACTGCTGACGGCCAGCTTTTTGACGGAGCGCTTCCGTTTTTCGGACACGAGCGCCCCCAGCATCCCGATTCGGTTTTATCGAGTCTTGCCCCGGCCGTGATGCGACGAAGAATCGGCTGCCACGATCCGGACGCCACAAGGCTGAAGCATCCATCGAGATCCCCATGAAGGCTCCGACCGCTCCCGAAAAGCAATCCCGCCTGACCGCGTGGCTGGAGCAAGCTCCCTCGGCGGTGTTTGTCTTCGTGGCGGTCGCGGCGGCGTTCACCACCTACTTCTCGATGTACGCCTTCCGCAAACCTTTCGCGGCGGCGACGTTCGACGGCCAATTCTTTTTTGGGACCCAGGTCGCCTTAAAAACGGCGATCGTCATCAGCCAGATCATTGGCTACGCGCTTTCCAAGTACATCGGCATCAAGATCTGCTCCGAGGTGACCCGGGAACGACGGGCCGTCACATTGATTGGGCTTGTCCTGTGGGCGCAAGCGGCGCTGATGGTGTATGGATGGGTCCCGGGCGACTGGAAAGTGGCCGCTATTTTCTTCAATGGCCTGCCGCTGGGAATGATTTGGGGCTTGGTCGTTTGGTATTTGGAAGGCCGTAGGACCTCGGAGCTGCTGCTCGCTGGGCTGAGTCTTTCTTACATCATGGCCAGCGGGGTCGTGAAAGACTTTGGCCGGGCGCTCATGGAAGGCGGCGTGGCCAGTTGGTGGGAGAGTGTCCCGCTAGCAGGCCCGCTTATTGCCAGCAAGATCGGTAAAGTGAGCGAAGGATGGATGCCCGCAGTGGCCGGATTCCATTTTCTGCCACTGCTGATCGCGTCGGTGTGGATGCTCAACCAACTGCCCAGGCCCAACGCCGCCGATATCGAGGCCCGCACAAGCAGAGCGCCTATGCTCGCGACGGATCGGATGGCGTTCGTCAAAAGGTTCGCCCCCGGGCTGGGCATGCTCTGTCTGGGCTACTTTTTCCTGACGGCCTACCGTGATTTTCGCGACAACTACCAAGTCGAGATTTTCGACGGGCTGGGATATCCTTACAAAGAGAATAAAACTATCATCTCGAGGGCCGAAACCATCGTCACTTTCGGCGTGATGGGAATCCTGGCGCTGCTCAACGTGGTGAAAGACAACCGCCGGGGGCTGCTGTCCGCCCTCGGCATCATGACGGGCGGCGTGCTGCTGCTGGGAGTTTCCACCGCGATGCTGCAAGCCGGTCTCATCAGTGGTTTCTGGTGGATGACCCTCACGGGCCTGGGCTCCTACCTGGCTTATGTGCCGTTTGGTTCCGTCCTGTTTGAGAGATTGATCGCCTCGACTCGGGCGGCGGGCACGGCCGTTTTCGCGATCTACCTGGCCGATGCGATCGGCTACACGGGTTCGGTGGGCGTGCAGCTCTACAAGGATCTGGCTGCGGGCACGGTATCGCGCCTGGGCTTTTTCACCGGGTTCACCTGGTTTATGTGCGGGCTGGGCGCGGTCTGCCTCGCTGGCAGCACGCTTTATTTCGCCCGATGCACTCGAGCGGTTCAAACGAGCCCGAAATCCAGGTAAAGCTGGCGCAAATCAGCCACCAGTTTCTGGTAAAGCACCCAGGTCGCGGGCGCATGCATGGATTTCGGAACTCCCGTGGGCAATCGCCGCGCCTCCATCATCGCCACGATGTTTAACGGGAACGGAAAACAATCGATCAAAGCGGCGATGGCTTTCAATTGTGCCGTTCTCAATTCCACGGCCGCGGCGTCCCCCCGCAAAAAACCCTCGAAAAGATCCGCTTTCACGTCGCCGACGGCGTTGCCCATCCCGCCGATGCATCCCCGAACCCCCAGCCACATGGCCTCCGCAAGCCGCGGGTCCGATCCGGTGAACACGGCGAATCCTTTCTCAACGCCCAAAGCAACTAAGTCCGCGTGGTATGAGAATTCGCCGCCGCTCTGCTTGATCCCGACCATGGGGACCCGGTCTGCGACCCAAGCGATCGTCTCCAACTCGAGACGAGTGCCGCACCGCTCCGGAAAATTATAAAGCCAAACCGGCAAGCCGGAGGGCTCGGTGACCCGGACCAGAAACTCGCCCAAGTCCTCTTGAGTGATGGGATAAAAATAAGGCGGCATGACCGCGACCCCTATCGCTTGCGCGATTCGCGATCGCTTCGCCAACTCAATCGCGAAGGCAGGGTTCACGTGGCTGATGTTCGATAGTATCGGCAGTCCCTCCGAATGCTCAGCCACCAGGTCCAAGAACTGAATCCGGGTTTCCAAACTCAAATGGGGGAACTCCCCAGTGGTGCCCATCGCCATGATCCCATCCACGCGATGCGACTTGAGCACTTTCAAGTGGTCCCGGACCACGCCCGGCATCAATTGGCCCTGCCCGTCCGTGGGCGTCATCATGGCCACGATGATTCCCCTGGGCAGTGTCGAGGAGCGGAACTGTTCGATCAGAGTTGATGTCATCGGCGGGAAATGGTGCGGAAAAGGAGCTCCGCGTCGAGTCTGAATTCAACAGTTCCCGGTTGGATTCGCATCTCCCGATGCAGGGTTTCCAGAGAGGGCCGGTGACGTGTGGCCGCTTCGAAGGCCCAACTCAGCATGCGGGCTGCTCGGAGGTTCTGCGGCTCCTCGTCGTCACAGCCGCGCGCCGGGCGGGAATCAGCTCCATTGCACAGGCAACTCGCCGGTGCACTGTCGAGCGACGGTTTCAAAACAATTGGGTTGCGAACCGCTTGCCATTGACGGTAAGGATTGAGGACCGCTGTCATGCTATGAAGATCACCGACGCTCTAAGGGCGGAACACATCGTGTTTCACAACCTTTTTGACCATATCGAAAAGCAGATCCCACGTCTCAAAAACCTGCACGCGGTGCAGGCGGTGACATCCGTGCTTGAAGGAGTACTGGAGGATCATGGGATCGTCGAAAACGTCCTACTCCTGGAGCCTCTGGAAACAAGCCTCGGCCACATCGGTCACCTGGAAAATTTTCACGAAGAGCACGAGGTCATCGATGCCGCCCTCCAAGACCTCCGAAGCTGCGGGGAGTTGAAGCGAGGAAAACAACTCCTCCTCCGAGCGGTGCAGCTTTCACGGCAGCATTTCGACAAGGAAGAGCGGGTGGTTTTCCCGCTCATCGAAAAGCAGTTGAAGGCCAAAACACTCAACGAACTCGGCGCGCGCTGGGCCGAGCAACGCGACGTCTCAGCCACCTCCGATTGATCCTTGAAGCTTAAAACGGCAGTTGAACATCGTGGAGATTTGCAAAAGCCTGGATGAGAAAGGCTTGACGAAGAGGGAGGCATATCCCTTGTGGATCTGGCGAGTGATTCGGAAAAAAAATTTATCGCCAGGATCTTGCGAAGATTCGCCAGGGGCAAACGCCGTTTTGAGGTTGAATCACGGGTACGGCGCTCGATTCCCAAGGCCCGCCCTAACCGATGGAGTTCCGAATGCTGTCGAACAAGCTTTTGCCCTGGCCCGCGCTCACTGGTTTCTTTGATCGCTCGCTCCCGTCCTGGAGCAATGTTTCCGGCAGCTCTTGAAGGAACGGCGAGGGATGGCATGGGGTGATCGATCCATATTTCATGCGACCGCCGCAATGGCTGATCGACAGCGTCTTCATGGCGCGAGTCATCGCCACATAAAACAGCCGGCGCTCCTCATCCAGGTTCCCGGACACTTTTGAGTTGGTGTGTGGCAACAAACCATCCTCCACACCCACGACAAAAACGTGCGGAAACTCCAACCCCTTGCAACTATGCATCGTGATCAGCGTGACGGCGTCTTGCGCAGTTTCCTTTTCCGTCTCGCGTTCGCCATCCAGAACGACGTCCGACAAGAATTCCTCGAGACTCTTGGCGGCTCCCGGCCCTCCCGAGTCGCCCTTCAACCCCGCGGCAAGGTCTCGAATATTGCGAATCCGGTTCTCGCCGGCCTCGGCCGTTTTTTCCATCTTCCTAATCTCCGCCCAATAGCCCACTTCGTCCAAAAATCCAAGCGCCCAATCTTCAAGAGACCCTGGCTTCGCCGACGTGGCGCAGTCACCCGCGCCGCCCGAGACGTGAGCGCGCGCGCGCTCCACGAAATTAACGAACTCCCGCATGCTTTCAACCGCTCGCGCGGAAAAGTGTTCACCGATATCCGTGTGGCGCATCACGGAGTAGACGGATGCCTGCCGCTCCTGGCTTAATCCAAGCAGCTTCTCCATGGTGGTTTCGCTCAAACCCCGAGGGGGCACGTTCGCGATCCGCAACAAGCTGTTGTCGTCGTGCGGGTTCAAAAGCATCTTCAAATAAGCCAGGAAATCCCGGATCTCCCGCCTATCAAAAAAGCTTTGCCCGCCCACCAAGTGGTAGCGCACACCCGACTTTCGCAGCGCAGTCTCCAGCGGGCGCGACTGGGCGTTGGTCCTAAACAAAATAGCGTGGTCGCGCCACGCCGCCTTCCCCGCCATCCGGTTGAACTCGATCTCCTCCACCACCACCCGCGCCTCCTCGGCGTCATCCTGGAACGTGTATAACGAGATGAGCCCGCCTCGACCGTTTGCCGACCATAGTTTCTTGGGCCGGCGGCGCGCGTTCCGCTCGATCACCGCATTCGCGGCCTCCAGAATCACGCTGGTGGAGCGGTAGTTCTGTTCCAGTTTCACCACCTTCACCTCCGGGAAGTGATCCTCCAAGTTGAGAAGATTGCCAATCTCCGCCCCGCGCCACCCATAGATGCTCTGATCGTCATCCCCCACGACGCACAGGTTCCGATGCGCTCCGGCCAGGTGGTGGACGAGCGAGAATTGCGCGGCATTGGTGTCCTGGTACTCGTCCACCATGATGTAACGGAAGCGCTCGCGGCACTGCTCGAGGGACTCGGGATGCTCCCTGAACAAGCGCAGCACCAGCAGGATCAGGTCATCGAAATCCACCGCGTTGCACGCTCGCAAACTTTTCTCATAACGCGCCAGAATACGGGTCTTCACCGGATCCTCCTCCTCGAAAACGCCATCCTTCCACGCGGCATTCTTCATGCGGCTCAAACTGGACAGGATTTCCCGGGCATCCACCCCTTGAAGGCCCGAAAACTGGCTGAGGATCTTTCGCACCACTCCAACCTGCTCGCCCTCGTCATAAATCACGAACTCAGCTTTGTAGCCGAGCTTGTGGATATGCTGCCTCAGCAAGCGCACGCACAGCGAGTGAAAGGTGCAGAGGATGGGCCGCCTGGGTTTTCCATCGGGCCCCTTGGATTTCGCCACGGCGGGCGGCATCATTTCCCTCACCCGCTCCATCATTTCCCGGGCGGCTTTGTTGGTGAAAGTGACTCCCAAGATGTTCTCCGGAGCGACGCCTCGGGCCATCAATTGCGCGATCCGGCAGGTGATCACCCTGGTTTTTCCGGTCCCAGCCCCGGCCAAAATCAACACGGGACCTTCGGTGGTCTGAACCGCCGCGCGTTGCTGCGGATTCAGTGAATCAATGTCAAACATGGATGACGAAGCCCACGCCTTGGAGCGCCTTGGAGCGGAGACGGACCGCCGCTTAACTGGCCGCCCTCCGGCTTTTCGCCAAATCCTCCTCCAAAAAGTGAACCACATCCTTGAATCGGCCGGCGTTCTCCGAGCTCAACGCGGCCAAGGTCCGGTGCGCCTCCAGGCAATGCTCGGCACGCCGCTCCTTGCTCCACTCGCCGCTCGCCGACGGCAATTCAGAATACTCGATATCCTTCATTTTCTCAATGCTTTCCACTCGAAACAGGCTCAACACAGCCAGGTTGTCCAGTAATTCCAGAATCTTGGGGCTCGCATTCACGATGGCGGGTCGCGCGGGCTTCGGTTCGACTTGGCTCCGGTCGTTCGCGAAACGCGCGAGGATCCCCAAAAACGTGCTGTCCATGTAAAGGCACTCGGCAAGGTTCAACACCACGGAAGTTTCTGGATTATCGGAAAGTTTCGAGAGCAACAACTTGAACTCCTGACTCAGCACGGAATCCGCCTTCCCGCTGATCTTGACGTAGGCCACCGTTTCAAACAGGCAAACCGAGATTTTGGACGAAGCATGGGCCATGATCAGGAAGAATTATCCCGCCTTTCCACTATGCAACGACCCTGCCAGCGCGTCAAGGAATGCATCGTTGCAACAAGGGACGGCAAGGGGCAAATGCCACTTCATCGGCGAGGTTCCCCGCTCCGTCTCATCCTTAAAACGGCGGTCGGACATGGTGGAGATTTGCAAAAGCCTGAATGAGAAACCTTGACGAAGAGGGAGGCATGTCCCTCGTGGATATTGGGAAGATGCGCCCTGGGCAACCGCCATTCTAAGGTTCATGATCGAATCTCTCTCCCCGGTTTGCGGAACCTCTCCCTTTCCTTCCCATCGGCCGGTCGGCCCTCACCCAAAATCCCTATCAACGCCCTCTGCAATACCAACCCATCGTCCAGACTGCTGCTCACCAACTTCCGGTTGCATTCCAGCAGCAAACCCAGCGCCGCCACGAGTTCGTCCCCCTCAAAGGCCTCGGTTTGCTCCAACGCCTTCAGGATCTGGAACGGGTGCATCTTCAAGGGATTAAAAGGCAGGTCCGAGGGAAACGATTCGGGGGGGATTTTGGCCAGGGCCGAAGCCACGCCCCCATAATCCAGGTTGGTCGACAAATGCCCCAAGCGAACGAATTCCTTCACGACCAATAGCAATCGAATCTTTGAAATCAACCCGTAGAGCAGGCCTATGCTGCTCTTTTTGGAGTCCGTCTTCATGCTCCAAAACTCCTCCTCCAGGAGCCTCAGCGCCCGGGGAAGATCACGCTGGCCTACCGCCTCCGCCAAGGCGAACGCTTTCGCCTGACGCTGTCGAGACACCACGGCGTCCACGTCGGCCATTTCGATCCTGCCCCCGTCACCGCGGTAGATTGACAACTTCTCGATCTCGTTCATCAACTGCCGCACGTTCGGGCCCACGGACTCAATCAAGCCCGAAATCGACGCGTTCGACATCGTGGCTCCCGTCTCCTTTAATCGGAGCCGGATCACCGATTCGGCTTTCATGACCCAATCCCGATCGTCCATCGACAACCCGGCGTGCAACTCCACACGCCCCAACTTTTCGATGGTCTTGAAGAAAACCTTCCGGCGATCCACTTTCCCCGCGCTGATGATCAACCGCGCGTCCTCCCATTTCATTCCCTTGACCACGTCGGCCAACACCGCAAGGGACTCCGTCACGGCCTGCGTCATGGCCGCTTTTTCGTCCCCCAGAAAATTCACATTCTTCATCCACACCACCTTCGAACCGCCGAAAAAGGGAAGCGTCTGGAGCGCTTCTATGACGCGCGCCACCGACTTGACCGCCTCCCCCGCGTTCGCTGCCGAGGCGTCCACGATTTCGTGATCGAACCCCGCCGCCAGCGCGCACCATTCGGTGTAAACGCGCTTCGCCGAAAGTTTCACGGAGAATTCGTCCTCGCCGCAGACCATCAGGAGACGGTCTGTGCGAGCCTCGGTCCGATGTGCTTTCAAGGTGGGATTAAGAAGCAAAGGAGGGGTGGAGTCTCACGAGGTGCGAGTAAGAAGATCATCCGCCCCGATCTGTGATTAATGAGCAAGGAAGCCAAGGTCGGAAACGACACATGGAAAAAGGTCATTGTGAGAACGATTTAGGAATTAGCTGAGACTATGGGCGGCGTGGCGGTTCGCGGAACTTGGCGGGACGGAGGAAGACGCGGACCGTTCACTCCTTGTCGCCGGGATCGCTTGCTTCGCTCCCATCGCCTTGCTCGTTGATGCGGGCGAGGACTTCGCTCATATCCTCCACTTGTTCAAACAACTCGCGCGCCACAAACACCGGTTTTTTCTTCGCCGAAGCGAGCGCCAGGCAATCGCTCGGGCGCGCGTCAACCTCCAGGATCTTCCGGCCCAACTCATTGTTCTGCTCCAAAATCAACCGCGCGTAGTAAGTGGAATCTCTTAACTCGGTGATCACCACGCGTTCGACCGTAATCCCGAAACCTTCGAACACTTGGTTGATCAGATCATGAGTCAAGGGGCGTTCCTTCGGGGTTTCCCTGAGGAACATGCCAATCACAGCGCCCATGTTATGCTCGATCTGAATGACGAAAACCTTCTCGTCATTGCCCACAAAGACGGCGCAACCGCTGTTGGCCGGGAGGATGCCACGAATTTGGACACGCACCACATCGCGTTTCATGAGCAAACTCTAGAGCTTCGACTTTAAAAAACAAGCACTCCCATCATCAAACGAGGACACGAACCCACCGGTGATTCCCGAATCCATTCCTTAGGGTCCGTGCAAAAATAACTTCGGATTTTAGCGGGAGCGCTGCCAGGCCAGATGCTAGGCGCGAGGAAGGCTCATCCCCAAAGGTGGGGCTGTAACTGACCTGCCTGCGCCGTGGTGGCTACGGCAGGCAGGCGAGCAACGAAGAGATGGCCTGGAACCGCCCCGCCCCGAAGGGCTGTGGCCTCATGACATGGTGGCTTTGTGACTCATTCGTCACAGACCGGGAGGGTATGCTCCTCATTCGTGCCTCTCCACAATGTCATGATTCCGCCAGCAAAGCCCGAATTTATTTTTGCACGGACCCTTAAACCTTAAAACGGAAGTTGCCCCTTGGGAATCTTCGCGAGATCCCGGCGATAAGGTTTTTCCGAATCACTCACCAGATCTACTCGGGATATGCCTCGCTCTTCGTAAAATCTTTCTCTTCCTGGCATTAGCAAATCCCCACGTGGCTCAACTGCCGTTTGAGCGTTGAACCTGGAAACCGGCGGCTTTTTCTGCCTCTGCTGCAGACTTCATCCGGTTGTCTCAGAAGCTCCGCTCCGCAAGGAGGCATCCATGCGCGGGTTAACTCCACGGATCACACGCCAGCGGCTCAAGGAATTTTTGCCCCCCGTCCACGTTCCCGTCAATTTTTGGCTCGGAAGAACTTATTTCCATCCGCGGACACCGAAAAGGGGCTCGCGGCGCCCGCTTCGTCTTTCCACGTTACCAAATCAACCGAGGATTGCAGCCCTTTCCCCGACCAGGTGATCGCCACTTTTCCCGCCTGAAGCGCAATGCCCAAAATCTTGGGCTCTTCGGGCGGGTTCGCGGGAGCATAGTAGGAAAGAAACTGGCTTGGAATGGGCTTGAGTTGGTCCGCTGGAGTCGCGTCCCCAACTTTCCGCCAAGCCACTTGGAGATAATCCGATCCATTGCCTTCCTTCCAAATCGCCTGCATGGCGTAGCGCTTCCCTTTCTCGAGCCGAACCGGGAGCTCCGTTGTCGATGGATCAACGCCAGGCTCCTGGAAATCTCCGCCGCTCGTGTCCGCGGCCAACGGCAGTTCGTTCGGGTCATCGAGCAAATCGAATTTATCGTTCGAGCTGAGGCGCAATTCACCCTGGTCGTCGCTCCGCAAGAAAAATTCGTAATCCCCCGTCTCCTCCGGAGTCAGCCATGCCCGGAATCGCCCGGCATAAGTGTTGTTGTCCGGCACCGCTGGAATGACGAGGAAGGAGTCGAAGGTCGTGGTGGAATAGTCGGCATCGGGCGAGGCCGGATAACGTTCGTTGTTCCTCAAATCTTGCACCGCCCCGCCACCGATGGACTTCCAAATCTCAAGGCCCACGAAACCACTTTGAACCGTGAACCCGGTAAAACGAGCGGTCGTATTTGCGGCGACTGGATTGCCGGCCCGATCCTCCACTTTGGCAATCGTCGCTGTATAGGCGGTGCCGCTCACTTGCAGGCTGGTTTGGAGGCGAACCGTCGTGGGATCCAGGACTTGCGCCGAGGTGATCGTGAGGCCGCCGGAAATCGTGTAGTTCGCCGCCGCTCCGAGAGAATCCAACTTCATCGCCTCGGAAAACGTCACATAGACCGAGTTGAAATTGATGCTGCCCACGACTTTGACAACCGTAGGAATGGACCCATCGACGTTGATGGTGGCTTCCGCGCTCGCGATTTTGATGGTGCCGCTCGTCAAGTTGACGCGGTACTTGGCGCCGTCATCGGCGGTGGTCAACGCGGGGGTCGTGTAAGTGGCGGCGGTTGCTCCGCTGATATCGGCGAATGTCGAAGAGCCCGGAGCCGCCTTTTGCCACTGGTACGTGATCGTTTGAGAGCCCGTGGCGGCGACTTTGAGAATCGCGGTCTTGCCAGCAGGCAGAAGCTGGCTCGCGGGGTTTTCCGCGATGCGAAGGCTGCCCGTGGACTCGATCTCAGCCAAATAAATGGCGTTGAGCCCGTAGCCGTAGGGGGCGGCTGAAGGGTTGCCGAATGGCGCCGGTCCCACATATTGCTTCGCTTCGATGGCCACGGTTCCGTCCGGCCCCGGCTCGATGTTATCGAAGCCCACCAGAGAGCCCGCTTTGTTGTCGCCCGAATTCAGGGCGACTTGATTGGGCTCGAGCGCCCCGTTCGCATAAGTGGCCTTCGTGAAGATGTTTTGGTTGTTGCTTCCGTCCACATGCGCGTGAACAAACGCGTCAGCCCCGGTGATGGCGAACACGCTCCAACGGTCGTTGTAATTGCCGCCTCGGGCAACCGTGCCTCGGAAATTGTATCTCTTCTTGGGATCCATCCCCTCAAAGTTGAGGATGAGAGTGGTCCCCGCGCTGTTCCGAACACCAGGCAAGCCTGGGTTGTCCGCTCCGCCAATAACAACCTTGTCTTTGAAAAGCACGTCGGCGGGTGATCCGGGGTTCACGTTGCTGTTCGCGCCGAAATCGTCCGGCACCGTTTCCCCGTCCACCGAGACCCTCACGGAAACCTTGAGATCCGCCCCGGTTTTGATATCCCGCAGGATACCGCCGTCGTCGATGATCCGGAGATCATAGGTGGTCGCGTTGGGACTCGTCGTGCCTTCCAGTGGCCGGTAATCATTAAACGCTTCCCAAAGAACCGCAGGTTGAGCGATGCCGACGGAAACAAAAAGAAGCTGGGCCGCCAAGGAGATGGACGCCATGCTAATGATTGCATTTCGAGTTCGATGCATAAGTTTTAAGGGTGGGTTTGCGTGATACTCCTAGGTTGCCGTCTAAGCGGGACCCAAGCAAGCCAAAATCCGAGCTGCGAAAACCTCAGTCCACGAGGAATCGGCAGGCGCGCAGGCGGAACCCTCATTTCGTCAATAACCGTCGCCCTGACGGCTCGGTTCGCTGACCATCTCCAGCGAAGTTTCCCTTGGAACAAGCGCCGTGTTTCGTATAGCGTCAGCCGCTTGGTTCGCGGTCGCATCCGATTCAATCCGATGAAGTTCAACTTCCAAAATAAGATCCTTCCCTGGGCCGATGTCGCGACATGGCGGAGGAGGCACCGTTCCCAAGGAAAACGACTGGTCGTGACGCACGGTTGCTTCGACATCCTTCACCTGGGGCACGTGACCTACTTGGAGCAGGCGAGGAATGAAGGCGACGCCTTGATGGTTGGAGTGAATTCCGACGCGGGCGTGCGGGAGCTCAAAGGCCCGACCCGACCCGTCAACAACGAAGCGGATCGCGCCGGCATATTGGCGGCGTTGGAGAGCGTGGATTACGTGTGCATTTTTCCGGGAAAAAGGGCCGTCCAGTTCCTCCAGGCGGCCCTGCCAGACATCTATGTCAAAGGCGGCGACTACACCTTGGAAACCTTGAATCAGGAGGAGCGCGGAGTGGTTGAAACCAACGGGGCCAGAATCGTCTTCATCCCTTTTCTCAAGGGGCGGTCCACCACGGAAACGCTCTCAAAGATAGAGCGTCTATGAAGGCCGAATCGGTGGAATCGCTGGGGTCAGTCAATAGTAACGTTCTCTGCTTGTAGATTCGGACCCCACCAACGCCGTTTGCGCCCATCGACTCACTGAACGCGCGTCGATTGGGGAATGCCAATTCATTCGATGTTTGATGATATCCGCGCAGGATTGATCCGCCCATCCGGAGTGGTTACGAGCGAAAAGGATTTTAGGAACGCTTGATACTATAGCCTGACCCGAATGGCGCTTAGTTTAGGCCAAATGCCGTTATGAAATAGGGGGCGCGGCATGGCGTAAAGTGTAAGTAGTTAATAATAAACAACTTATGACTTGTACTTTTCGGTACCGCCCTTTACTACGCTTGGGATGTTACCGACATTATGTCCCTCGCCCACCGGATTCAAGCAAAGCTTTCTGAGCCTCGTGCCCAGCGACTGGGTCGCGGAGCTTGTCGCCCGAGAACCATTGCCAGCGGGACGAAAGGCGTGCCTCGCGGTGGCTGACTTGGTGA
>SYMW01000198.1 GCA_005805305.1 Verrucomicrobiales bacterium
GCTGCCCGGAGGGTTGCGCCGAAAATGGCCTGGGGCGGCGTTGCTCAGTCAGTCGAGTATCGCTGCGGATACACTCCCTCCTTCGCGTCTTGCCCCAGGCCATTTTGGGCGCAACATAACTCCACCCATTTGTGAGACACATCACTAGCTCCAAGGGGCTCAGCATGTGCCTCCTTGCGGCACATCGCGCCACTGCCGAATGAGGAACAGCACCGGGGAGCGGGGCGCTATCAAACAAAAGCCGCACTCCACAACCCCAACCCAACCCAACCCAGGTCCGTCCGCTCTCTATGCCTTCAACTTCCTGGCTTCGATCGCTTCCAATCGAACAAACCCTTTCCAATAAAAGTCCATCCAGTTCATCCCCGAGCACGAATCGGCTGGGGAGGATGGTTCTCGATCCAAAGGCAAACACGGGCCTAGAGGCCCCTTTGATTCCCTCCCGTGCAAGGATCGCTTCCCGCCGGTTGTTCCAGATCCCGCTCAGGGCGTTTGCTGCAGCCCTCTTAGTGATTCTCTCGTTGCCGGGTTGCGCTTACCGCAGCAAGGAAACTGCCCTCCACCGCTACGTCGCGCAGCCGGACCCGGCCTACGCATACCAACTGGTCAGCACGAACCGCAAATCAGGATACACGACGTATGTCCTGGAAATGACCTCCCAATCATGGCTCACCACCAACGAAGTGGATCGACCCGTCTGGAAACACTGGGTGGTCATCGTGAAGCCCGACGAACTGAAGTCGACGAAATCCCTGCTGATGATTGGGGGCGGCGGCAACGACCGACCCGCCCCCAAGGACGCCGACGCCAACATCGTCGCCGCGGCGCTGGCGACGCGCTCGGTCGTCTCGGAACTCAAACTGGTCCCGAACCAACCCTTGGTTTTTAAGGGGGAATCGAAAGGCAGAACGGAGGATTCGCTCATCGCCTACACTTGGGACAAGTACTTGCGAACGGGCGACGAAAAATGGCCCGCTCGCCTGCCCATGACGAAAAGCGCGGTGCGCGCCATGGATGCCGTCACCGCATTTTGCGCAAGCCCCGAGGGGGGAGGGATCACCGTGGACCAATTCGTGGTCGCGGGCGGTTCGAAACGGGGCTGGACGACTTGGACAACCGGCATCGTCGACAAGCGTGTCGTGGCGGTGATCCCCATCGTGATCGACATGCTCAACGTCGTTCCCTCGTTCAAGCACCATTACGCGTCCTACGGATTTTACGCGCCCGCCGTGGGAGACTATACCGCCATGGGGATCATGAACTGGCAGGACACTCCCGAATACAAGGCCCTTCTGAAAATCGAAGAGCCGTTCGAATATCGCGACCGCCTCACGATGCCTAAGTTCATCATCAATTCAACCGGGGACCAGTTCTTTCTGCCGGACTCTTCCCGGTTCTATTTCGATGCGCTGCCCGGCGTCAAATACCTGCGTTATGTGCCTAACTCCGACCATTCGCTGCGCCAGACCGACGCCTGGAAAACAGTCATCGCCTGTTATCAATCCGTGCTGCTCGAGAGTCCCTTGCCCCGGTTCACGTGGACGACCAAACCCGATGGGACGTTCGAGGTGCGCACCAAGGATCCCGCCAAAGCGGTTCGGTTGTGGCAAGCCTCGAATCCTCGATCGCGGGACTTCCGGTTGGAGATCATTGGACCCGCATGGAGCAACTTTGCGTTGAATGAAACTTCCCCAGGAGTTTACTCGGGGAAAGTTCCCGTGCCTTCAAAAGGCTTCACCGCCTTCATGGTGGAACTCACATACGACCAGCCTGGGGCTGAAGCCCCGTTCAAATTCACGACGGGCGTACAGGTGCTGCCGGACGTCGAACCGTTCCGTGCCCCCAACACGCCGCCGCGACGCTGAAGGCGTCCTCGGTTCGGTTCGAAGAGACGGCTGATTCGGGTCTTGAAAACAATCCTTCGGCTGGCACACTTGATGGATCGCGCAGTCAAGGCCCCCACTTCGGCGCCAGGTTGACTGGCCTAACCGCTATCAAGCCATGAATCGCAGCCTCGCGTTCCTGATCGCCGCCACGTTTCTGTCCTCGATAGGGGCTCCCTCGCCCGCGCGCGCCGCGCAGGCCAAGCCCGCCCCCCGGTTCGTCCGGCACGTGGTCGACGCTCATTTCGGGGCGCATGGCGCCGACATTGGAGACCGAAATCCACGGGGCATGGCTGACATCATCGCCTCGGCCGGCAAATCGATTTATTGGTACGCGGACGGCAAGAAGCACGTCATCGATGAGCTCCAGCAGCCATCGAATTCCATCCACCTGCGGACTGCGGACATCGATGGCGACGGAGATGTGGATGTCATCGTGGCGGATTATCAAAATGCCGTCCGCTACTATGAAAATCCGGGCCCGGGGCCTCGCAAGCAACAACCGTGGCCGTGCCATGTGGTGGATGACAAGTGCGTCGGGGCCCACGCCGTGGCGCTGGCGGACATTAACGGCGACGGTCGAATCGACGTTGTCGCCTCCGGCGAAGCCTTGTCGACGCCTCCGGAAAGCATCTATTGGTATGCTTGCCCTCCGAATCCGAATGCCGCCGAGCGCTGGCCCAAACACGTGCTCGGCCCTGGACAAAGCGGAGGACTGGCCCATTATCCCGGCATTGGCGACGTAAACCGGGACGGACGTTTGGATATTGTCCACGCGGCCAAGAAGGGTGAGTGGTACCGCCTGTGGCTCCAGCCGAAGGACGCGACGCAGCCCTGGATTTTTCACGAAGTGGGCACCGGCTACATCCAGGCCACCAATATCCAGGTCGGGGACATGAATGGTGACGGCCAGCCTGACTTGGTTGCCTCTCAGGGGCATCATTTTGGGGTCCTATGGTTCGAAGCACCGCGTTGGAAGCCTCATTATTTGGATCGAACCCTCAATTCGCCGCACACTCTTGTGGTGGCCGATTTGGATGCCGACGGCGACCTGGACGTGGCCACCTGCGCCTACGAGAGCAAGGTGCTTTGCTGGTTTGAGAATCTGGGCCAGGCCCAATTCAGACGGCACGACATAGCCACCGATCAGGCTGCTTACGACCTTGCCGCCCGGGACGTGGACGGGGACGGGGACTTGGATCTCGTCGTCGCGGGTCAGAATTCGGCAAATGTCTGTTGGTACGAACAAACTAGCCGCCCCGCCTCCGCCAAAGGACCCGCGAAACCATGAACTCCGTCAATCGCCGCCAATTTTCGCGCTCGCTCGCCCTAGGCGCCTTGGGCGCGGCCCTCGGGCCTTCGCTGCGCAGCACGGCGCTCGGCGCGACCGCCGCCAGAAAGATGACCCTGGCGCTGACACCCGGATCCATTGGCGTTCAGGTGCGAAACCAAAAGGAAGTCCTCGAACTCGCGAGCCGTCACGGATTCGAATCCGTCGAGCCCCTCGGCGAGGAGCTGTCCCGGATGACCGCGGAAGGCCTTCAAGAACTCATGGCGGCTTTGAAAGGGAACAAGTTGAGCTGGGCCGCTGCGGGATTGACCGTAGATTTCCGAAATGAAGACGTCCAGTTCGAGGCCGGCATGAAGCAACTGCCTTCCATCGCGATGGGCTTGCAGCGAGCTGGCGTGACACGAGTCGGCACCTGGATTTCGCCCAGTCATCCCTCGCTCACCTATCGGCAAAATTTTCAGAGGCACGCCAACCGGTTGCGGGCTGCGGCCAGAGTTCTCAAAGATCATGGCCTGCGTCTGGGCCTGGAATACGTCGGCACTCAAACTCTGCTCACTCGAGGCCGTTATCCGTTCGTCCATACAATGGCCGAGACGAGGGAACTGATTGCTGAAATCGGGACGGGAAACGTGGGACTGGTTCTCGACACGTGGCATTGGTGGACGGCGGGCGACACCGAGGCCGATATCTTGGCGCTGAAGAACGAGGATATCGTTTCGGTGGATCTCAACGACGCGCCGTCCGGCATCCCCAAGGCGCAACAGCAGGACAATCAACGCGAATTGCCTGCCGCCACGGGAGTCATCGATGCCGGCGTATTCCTCAACGCTTTGAACCAATTAGGTTATGACGGCCCGGTCCGCCCCGAGCCGTTCAACAAGGCCCTCAATGAGCTGGGGAACGACCCCGCTTGCGCGGCCACGATCGCCGCCATGAAAAAGGCATTCGCGCTTCTCCGCTGAACTCGATTCAACCACGGATTCGTTTGAACCATGCAAGATCAGGAGGAAACCATTTGGGAAGGCAGCCCTTCGCAACTCAAGAACTTCGGCGTTTACGTGCTGTGCGTCCTGCTGTGCGTCCTGATCGTCCCCATTTTCATCGCCATTTGGAAATGGCTGGAAGTGAAATGCTTCAAATACCGTCTCACAACCCAGCGGTTGAGCGTGACACGCGGGATTTTCAACAAGCGCACCGATGAGCTCGAGCTTTACCGCATCAAAGACATCACCCTCGCGGAGCCCTTTTTCTTGAGGCTCTTCGGCCTTGGCAATATCAAGCTGGATACCTCGGACAAATCATCCCCTGAGGTGAACATGGAGTATATCGCCAAGGCTCCCAACGTGCGGGATCTTATTCGCCGGCACGTCGAAGCCATGCGTGACAAGAAGCGCGTGCGCGAAATTGATTTGGAATAGCGCGGATCCTGGTTTCGAGGCTGGCCGATCCTTTTCCGGCCGCAATCCCCGGTCGATCCCGCATTCCCTTTACGGATCGTGTCCCTCCAAACGGATTCTAAGCCGTGACCATCCAGCCCAAGGCAGGGCTGCGCTGCATTCGGTCGAGCCCTCGAACCAGGAGGGCTCCGTGGAGGAACGTATTCTTCGAGGAAAATCCCAGATAACCTCTCAAGTCTGGGCCGGGATCAGCCGTTGAAGTCAACAGGGCTTTGAAGACAGCAGGTCTTCAGGACGAGTGGACGAGCATCCTCAACCCAATCACAAATCACCAGCCATCGCCGCGGGAGACGGAACTCCGAACACGTCTCATCGCCCCGCGGCCCTCGATGAAGGCAGCATGACATTCGCCACCGCCGAAACAATCGATCTCCCCACACTGGAAACCATTCGTGATCGCCTGAGCGAGCGCGTCGCGCAAGGCGCCCTCCATCTGCCTGTGCTCCCAAAAGCTGCCGGACAAATCCTCGCCTTGGCTGGCGACCCCAACTCCGATGTGGCACAACTCTCGGCCCTCATCCACGGAGATCAGGCTCTGGCGAGCCATGTCCTTCGCATTGTCAATTCCGCCGCCTATGGGGGCAGTCAAACCATCGTCTCGCTCCAGCAGGCGGTCACACGGATCGGCATGAAGCTGCTGGGTGAAATCGCGATCGCGGTGTCGGTGAGGGGTGAAGTGTTCCATGTCCCCGGGTTTCAAGCCGAGATCAAGAGGCTTTGGCGGCATTCCCTGGCGTCCGGCGCCTGGGCCAAGGAAATCGCGCGCGCCAAGAGAACCAACGTCGAGTGCCTGTTTCTTTGCGGCTTGCTGCACGCCATCGGCAAACCCATCGCGTTACGGGCAGTCGTGGAGCTTGAGCCAGGCATCGACAAGAACTCGGCTCTGGCACTCATGGATGAATTCCACGGAGAGGTCGGAGCGGCGGTCGCGGACAAATGGCGGCTGCCGCCGCAAGTGCGCGCCTCGTGCGCCTATTACCGGAATCGCGCCGCGGCGGCGGCGTTTCAAAAGGAAACGGCCATCACCTGGCTCTCGGATCGTCTCGCGAGCTGGGTGCTTCTTCCAGGCTGCCCCCGCGACGAGGCGCTCGGTCAGGATCCGGTGCTCGCGGAGCTCAACCTGTATCCCGAGGAATTTCAGGCTCTTTTGGATCAGCAGGAGTCGGTATTGGCCACGATCCACACAATGGACGCATGAACTCTCATTCCCACTACGACCTCGTCGTCATCGGCAGCGGACCAGGCGGCCAAAAGGCCGCCGTGCAAGGGGCCAAGGCAGGCAGGCGCGTGGCGCTCATCGAGAGCGAACGCCAGGTCGGCGGCGCCTGCGTGTACCAAGGCACCATCCCCAGCAAAACCCTTCGGGAGGCCGCCCTCACGCTCATGCGCTTCAAGCGCGACGCCTCCATCTTCAACGTCGCGCTGCGCGAGGGTCTGGAAGTGTCCAGCCTGATGTCGCGCTTGGACCAAGTCTTGGCAGCCCATCACAAGTTTATAAGCGAACATATTGAGAGCAATGGCATCGATTTATTCCACGGCCGTGCCCGGCTCTCGGGCGCTCGCGCCGTGGAGGTGAGGTTTCTGGATGGCTCAAGGAAAACCCTGGGTGCGGATCAAATCATCATCGCCACCGGTTCACGCCCGCGAACCCCGCCGGAGATTCCTGTGGATCACGAGCACATTCTGGATAGCGACTCGATCCTGAGCATGATCTACCTGCCGCGCTCCCTCACGGTGCTGGGCGGGGGCGTCATATCGTGCGAGTATGCCTCCATCTTTTCGCTCCTGGGGGTGGAAGTCACCCTCATCGATAAAGCCTCGCGGCCGATGAGTTTTCTCGATCCGGAGTTGACCGCTAAATTCGTCAGCCACTTCGAGCGCTACAGCGGCCGCTTCTTGGGCCAGCGTCAAACCCGATCCGTTCGGTGGGATGGCCGCACTCAGGTGGTGGCTGAACTGGACTCGGGCGAGGTCATTCGCAGCGATAAAATGCTCGTCGCGCTCGGCCGATCGGCGAATGTGGAGGGGCTGGGGCTCGAAACGGCCGGCATCGAACTGACCAGCCGCGGCCACATCAAGGTGGATGAGCATTACCGCACATCCGCGCCGAACATCTTCGCCGTGGGCGATGTGATTGGCCACCCGGCCCTGGCGGCGTGCAGCATGGAGCAAGGCCGCCGCGCGATTTGCCACGCGCTCAACATCGACCCCGGGCACGCCTTTGAGATCGTCCCAATCGGCATCTACGCGGTTCCCGAAATCGCCAGCGTGGGTCTCACGGAAGAACAGGCGCGGCAGCAGTATGGCGACATCCTCGTGGGCCGCGCTCAATTTGACGAGATCGCCCGAGGCCAGATCGCGGGGATTCAAGACGGGCTGTTGAAGATGGTGGCGGATCCCCAGGGGAATAGAATCCTGGGCGTGCAAATCGTGGGTGACGGCGCCACCGATCTGATCCACGTGGGGGAACTCGCCTTGCTGAACCACAACAACGTGAGCGTGTTCTTGGAGAACATCCTGAACTTCCCGACTCTCGGCGAAGCTTACCGTGTGGCCGCTCTGAATTTGTTGAACGAGGCCCGCCTGCGCGGGGAGAGAGCGTTGAGCCTATCAGAGAAAATTCGCGCCGCGGCTTGAGCAAGCGGTTGGCTGCTGGAGAGAGGATCAAGCCTCTTGCCAGGCTTGTGATGGTGACTCAGGATCAGGCCCGTGGGACCGTCCATTGCTCTCCAGCTTTACACCGTGCGCCGCCAGTTGGCCGAAGATTTTTTAGGAACGCTTCGCCGAATTCGGGATATAGGTTACACAGCGGTGGAGACGGCTTCCTTCCCAGAGCCGATTTCCCCGGCGGTGGCTGGAAAGACATTAAAGTCACTTGGCCTGGAAGTGGCCGCCATGCATTGCGGCTTGCCCCTCGGCAACGGGCTGAAGGAGGCGGTCGAGTTGTCCGCCTCACTCGATTGCCGGCGCGTGATTTGGCACGGATGGCCGCGGTCGGAGGAATTCGATTCTTCCGCTGGGATCAGGCGCCTGGCCGATTCTTACAATCAAGCCGATGAGATGGCCAGAGCCAACGGACTGGAGTTTGGGCTGCATAATCACTGGTGGGAATTTGAGCCGATCGAAGGCCTCTACCCCTACCGCCTTTTGAACGAGCGCCTGAATCCAGATATTTTTCTGGAGATTGACGTCTACTGGGTCAAAACCGCGGGGCTCGACCCCTCTTTGGTCATCGCGGAGCTAGGGCCCCGCGTCCGCTTCCTGCACGTCAAGGACGGCCCAGCCGTTCACGGTCAACCCATGACCGCTGCTGGCGAAGGGGCCGTCGATCTCCCAAAGATCCTCGGCAGGATTCGCTCACCCGCCGGCTTGATTGTGGAGTTGGACGAATGTGCCACGGATGTTTTCACCGCGGTGGAACGGAGCCATCGGTTTCTGCAAGGGTTGGTTTCAACGATGCCGACCCAGTCCCCCCCTCTCTGAGTGGAGTTGACGAACCGAAAGGCGCTGTGGGACGACGAACGGAAATCGGCAGTCGCGTGCCTGGTTTCTGATTGGGTAGAACGCCGTTTGATGGACCGGTCGAACGTGCTGGGATCACCTGGGAAGGTTCGCGAGGGAATCATCAAACCTCGAGATGTGCCGCGTGGGGACGATTTGCCTTTAGGCTTCCTGGAGAGTAAACTAGTTGTAACACAGGTTTTAAGCATAATTCACGGAAAACTCTGCCAGCCTTCCATGCGGCGGCCCGACCATGAGAAGCAAGTTTACACGCACTTTACCCCCCGTCAAAAGCAAGAAAACCCGCTGCCAGAGCGGGTTTTCTTTACGTTTTTGATTTCAAGCCTGTGGCTACTTGTCCTTTTTCAATAATTCCATGATCCGGCGCTGGTCCTGGTTGACTTCGGTA
>SYMW01000199.1 GCA_005805305.1 Verrucomicrobiales bacterium
GCGAGTGTTTTTGACCCCGACTGGGGCGGCACGGGGAATTGGTCATTCAACACGGCGTTTGCGGGAACGTTCCCAGGCATGCGAGCGTGTGTCGCGAGGTTCGAAAACCTGGAATCCCTCAAAACGTGCTTGAGCGCAGACGTTCCAGTCGTCGCCTCGGTTTCCTACAACAGGTTGAAAGGCCTTGATAAAGGGGGCTCCGGCCACTTGGTGGTGGTGATCGGCTTCGAGGCAAACGGCAACCCCCTGATCAACGATCCAGGAACTTCCGAAGGCATCAGGAGAATCATCCCAGTCGATCGATTCAAGGCTGCCTGGGCGGAATCGAAAAACACGGTTTATCTCGTCGCGCCCGCCGACCGCCACGCTCGCTTGCTTCGGAGCTTGCGCCTGGGATTGGCAGGCGATTAACATCCCGTTAATTGAAAAAAACGGATCGTCCCGTCATACCACGAAAAGCAGTCTATCGGCTTTCGGTTTATCTGCGTTGCCTCCAGCGTCTCAAAGCAAACGGCCTCCGCACCGTCTCCAGCGAGGCCCTGGCGCGCGCGGCTGGCGTGAAGCCGACGCAGCTTCGGAAAGATCTCACTTATTTCGGACAGTTTGGGACCCGCGGGCTCGGATACGACGTCGAGCAACTCTCCGCGATGATCTCGGATGTCCTCGGAACCAACAGCCTGCAACCCGTGATCCTCGTCGGAGTGGGCAACCTTGGATCTGCTCTTCTCTCTTACCAAGGCTTCGAGCCGGAAGGATTTGAAATCGTGGCGGCGTTCGACGCCGACATCAAGCGCAAGCGATCCACAAAGCTCCGGCAACCCCTCTACGACATGGAGGCCCTGCCGGGATTTGTGAAGGAGCGCGGGGTGAAAATGGCCGTTTTGACGGTCCCGGTGAATGTCGCCCAAGAAGTGACGAATCAACTGGTGGCGAGCGGCATCAGCGGCATCATGAACTTTGCTCCGATCATGCTCATCGTTCCGGAGGACGTGATGGTGAACAACGTCAATCTGGCGATGGAGCTGGAGAACCTGAGCTTTTTTATTCAGCCTTGAAGTCACTTCCCAGCCCTCTTCGACAAGCTGATGCGACTCACGTGCGGTGCGGAGGAAGAACGTTCCTCAGCTTCAGCGGGTGCGACTACTTTCGTCTCTCCACTAGGCGGGAGGTGCTGAACTCCATGGTGCAGTCGATCAAACATCACGGTGGCAGCGTGGGCGCGTCGCGCGTCACGACTGGAAATCATCCGCTCTATCTCGAGTTGGAATCGAGGCTCGCCTCGTTCTTCGGCTTTCAGAGCGCCACGCTTGTGTCCAGCGGCTACGCGTCCAGTTTGATCGCGGTTCAAGCTCTGACCACTCCACCAGCACGCGTTGTGATGGATGAGAAGTCCCACTCCTCTCTGCGTCTTGCCGCGGGATTTCTTGAGGTTCCGAGTTATTCGTTCGCGCATCGGGACACCGAGGACTTTCACCGCCGACTGCGCGAGCGAGGGGAGGGTTCCGCCACCTTGGTGCTCACCGACGGGCTGTTCTCTTTTTCAGGAGCTGTCCCGGATTTGACTCAGTATGCCAAAGGGCTCGGAGCGGGAGACGTCTTGCTCGTCGACGATGCGCATGGCGCGGGCGTGATCGGCCCCAGAGGGCGTGGTGTGCTCGACTCCAAACCCAGACTGTCCCCGAATCAACTCATCCTCACCCTGACTTTGAGCAAGGCGTTTGGAGTCCATGGAGGAGTTATTCTCTCGAGCCGCGCATTCCAGGCAAACATCCATCAAAAAAGCCACTTTTTTGCTGGTCACACGCCTCCGCCCTTGCACACCGCCGCGGGCACTCTCGCAGCCATCGATATCTTCGAGTCGGAAGGAGAGATCCTCCGCGGGCGCTTGGCGGAGACTGTGAACAGACTCCGGATGGCCTTGCGGCACGGCGGCTTGGATGTGCCGCCCCACCCCGGACCGGTGGTCGGACTAATCCCTAAGTCGCGAGCGGCTTCGAGGCGGCTGAGGCAATCATTGCTCGACGCGTCGATTTATCCCCCTCTCGTGGTTTATCCAGGAGCGCCCTTGGGCGGATACTATCGATTTGCGTTTTCCAGCGAACATGGGCCCGCGCAATTGGATCTGCTGGCCCGCGTCCTCCTCCGCCACAAATCCTGTCTGGGGCCGATGCCTTGACCCAGGGCGCGGGCCTGGGATCGTTCATGCCCTCGATTTAAGCTTTTCTGGATTCAAACCTAGAAGATCTTTCGGCAAGAACACGCCGTTTTTCCGAATCAGCTTTCCATCGAACCACACTTCTCCCCCGCCCCACTCCGGGCGTTGGATGAGGACCATGTCCCAGTGGATAGCGGAACGATTCCCATTCCCGCAATCTTCGTACGCCTGGCCCGGGGTAAAGTGGAGCGAGCCCGCGATCTTCTCGTCAAACAAGATGTCGCACATCGGATTCATGATGTAGGGGTTGAACCCCAGCGAAAACTCTCCGACGTAGCGCGCGCCGGGATCCGTGTCGAGGATCTCGTTCAACCGTTTGGTCTGGCTGGAGGAAGCGCCAGTGATCTTGCCTTCGCGAAATTCGAGCCGCACATTTTCGAACCGGGTGCCTGAATAGATCGTGGGCGTGTTGAACTGAATGACCCCTTCGACCGAATTCTTCACGGGGCAAGAGAAGACTTCCCCATCCGGAATGTTCCGATCGCCCTTGCACATCTTCGCCCCGATGCCTCGAATACTGAACCGAAGATCGGTCCCCGGCCCCTTCAACACGACGCGGTCCGCCGAAACCATTCTTCGTTCCAATGGGGCCATAGCCCTGGCCATGCGCGCGTAATCCATGGTGCACACATCGAAGTAAAAATCCTCGAACGCCTCGGTGCTCATTCCGGCTGCTTGCGCCATGCTGGGGGTTGGCCATCTCAACACGCACCACCGAGTCTTGTTGACTCGATAATTCAACACCGGCCTGAGGGTTTTCGAATACATCGCCATCAAATCGCTCGGCACATCGGACGTCTCGCTCGTGTTAAAGCTGCCGCGCATGGCAATGTAAGCGTCCACCCGTTTCATGCGATGCATCTCCACATCCCGGGCGAGGGACGCCTGCCGCTCGTCGGTCTCCCGCAAAAGCTCACGAGCCACCCTTGAATGCTTCACCTCGATCATGGGCACTCCGCCTGCCCGCCGCACCGAGCGCAGCATTTCGACGCAAAAGTCGTCTGGGATGTCGATCATTTCCATGAGGACGACATCTCCTTTGCCCACTTTCGTGGAATAGTTCACGAGCAGGTCGGCGAGCTTCTTAAAACGAGGATCTGTCATGCGGCTAGAATCTACCCAGGAGCGCCGCGCGCGTCGAGCAGCCTTATTGGCAGTGCATCCAAAAGTTGTCGGTGAATTTGGCTGGCAACCCGAAGCGCGGTTGTGTGCGAAGCACCAACCGCAGCAGGTTCGGCGTGGCTGCGAGCCTGAGATACTGCTGCGACTGGCTTTCAGCACAGTCGCGCTCGTGTGCTTGGCAGGTACACGGTCCATGCAAGGTGAGAGTCCTTGCCGGGGGCTGACGGAGCCAACCGAAGCTGAAGCC
>SYMW01000020.1 GCA_005805305.1 Verrucomicrobiales bacterium
AACCGGCGAAGTCGTGCCGTATCGGGTTCCCGTGCCGGAGACGAGCACGGTGGTCCTCACGGCGCTGCTGGGTGGAGCCGGCCTGTTTCGAGAAAGGCGGCGGTTCCGAACCTGGCTGGCGAGGTGGCGAGATTCTCGCGCGGAAGGCCAGGGCCATTCCTGAACTCTTCGTCAACCCTTTCTCATCCAGGCTTTAGCAAATCTCCACGAGGTTCAACTGCGGTTTTAAGGCTAATTCGAGCGCTTTGCCAATCCGATGCTGCTCGACCTTTTTGCAATTTTTCGGCTTGTGGTGATCTTCGAGACCGTGCCGGTTTTCAGATACTTGGATTTCACTTTGTCGAGCAGCTCATCGCGCCTGTCGAATAATCGTTTGAGTTTCCGAGGTTTTACCCGGGCCAGGGCATAAGCGGTGAGCAACGGCAAAGAGATTGTCGAATCCACATAGGCCACCACGCAATCGGGAAGGGTGTCAGGATCGACTTTCCCCCAGCTCACGGCCTCGGCCGGCGTCGCCCCGCTCAGCCCACCCGTGTCAGGCCGGGCATCGGTGCATTGGAGGAAGTAGTCATGACCTTTTTCAGCAATGCCCATGACTTCCTGAATTTGGGGCTCGGTTTGCAACATAAAGTTTTTCGGCGACCCTCCACCCAGGATAAACACGGACGACTTAAGGCCTGAAGACTTGGCCTCAAGCACGATGGCGGCGGTCTGGTTGACGTCGCGATTGACATCGACCAGCAACGGCGAGCCACGCAGCGCCATCGCAGCCACGTTCATGCCGATGGAGCTGTCGCCGGGGCTGCTGGTAAAGACAGGAACGCCGCACTCGTAAGCGGCGGCGAGAACGGAGCTGTCCGCGAGCCCGAGCTTACGGGTGCGTTCAGAAACATATTTTCCAAGCAAATAATGGAATTCATCGCTGCCCATGACACGTTGGAACTCCGGTCCCTGAATCACCTGGCGCACGAACGCGTCGGTGTCCAACAACACGTTGTAATCGAAGAGCACATCATAAATGCGGATCACCCCGTCGCGGTGGAGCGCCACGTCGTCAAGGAAAGGCGATCCGGAGTAGAGCTTCATGTCGAGCCCGTAATGCAGATCATGGTAAAGGTTGGCGCCGGTGGATACGATCCAATCCACGAAGCCCGCCTTGATGAGCGGAATGAGGCAGGATTTTCCCAAGCCAGCCGGAGTGAGCGCGCCGGTCAGGCTCATGCCGATGCAGCCATCCCGGGGCAGCATCTTCTCCGTGAGCAATTTCGCGGCCTCGCGAATGCGGCCACCGTTGTAAGCGAGGAACGTCTGGTCGATCAGATCGGCGACAGCCATTTGGTTGCAGATGCCAAGGGGGTTTAATCTGGGATAGGCCGCGAATTTTTTGGACGCCGTTTTAGTCATCGGCGGCAGTGTTGCGAAATCGATTTCAAAGGCAAATCTATTTCCTTTTTCGCCGAGGTTTTCGCCGCCAACACAATTCTTTTGCCAAACCCATAGACTGTGAAGACACCCCTGAAGGGCAGATTAACACGTGTGCCCAAGACAGCCCCTCTCCCCCTGCCCTCTCCCCATTGGATGGCGCGAGGGTGCTGGTTCCGGGGAGGATGCGGAGGAAATGGAAGGCGATTTGTTGGCACCGAGTCCTCCCTCCGCCCTGATGTCTAAACATCCAAAAAGAAATTGCAGGCGACGACTCAGCGCCGCCTTTCCGCGAGGCGCTCAACTCCACCGCGAGGCGCCTGGCTCGCGGCCGGGATCTTCACTGAGATTAGTCCTTTCCTTGCGAAGAGAAGAACCAAAGGGCCACCAGCACCACCACCGCCGTCAGGAGAATTAAACTCATGGGTGTTATGCTCGCCAATAACCAGCACGCGTGTCCGCAACACCGTAAGGCAAAAGCAGTTGTATGCTTTATTTGGTCGTTCCGGCGGCCCAGAAAAATCCGCGCGCGAGAAGATCTATGAACACCGGATCCCGGAAGGTGTCGTCCGAGTGCCCGTATGTGGTGCCAAACACTCGCGTGCCGTGAAAATTGTTCACCCAGACAACGGGCTGTTCCTGGCCGGTTTTCTCACTCTTCGACACCGCCAGCGATTTCGCCGTCGGCCACAGTTTTTCGACCACATATAACTCGTCCATTGGAGTGGTCCAATCCTTGGTGAATCCTTTCATGATGGGATGATCCGCGGCGACCACCCGCACCGGGTAACGACTCTGGTGCTCGTGGTGCCGGCTGGTCACCCCGAGGAACTCCCTCCAGTCATCCGATTTCGAAGCGCGGTACGTGTGCATCGCGCAGTGGATCACGAGGGCCGGTTTTCCCGCCTTGTGAGCGGCCGTGATGGCTCGGATGTAGTCCGCGTCCGCCGTATCGGCAAAGCATTCGTTGTGAACCACCACATCGAAGGGCTTGGCCCAATCTGGCGATGAATAGAGCCCGATCTGAGCCCTCGTTCCAGTGCCTCCTTCGTTCACGATGGTCCATTCCACGGCCGCGCCGCCCCGCTCACGCAAAGCGCTCACCCGGGTCTTGGTTTCCGACTCACTGGGAGTCCACTTGTTGATGCCTTCCGTCAAGGCTTGCGATTGGAATTTGTAATTGTGGCAGCAGCCACCTGTGACGAGCAGCGCTTTCAGAGGTCCCTTGGTGGGGGCTTGAGCCTCCGCCAAGGGAAAGGGCAAAAGAAGAGCTCCAAAAAGGGACAGAGACGCGAGAAAGCCATTGGTTCTAGCCGGATGCATGAACGCAATTTACAGTGTCCTATTGGCTGACACAATCCCGAAACCTTGGGGCTTTTATGAAACGAACGAGTGAATTCGCGCTTCCTCTTCGCTGCGGAGTTGACTCTTCGGCCCGAATGTTAGATGACGGACAGAGCGCGGTTCCTCGAACCCGCTGGTTCCGCCAAAGGGACTGAATCGATGTCGATCCACCATAAAAGACAGTCGAGACGCCGCAAACCCGGGGAAGCCGCTCACGTCGTGCTGAAAATGGAGTGAGGCAACCGAAAAACATCATGAAAACGAATCAACACCAGAACTCGACTCTTGGCCAGACCTTCACGAGCCAAGGAACATTGCTTGCCGCCTTCGCCGCCTGCCTCCTGTGGGGCCACGCCGCGAGTCACGCGCAGGGGCCGGGCGTTTTCACGGATCGCTCCGCCTATTACCCGGGCGACCCGATTTCCGTGACATTTGAGCGAGGGCCGGCCAACGCGGCGGATTGGATCGGGATTTATCCAAACGGTGTGGAGCCTGGAAGCGTGGGGTCGACCCTCTGGAACTACGTGGGTGGCACGCAGACGGCTACGGTGGGCAAGTCCGAAGGAGTGATCGTTTTTCCCAATGGTTTGGCGTCCGCGGGCGATTGGGTCGCTTATTTATTGCTCAACGACGGATACACGAAGCTGGCCAGCGTGAAGTTCAAAGTGCTCGAAGCCGGGGCCACGATTGTGCAAACGGATAAGCGCTCCTACTCGCCCGGCGAGGAGATCCGCGTCAGCTTCAAGGGAGGTCCAGGGAATTCCACGGATTGGATAGGGATTTATCCGAAGGGAGTCGTCCCAGGCCCCACGCCCTCGACGCGATGGTTTTACGTCAACGGCACCCAGTCGGCGACGACTGGCATCACAGAGGGAACTTTGATCTTTGCCGGCGGCTTGACGGCCTCGGGCGAATATGAAGTTCATTTCCTGCGGAACGACGGTTATGACATCGCCGCCACGGAAACCTTCTCCGTCGTCCAAGCCGCCGGTTCAAGGCCGCGGCTGCTCAGTTTGCTGCCAGCCAACAACTCAACCGATCAGCCGCCCGTGCTCGAGTTCATGGCGACGATCACCAACGGTGCCAGCAAAGTCGCCGCGAGCAGCGTGTCCTTAAAAGTTGATGGAGCAAGCGTCGTCCCCGTGGTTTCCACCGTCAACGACCTGGTGACGATCGCCTACACCAACCAAGCGCTGATGGCCCCTGTCTCGACACATGCCTATCTGCTGACCTATGCTGACAACGGATCGCCCGCGATGTCATTCACCCACGAGGGCTCATTCACCGTGGGCGACTACAGGAGCATCGTGCTGCCCGCCCCTCTGTTCTTTGAGGACTTCGAAGGCACGGCCGAGGGCGCGCTCCCCACAGGCTGGACCCAGGTCAACTTCACGGACATTCAGAACCAGGACTTGGATTTGGAGAACTTGGACTCGGCGAGTTACGCCACGTGGACGGTTGTGAATTCCGACCGTTTCAAAGGATCCTTCGTGACCTACAGCAATCCGGAGAACCCACAGGCATGGGAAGAGGACTATCGCCGTGTGCTGACGTTGAACAGGCGGAACGTGTTGAATGGAAAAATCCTCAACCAACCGCTGGCGGCCGGGAAGTTCCTGTTTGGCAATTCCGGATATCGCAACGGCAGAGGCCAGGTGCTTCATGCCTTCACCCCCGACTTCAACCTTTCGGGCAAGACGGATGTTCATGTCGCCTACCACAGTCTTTGGGAGCAAAATCAGGACAGCATCGCCGCGGTGGAATACTCCATTGACGGCGGTCAGAACTGGCTTTCCATCGTTTATATGCTGGACGGCCCAGATGTGAAACGCGATGAATCGGGACAGATCGATGCGATCGCGACCTTCACCGACGAGCATGGTGACACGGCTCGCTACACAGATCCCGGGACGGGCGAAGATAAAGGCGCCTCCTACGGCAGCTTTATCGGCGCCGTCATCAGCAAAGATCTAGCGCCGTTCATCAGCGTTCGGGTCAATGACAATGCCTCCGAATCCAAGCGCGTGGAACTTTTCCGGATCGCCAAGGCGGACAACCAGTCCAAGGTCCGCTTCCGTTTCACCCACGCAGGGACGGACAGTTGGTATTTCGGCGTCGACAACTTCGGGCTTTACTCGATCCCTCCCGCACCGGTGGAAACTCCGAAATTGAGCTTCTCCATCTCCGGGGCTTCGGTCACCATCGCCTGGCCCGCGGCGCTCACGGGGTTCGTCTTGGAATCGGCGGACGCGATTGTTGGCGCCGCGTGGACTGCGGTGACGGGCACGGCAAACAACTCCATCACTCTCAACGCGAGTGCCGGAAGCAAGTTTTATCGATTGCGGCAGCCTTAACGGGTTGTTCGAAAATCATATAACTCCGGATTTTGGAGGGACCGCCGTGGCGCATCGGGGCCCTGAACTCTGGGGCTGGCCGAGAGGAACAAAAGAGAACGAAAGAGATCCTATGACCTCAGAATTTCTGAGGCGATTTGTGAAAATGAATTGAGTCTTTCGTTTCCCGCAAGACATCCCCTTTGCCCACCGGATGGGGCGAGGGAGTTGGTGGCAGTGAGGATTTCAAGGAAATGGGAAGCGATTTGTTGGCAACGACCCCCCCTTCTTTTCTGGGGTCTGATCCTTTTTCGTTTCTTTCGGCGATTCGGTTCATGGGCAGGAAGCACCTCCAATTTTTAGGCGTGAATCGAGGCCATGAACCTGGGAGCGCTGGCGTCTCGCCGGCAAGATTGAACAGGGGGCCGGATTCGCCGGCGAGGACGCCGGCGCCCCCAGTCCGGATCATGGCCAGAACTGCTGCGCGGTGTCATCTCCGTATTGTCGGGAGGGTTTCACTGTGTCATGGTTGGGGAATGACAACCCGCACCATCTTCCGGAGTTTGCTGTTGGGCCTGGCCTTTTGTGCCTGGCTGGACCTATCCCATGCCGCTCCCGCCCCTCCCGAGGACGGCAAGTTGCGCATCATTTGTTTTGGAGCGCATCCCGACGATTGCGAGATTCAGGCCGGAGGCACAGCCGCGATGTGGGCCGCCCAAGGGCATCACGTGAAATTCGTCTCCGTGACAAACGGCGACATCGGACACTGGCGTGAAGCGGGTGGGCCCCTGGCCAAGCGGAGGCTTGCCGAAGTCTTGAAGTGCGCCGCGATCCTCGGCATCACTTCGGAAGTGCTCGATATCCACGATGGCGAACTCGAGCCGACCCTGGAAAATCGACGCAAGATCACACGGCTTATCCGCGAATGGAAAGCGGACCTTGTGATCAGCCACCGGCCCAACGATTATCACCCCGACCACCGATACACAGCGATCCTCGTTCAGGACGCGGCCTACATGGTAACCGTGCCCTTCTTTTGCCCGGATGTGCCCGAGTTGAAGAAAAATCCAGTTTTCATGTATTCACCGGATCGGTTTCAAAAGCCCACGCCGTTTCAACCCGCCGTGGCGATTTCCATCGACTCCGTGATCGGCAAACGCCTGGACGCCCTGGATGTCCTGGTCTCCCAATTCTATGAGGGAGGGGCGAACGGTTCAGTCGAAAACGTCCCCAGTGAACCCGCAAAGCAGGAGGAACGCCGCCGATTGGTCCGGCTTAATTTTGACAGGCGATACCGGGATCAAGCCAGTCGGTTTCGGGCGAAGCTAGGAGAATTCTACGGCCTGCAGGCGGCAGAGAAAGTGGAACATGCGGAGGCGTTTGAGTTGTGCGAATACGGCCGTCAACCCGACAAGACCGAGCTAAAACGGTTGTTCCCATTCTTTGCCGAAACTGGCGCTCCTTAAATCAAACTCGGGAAGCCGCCTGTGAAGATCTGCTGCTGATTCAAACCAGATGGGTTTGAGGTGCGAACCGCGGACAACGCGAATTTCTCAGACAGAAACTCAGGACCCCGAGAAGAAGCCCTTTGGAGGCCGTGCCTTATTCCTTTGTTGGTCGCCACTTTCCGCTTGGCCAGCGGACAGATTCTCGGCGATACTTGATGGGATATGAAGCATTCTCATCGGATGCCCGCGGCTACAACACCGTTGCTGATCCCACCCGTGGCTTGAACTTGCGCCTCTTCCAACTGGGTTGCTTGATCGCCCTCGCCACGATTGGAGGCTCGACAGATCTCCACGCGGAGGCTCCCGCCGAGCCACCGCGAGAGTCTGGTGAGCATTGGGCGTTTGTGAGGCCTCATCGCGTTTCGCTGCCATCGGTTCGCCAAATTGGATGGGTGCGAACGCCGGTCGACCTTTTTGTGCTGCATCAATTAGAGGCGTCAGGATTGAAACCGGCGGATCCAGCCTCGCGCCGAACTTTCATCCGCCGGGCAACGCTCGATTTGACAGGACTGCCCCCATCACCTTCGGAAGTGCGGATGTTTCTCAGCGATCAAAATGCAGACGCCGCCGGCCGCCTTGTCGAGCGGTTGCTGGCGTCGCCTCGGTATGGCGAGCGATGGGGCCGGCACTGGCTAGACGTCGCGCGATACGCGGATTCGGGCGGGTTCGAGACGGATCTCTTTTTTGGACACGCGTGGCGCTATCGGGATTACG
Organism: Verrucomicrobiales bacterium; assembly: GCA_005805305.1. Classification (GTDB taxonomy): domain Bacteria; phylum Verrucomicrobiota; class Verrucomicrobiia; order Limisphaerales; family F1-80-MAGS106; genus F1-80-MAGS106. The sequence goes on from SYMW01000020.1 coordinate 7,322, forward strand.
TCATTCGGGCGATGAACGCGGACAAGCCTTACGACCGGTTCATTCGTGAGCAAATCGCGGGCGACGCTCTCGACGGGGATCATGAGGCAATCCTCGCCACCGGACTTTATACCACGGGCCCCGTGCTGCAGGAAGCCGGGATGGTGACCGGCAAGTTGGAATACGACCAGGCGACGGACGCCGTCGACACAACCGGGTCCGCCTTTCTCGGATTGACCCTGGGATGCGCGCGATGCCACGACCACAAATACGATCCCATCTCTCAAAAGGACTATTTTCGGCTGCAAGCAATATTCGCAGCTAGTGACCAGTTCGACATCCAGCGAGGGGTTCGCCATCCGAGCGGCCGCGCCGCGCTGAACAGCACGCTTGAAGAGTTTGAAATCGAGCAACTCAAGGAGCGTGCGAGACGGGAAATCAACCCCGAAGCGCAACGCGAGACCCTCCGCCGCATCGGTTCTTACGCGGTCCGCCGGAACCCGGCTCTGAGCGCCCGTCTGAAGGAGTCCAAGAGATATAAGACGTTAAGCGAAATTGTTCGACGCCACGCGCGCGCGGCGGAACCCTCCCCGGCTGGCGCCGGCGGCTCGTTGTCCGGCCAAACAGCCACGGGGCGCGATGCGATTGACCTGATCCTTTTGGAGCTCGGGAAGAAAGCGCTGGAGTTTGACGGCAAAGGAAGCCAGCCGGACGCCGCTCACAAGGCTTTAGCCACAGAGGATGAGAGGAGGCAATTTCTAATCGAGCACGGGAAGAAGAATCTGGTCCTTGCGAAACCCCCAGACCTGGTGGAGGACGAGGCCGGATTCTTGATCGGAGAAGGTGCCAAACAAATCGGGCTTGAGGGATCAGAAATCCCGGTTCGCGTCTTGGGAATGCGAGAGCGCCCCCTGGAAACCCGTTTGTTGAAGCGGGGAGAACTCGACCATCCCGGGCAGATCGTGGAGCCCGGGTTTCCGTCGAAGCTGGATCGCGGCGAGGCCGTGGCTCGATTGCCCGCCAAACAATGGAGAGTGGCTCTGGCGGACTGGATTGCATCGAAACAGAATCCCCTCACGGCTCGCGTCCTGGTGAACCGAATTTGGCAGGGACATTTTGGCGAAGGACTTGTGCGGACTCCGAACGACTTTGGGCTCAAGGGCGAACGACCGACTCATCCCGAGTTGCTGGACTGGCTTGCCGTGGACTTTATGGAGGAGGGGTGGAGCCTCAAGAGGCTGCACCGGCTGATCATGCTTTCAAGCACCTATCAAATGGCATCGGCGGCAGACTCGGAAATCCTGCGCCGGGATCCGGGGAACCGGTTGCTGACACGTTTTCAGCCGCGCCGATTGGAGGCGGAGGCAATCTGGGATAGCCTGAGATTTGTTTCAGGAATGTTGAGAACCGAGATGTTTGGATTGCCTGTTGCGCCGCAGCTTGATGATCAAGAGCAGATTGGCAATTTCCTCCGATGGCCCGCGAGCACCCCTGAAGAAGCCAATCGCCGCGGGATCTATCTCCTGGTCCGGCGTTCGTTCAGGTTCCCCATGCTGAGCGCGTTTGATTTGCCGGACAACGTGGCGAGCTGCGCGAGGCGCGATGTGACGACCATCCCGAACCAGGCGCTGACACTGATGAACAATCGGTCGATTCGGGAGCAGGCTGGGGCGTTTGCCTCGCACCTGCTGCGCGAGGCGGGGACGGATCCGGAGCTCCTCGTGACCCTGGCGTGGGAACGGGCGTATGGGCGCCAGGTCACCGCTTTGGAACGTCAGCGGGCCGTGGACTTCCTGGGATCCAACGAGGCGTTTTTTGAAGGGGCTGGAGACCCGATGCGACAGAAGGTGGAAGCCCTTTGCCTGGCTTTGTTCAACACCAACGAGTTCATTTATGCTGAATAAACAGCGGAGTGCCATTGGACGGGAGTCCTCGTTGCCGGCGGGCGCGTCTGAAGTCATGACCCGCAGGCATTGGATCTCCCGCGTCGGCTGCGGCATGGGGGCTTGGGCGTTGCTGGATCTATTGGAGCGGGAGGGCCGCTCCGAGGTGCTCCAATCACTGAGCCCGCGGTTGGAATCGCCCCTCGCCGCCCAAGCGCCTCATTTTCCGGCAAAAGCCAAATCCGTCATTTTTTTGATGATGGCGGGGGGGCCGAGCCAGATGGAAACGTTCGATCCCAAACCTCTTTTGAACACATTGCATGGACAGCGCATGCCGGAAAGCTTCGGCACCATCTTGGCGCAATTCACGGACGTCACCAGGCAGCCGTTACTGGGATGCCGCCTGGGATTCCGCGAATGCGGCCAAGCGGGAATCCCCATTTCAGAGGCGTTTCCGGCGCTGCGAGGGCAAGCGGACAAACTGGCGGTCATACGCGGATGCCACCATGATGCCTTCAATCACTCACCGGCCCAGTACGTGCTGACGACTGGGCAATCGCGTTTGGGATGGCCGAGCGTGGGGGCATGGATTACTTATGGGCTGGGATCGGAGGCGGACAATCTTCCGGCCATGGTGGTGCTCGCCGAATCTGACGGGAAACTCAAGGGAGGCACGCCGTGCTGGGGCAACGGATTTCTTCCGGCGATTTATCAAGGGTCGCCGATCCAAAGCCAGGGAACACCGATCTTGTACCTCAACCGCCAAAAGGGGATGACGCCCAAAGCCCAGCGGGAGATTCTCGATTTTTCAAGATGGCTAAATCTTCGGCACAGCGAACGTCTGGCGTCGGCTAGCAACGAGCTGGATTCCCGCATCGCCTCCTACGAGTTGGCGTTCCGGATGCAAACGGCCGCTCCCGATGCGGTGGATATTGGTAAGGAATCGGACGCGACAAGGAAGCTTTACGGGCTTGAGGATGAAAAAGCGCGGGATTTTGGAACCCGTTGCCTCATCGCGAGGCGGCTTGTGGAGCGAGGCGTGCGCTTTGTGCAGGTGATTTCGGGGAGCGGCGACAGCAAGGACTGGGACCATCATGATGACGCCTATGAAGGGACCCTGAGACAGGCGAGAAAAGTGGATCAACCCATCGCGGCGCTTTTGCAGGATTTGGAGGCCAGGGGTTTGCTCGAACAAACTTTGATCGTGTGGTCCGGGGAGTTTGGGCGCACGCCCACGTCCCAAAGCGCGACCGGGCGGGATCACAATCCGAATGGGTTCACGATGTGGATGGCCGGTGGAGGGATTCGCGGCGGACAGATTGTGGGAGCCACGGATGAGCTGGGCTTGCGGGCGGTGGCAGACAAGGTGCATATCCATGACGCCCACGCCACGATCCTGTCCCTGCTGGGTTTGGATCACCGGAAACTCACGTACTTGTTCCAGGGCCGGGAACAGCGGCTCACGGACGTGGGCGGTGACAACGATTTAGCGGCCAGGCTGGTCTCGCGCGTTCGAGGTGTTTAGGGACGCGACTCGCCGTTCCTCGGCTCAAGGTTGCCACCGGCGGCGCGACTTGTCAGAGTGGCGCCGATGCGAGAAACCCTGCGAGCTTGGACAGAAGAGACCGAGACTTTTGTCCTGGAAGTGATATTCGGGCAACGGCGAGGAAAACTCGCCGCCATCGTTCGCGGTCTCCTCTATTTCTTGTCACTATTGTTCCATCAGATCATCAAAGTGCGCCGATTCCTTTACAATGTGCGCATTCTTCGGGATTCAACTTTGGGCGTCCAGGTCATTGCGGTGGGCAATCTGACCGCCGGAGGCACGGGCAAGACACCGGTCGTGGAAAAATTTGCGCGAGCGCTGCAGGACGCGGGGCGCACAGTGGCAATCTTGTCGCGGGGCTATCGTTCCAAGCCGCCTCCGCTCCACACGAGGCTGCTCAACAAACTGCTGCTGCGCGAGGATACCACGCCGCCCCGCGTTGTCTCGGACGGCAAATCCCTCTTGCTGGACTCGGAAACCGCTGGCGATGAGCCCTACATGCTGGCTTCTAATCTCAAAGATGTGATCGTGCTGGTGGATAAGGATCGAGTCAAAAGCGGGCGCTACGCCATCGAGAAATTTGGCTGTGACACGCTCTTGCTCGACGACGGTTTCCAGTATTGGAAGCTGCGCGGGCGGCGGCGGGACATCGTGTTGATCGATTTTCAACAGCCATTCGGAAACGGGTTCATGCTGCCGCGAGGAACGCTCCGGGAGCCGCCTTCGCATTTGGCGCGCGCCAACACCATTTTTATCACGAAGAGCGATGGCAAGAGCGATGCCTTGAGGAAACGGATCGCGGCCTTGAACCCCACCGCCGGCATCATCGAGTGCATGCACAATCCGCTCTATTTCGAGGATGTGTTCACGGGAGAACGATTCGATCTGGATCTCGTCAAGCATAAGAAGGTGGCTTCGCTCAGCGGGATTGCGCAACCGGAGAGCTTCGAGCAAGGCCTGGTCGGCCTCGGCGCCGAGCTCGTCTACTCGAAACGATTCGCGGACCACCACCGCTTCACCCAGCAAGAAGTGCTGAACGCCATCAATCGAGGCAAAAAAAGACAGGCCGAAGCGATCGTGACCACCCAAAAAGACGCCGTCCGATTTCCCAAACTGGACCGGCGCGACGTCGCCATTTATTTCATGCGGGTCGAGATCAAGATCATGACCGGCGCGAACGATTTCAACGATTGCATGAGGCAAATCTGCTTCCGGTAGGCGCCTCACGGAAGCAAGGAATAGTTTTACATGGACGCACTCCTTTATTGGCTGGCGCGATCTCTTCTGGGGTTTCTGCAGCTTTGGCCCCTCGGCTGGGTGGCTCGCATCGGCCGTGGCTGCGGCGCCCTCGCCTTTTGGCTCGATGCCAGGCATCGACGCGTCGCGATTGGCAATGTCACCCGTTGCTTCGGAGACCGGCTCGAGCCGAAGGAAGTTCGAGCTCTGGTTCGCGAGAACTTCAAACGCCTCGGTGAGAATTACGCGAGTGCGGTCAAAACGTCCGCCATGACAGACGCCGAGTTGGGAGCGCATTTGGAATGGATTGGCTTGGAACGTGTGTCTGAGCTCTCAGTGGGAACGCGAGCCCCCTGGGTTTGCCAGTCTGGAGCGGGATCGTGCGTGGTGGCCATCGGGCATTTTGGCAATTTCGAACTGTACGCCAGGCCTCCCGCCGGCATTGGAAAAATTCGTATCGCCGCGACGTATCGAGGACTGCGCCAGCCTGGACTGGACCGGCTGATGCAATCGCTGAGAAATCGGGCGAAGTGTCTTTTCTTCGAGCGCCGGCGGGATGCCGCGGCCCTGAAGCGGTCGATGGCGGGCGGTGGGCTTTGCCTGGGGCTCCTGGCGGATCAGCACGCCGGGGACAACGGACTCTGGCTGCCGTTTCTCGGCTCGGATTGTTCCACAAGCGCGGCGCCGGCCTTGCTGGCCCAGCGATACGGATGCCCGCTTTTCACGGCGGTGTGCTATCGAGTCGGATCGGCGCGATGGCGTGTGGAGATGGGGCCGGAGATTCCGACGATGACCGCGGAGGGAAAAAGGCGGGAGCCAGCCGAAATCATGCGGGAAGTCAACAGCGCCTTCGAGGCAGCCATCGCTCGCGATCCGGCGAACTGGTTTTGGGTGCATAAACGCTGGAAACCGCGAAGTCCCCGCTCCCTCCGAAAAAATGCCTTCAGCGATGCGCTCGTCTCTTGATATTGCTGGAACATCGTTCATCCCCCGTGGAATCCTCGTGCGTGGAGTGAATTGGCTTGGGGACGCGGTGATGACGACGCCGGCTTTGGCGAGGTTGAGGGAACGATTTCCGTCGGCGCACGTCACGCTGCTGAGCCACCGGAAGCTGGCCGAGTTGTGGGAGGGGCAGCCCTTGTTCGACGAGGTGATGATCTTCGAATCCGGGGACAGCCTAGGGCGCACCGCTCGCCGGCTTAAAGAGCGGACGTTTGATCTGGCGGTGGTGCTTCCCAACTCGCCTCGCGCCGCTCTGGAGGCGTGGCTTGCGCGAATTCCGGTGCGCGTGGGCCGATCCACGAGTTGGAGGCGCGCGTTCTTGACCCACCCCGTGAACCTCTCTTCAAGCGACTTCGCCATGCCAAAACGAACTCGGCGCGAAGTACTCAGAATCCTGAGCGCCTCTGGATCCGCCCCATCGGATCGTGAAAAGTTGTCCTCCTCCAACCCGGCACAAGCACTGGGGAACGCATCGGCAAGCGCGGTTCTGGGAGCGAAAAGGCATCATGTGCATCAATACCTTGAGGTGGTTCAAGCGCTTGGCGGTCGAGCTGAAGCCACGCCTCCCAAACTGACTGTGAGCACCGCTGAGGAGACCGCGGTAGCTGAAA